>JAJYXY010000252.1 GCA_021801465.1 Pseudomonadota bacterium
CGGGCTTTCGCGCATGACCGACATGATGCTGACCGGCCGGGTTTTCAGCGCCGAGGAGGGTCAGGCGATCGGACTCTCGAATTACCTCGTCGATGATGGCGCCGGGCTCGCGCTGGCCCTCGATCTCGCGGCGAAAATCGCCAACAACGCGCCGCTTACCAACTTCGCGGTGTTGCACGCCTTGCCGCGCATCGCCGAGAGTGACCGCGAAGCGGGTTTTCTCGCCGAAAGCCTGATGGCGGCGATCGCTGCTGCGGAT
The DNA here is from genome assembly GCA_021801465.1 of Pseudomonadota bacterium. Classification (GTDB taxonomy): domain Bacteria; phylum Pseudomonadota; class Alphaproteobacteria; order Acetobacterales; family Acetobacteraceae; genus Acidibrevibacterium. The sequence goes on from JAJYXY010000252.1 coordinate 260, forward strand.
CACGAGGCCAAATCTCGTCTGCGGGCGTTTCTCGAAGGGCGGGCGGCGAAGATCGCGCCAAGTCCGCCTTCATGAGCGATCTCGGCACGCGCTGAGCGGGCGCACGGGCAACGACCCAAACGGAGGAAACAAAATGGCGATTTCGGTGGTCCCGGTCCGGCTCGCGGTGCCTGAGATGGCGATCACGCGGGACGCCGATGGCACCATCCGGGCGCGGGCAAAAACGCCGCTTGGCCCCTATCCGGCGCGGCTGACGGCGCGGCTCGAACACTGGGCGGAGCTCGCGCCTGATCGCGTCTTTCTTGCCGAGCGCACACAAGACGGCGCCGGCTGGCGGCGCATCACCTATGCCGAGACACTGGCGGCGGTCACGGCGCTCGGCCAGGCGCTGCTCGATCGCGATCTCTCGCCCGATCGGCCGATCGCCATTCTTTCTGGCAACGGCATCGATCACGCGCTTCTCGGCCTTGCAGCGCAGCATGTCGGCGTGCCGTACGCGCCGATTTCGGTCGCCTATTCGACCTCCGGCGGGGATTTCGCGCGGCTTCGCCACATCCTCGCGCTGCTCACCCCGGGTCTCGTCTTTGCCGAGGACGGCGCCCGCTTTGCCCCAGCCTTGGCGATCGCGGCGGCGGGCAGCGAGATCGTCGTCTCGCGCAACCCGCCGCCCGGGCGCGCGATTTCGCTCTTTGCCGATCTCCTCGCAACCCGCTCTGGTGCGGCGGTCGCGGCGGCGGCCGAACGCGTCGGGCCAGAGACGATCGCGAAATTTCTGTTCACCTCGGGCTCGACCGATCTTCCCAAAGGGGTCATCAACACCCAGCGCATGCTGTGCAGCAATCAGGCGATGATCCTCTCGGTGATGCGCTTTCTAGGCGACGAACCGCCAATGCTGCTCGACTGGCTGCCGTGGAACCACACCTTCGGCGGCAACCATAATTTCGGTATCGCGCTTTATAATGGCGGCTCGCTTTACATCGATGACGGGCGGCCGGTGGCGGGCGGGATCGCCGCCACGTTGCGCAATCTCCGCGAGATCGCCCCCAACGTTTATTTCAACGTCCCCAAGGGCTGGGAGGAAATCGCGCTCGCCTGCCGCGACGATGCGGCGCTGCGGGCGCGATTCTTCAGCCGGGCAGCGTTGTTTTTCTATGCCGGGGCGTCGCTTGCGCAGCATGTCTGGGATTTGCTCGATGACCTCGCGATCGCAACGATTGGCCGGCGTGTCACCATGCTGACCGGGCTTGGCGCGACCGAAACCGCGCCCTTCGCGCTTTGCTGTCATCCCTCGCACGCACGCTCGGGGATGGTCGGCGTGCCGGCGCCGGGTGTCGAACTGAAACTCGCCAAGGTCGAAGGAAAATGGGAAGCGCGCCTGCGCGGGCCGAGCATCACGCCGGGCTATTGGCGGGATGCGGCGAAAACCCGTGCGGCGTTCGATGAGGAGGGATTTTATCGCACCGGTGATGCGCTCGACTGGATCGATCCCGAAACGCCCGCGTACGGGTTTCGTTTCGATGGCCGGATCGCCGAGGATTTCAAGCTTTCGAGCGGCACCTGGGTGCATGTCGGGCGGCTCCGGGCGCTGTTGCTCGAACGTCTCGCGCCGCATGTCCGCGATGTCGTGATCGCCGCCCCCGATCGTGATGCGATCGCGGTGCTCGCGCTTCCCGAACGCGCCGAATACGCAGACGACGCGGCCATCCGCGCCGAGATCGCGCGTCGGCTTGCCGCGTTTGCGCGCGACTATCCGGGAAGCTCGATGCGGGTCGCGCGGCTTGCGTTTCTCACCGATCCGCTCTCTGTCGATGCCGGTGAGATCACCGATAAAGGCTCGCTCAATCAGCGTGCGATCCTGCGCAACCGCCCCGCGCTGATCGATCGCCTCTATGCCGAGCCCGCATCCCCGGACATCATCACCGTTGAGGAATTCGCTGCATGAGCCAAGGTCTTTTCGCATCCTGGCCGGATGTCTGGCTGTTCGATGGCGCGCGCACGCCCTTCGTCGATTACAATGGCGCGCTCGCTTTGGTCTCGCCGACCGATCTCGGGATCAAGGTGGCGCGTGAGGCGATCGCGCGCGCCGGGATTACGCCGGAGGCGATCGGCAGCGTGGTCGCGGGTTCGGTCGCGCAGGCGAGTTTCGATGCCTATATGCTGCCCCGTCATATCGGGCTCTATGCCGGCTTGCCGCAGGCGACACCGGCGCATCTCGTCCAGCGTGTCTGCGGCACCGGGATCGAAGCTCTGATGCAAGGGGCGGACGCCATCACCCATCGCGGCCTGGATGCGGCGCTTTGCGTCGGCTCTGAAAGCATGAGCCGCAACCCCATCGCCGCCTACACCCATCGCGGCGGGTTTCGCATGGGGCAAGTCGAATTCAAGGATTTTCTTTGGGAGGCACTGCTCGATCCGGCGCCGGGCAAGACCATGGGCGAAACCGCCGAGGCCCTGGCGCTGCGCTATGACATTCCGCGTGCCGAGGTTGATCGGTTCGCTGCCCAAAGTTTTGCACGCGCGATCGCGGCTGCGGAATTTCGCGCCGGCGAGATCGTTCCCGTGGTGAGCGAGAGTTTTGCCCGCGACGGTCTTCATGATCGCGGCATTCGGCTCGCGCGCGGGGTTGCCGAGGTGAGCCTCGACACCCATGTGCGGCCATCGCCACGCGCCGTGCTCGAAAAATTGCCGCCGGCGTTCGGGGGTGTGCAGACCGGCGGCAATAGTTCGGCGATCGTCGATGGCGCAGCGGCAGCGGTGATCGGGCGGAAATCGCTCGCCGTGCGACGGCCGCTTGCGCGCCTGGTCGCCGGGGTTGCGATCGGCTGTGCGCCCGAGATCATGGGGATCGGCCCGGTGCCGGCGATCGAGACGCTGCTTGCGCGCACGGGGCTTTCGCTCGATGCGATCGGCCGCGTTGAGATCAATGAGGCGTTCGGCGCGCAGGTGCTCGCTTGCGCCCGCGCGCTCGAACTCGATGAAGCGCGGCTCAACGTCAATGGCGGCGCGATCGCGATCGGCCATCCGCTGGCCGCGACCGGGCTGCGCCTGACGCTGACGCTGGCGCGCGAAATGCAGCGCGCGGGGGTGCGCTTCGGCATCGCCTCGGCCTGCATCGGCGGCGGCCAAGGTATCGCCCTTTTGGTCGAAAATGCCGAGGTTTGAGCCGGCATGTTCGTCAATACCATGACCCGCCTCATCGAATGGGGCGATTGCGACCCGGCCGGCATCGTGTTCTATCCGCGCTATTTCGCGATGTTCGATACCGCGACCGCATTGTTGTTTCAGGCGGCGCTAGGGATCGACAAGGCGGCGATGCTGGCGCGCTTTGGCATTGCCGGTTTCCCGATGGTCGACACGCGCGCGCGGTTTCTTACGGCGCTGAGTTTCGGCGCCACCGTTCGTATCGAGTCGTCCGTCACCGCCCTCGGCCGCTCGAGTTTCGGCATTCGTCACGCGCTGTTCGACGGGGAGGCGTGTGCCGTCGAAGGCGAGGAGACGCGGGTCTGGACCCGGCGCGATCCCGAGGGGCCGAAGCCCCTCCGGGCCGCGCCTATTCCTGATGAGGTGAGGGCGTGCCTCGCGCGGTCGCGGTGAGCTGCGCCAGAAGCGCGAGCAGGGTTGGCTTGCCGGCCTCGCCGAGCGCGAGGGCAAGCCGCTGCTCATGGTGCGCGATCGCCGCCTCGGCCCGCGCGAGCAGGGTTGTGCCGTTTGCGGTCAGGAAGAGGGCGAAGGCGCGCCGATCGCTCTCCATCCGGTCGCGGGTGACGAGGCCGCGCGCTTCCAGCCCGTCGAGCAGGGGGACGAAATTGGTGCGCTTGATCCCGAGCGCCTCGGCCACTTGGCTCGCGCGGATGCCTGGGTTGGCGCGCAGCACCAAGAGCACCGAATATTGCCCGGGGCGGAGATCGAGTTCGGCGACGGCGCGGTGGAAATCCTGGAAAACCGCCACCTGCGCGAGCCGCAGGGCAAAGCCGATATGCTCTGGCAAACTACCGAGGGAAATCTCGGCCGCGGCGTCAGAGCCGCTTTTGGCGGCGGTTTTGTCCGTCCGTCGTGTTTCGACCACATCCGACATGCGGGCATATTATCGGCGCCTTCGCCGCAAGGCGAGGGGCCAAAAACACCGCCATACAAGGGGGGCGCACGCGTCATGAAAAAATATCTATATCTTGTCTCGGCTTTCCTGTTTTTGTCGGCTTTCGCCGAGGCCGCGGAGCCGCTCAAGCTCGGGGTCCTGAATGATCTTTCCGGTGTCTATGCGGATTATCAGGGGCGCGGCTCGGTGATCGCGGCCGAAATGGCGGCCGAAGATTATGGCGGCAGCGTCATGGGGCGGAAAATCGAGATCATCGCCGGCGATCATCAGAACAAGCCCGATATCGGCCTTGCGATCGCGCGCCGCTGGTTTGACACCGAAGGAGTGGATGCGGTGCTTGATGTGCCGAATTCGGCGATCGCGCTCGCTGTCGCCGATCTCGCGCGCGAGAAGAACAAGGTCTTCATCGGCTCGGGCGCCGGCACCGCGTTATTGACCGGCGCCAAATGCTCACCCAACACCATCCATTGGACGTTCGATACCTGGGAGGTCGGGCACGCGTTGGGGCGCGCTGTCGTCGCCGAAGGCGGCAAGAAATGGTTTTTTCTCACCGCCGATTACACTTTCGGCTATGATCTCGAGACCTCGATGACGGAGGCGGTGCGTGCCGCCGGTGGCGAGGTGATGGGTTCCGTCCGGCATCCGCTCGGCACCAGCGATTTTTCGAGCTATCTTCTGCAGGCGCAGAGCTCGGGCGCGGATGTGCTCGGCCTTGCCAATGCCGGCGGCGATACCGCGACCGCGATCAAGGAGGCGCATGAATTCGGCCTTGCGCGCAAGATGAAAATGGCCGGCCCGATCGTCAACATCAACATCATCGAGGCGATCGGCCTCGCCGACGCCGAAGGGCTTCTCGCGGTGACGCCCTTCTACTGGGACATGACCCCCGCAACCCGCGCCTTCGCCGAGCGCTTCAGCGCCCGCCATCCCCAACACATCATGCCAAATGACATGCAGGCCGGGGTTTATGCTGCGACCCTCGCCTATCTCAAGGCGGTCGCGGCGCAGGGCGGCAAGAGCAGCGATGGCCGCGCGGTGGTCGCCGAGATGAAGAAGAAGCCCGCCGAAGATCCGCTATTCGGCGAAAGCGTGATCCGCGCCGATGGCCGGGTTATGCACCCGGTCTATCTCATGGCCGCGAAGACCCCGGCGGAAAGCCATGGCAACTGGGATTTCTTCAAATTACTCGCGACCGTGCCGGCCAATCAGGCCTACCGCCCGCTCGCCGAGGGGCATTGCCCGCTGGTGCCGTAATCGGCCCGCACCTTTGCGGCGCGGCGCGGCGGGCGGTGCGATCTGGCCGATCGCCGCGAATGTGATAGAGTTGCCTGCTCGCTCAGCCCCTCATCCCGAGGGGCCGGCTTTGCCGATTGCCCGCTCGAGGAACACACATGACCCAGCCCCGCGCCAATTCCAACGCCGCTCGCGATATCGCCTCCGTCCTCCATCCCTACACCGATCTCCTGGCCCACGCCGAAACCGGCCCGCTGGTGATCGCGCGTGGCGAGGGGGTGCGGGTCTGGGACGAGAACGGCAAGCCTTATATCGAGGCGATGGCCGGGCTCTGGTGCGCCTCCCTCGGGTTCAGCAATGAGCGCCTGGTCGAGGCGGCGGCGGCGCAGATGCGCAAACTGCCCTTCTATCATGCTTTCGCCGCCAAATCGCACGAGCCGCTGATCACGCTTGCCGAGATGCTCCTCGCGCGTGCGCCGGTCCCGATGAGCAAGGTGTTTTTCGCCAATTCAGGGTCGGAGGCGAATGATACCGCGATCAAGATGATCTGGTATTTCAACAATGCCCTCGGGCGCCCGCAAAAGAAAAAAATCATCGGCCGGGTCAAGGGGTATCACGGCATCACACTCGCCGCCGCCTCGCTCACCGGGCTTCCCGCCAATCATCGCTCTTTCGATGTGCCGCTGCCCGGTTTCTTGCATACCATCACGCCGCATTTCTATCACGGCGCCGAGCCGGGCGAGAGCGAACAGGCCTTCGCCGCCCGCTGTGCCGCTGAGCTCGAAGCCCTGATCCTCGCCGAAGGGCCGGACACCATCGCCGGCATGTTCGCAGAGCCCGTGATGGGCGCCGGCGGCGTGATCGTGCCGCCGGAGGGGTATTTCCCGGCGATCCAGGCGGTGCTGCGTAAATATGACATCCTGCTCGTCGCCGATGAGGTGATCTGCGGCTTTGGGCGCACCGGTAATTACTGGGGCAGCCAGACCTTTGCCATCACCCCCGATATTCTGACCTGCGCCAAGGCTCTCTCCGCCTCGTTCCTGCCGATCAGCGCGGTGATGGTGAATACGCGCGTCTTCGCCGCCTTGGCGGAGGAATCGCACAAAATCGGCACCTTCGGTCATGGCTTCACCTATTCCGGCCATCCGGTGCCGGCCGCGGTCGCGATCGAGGCATTGAAAATCTACGATGAAATCGGCCTCATCGATCACGTCCGCGGCGTCTCGCCAGCGTTTCAGCGCTTGCTCGGCGAATTTGCCGACCACCCCCTGGTCGGCGAGACCCGTGGGGTCGGGCTTCTTGGCGGCATCGAGCTGGCCGCCGACAAGGCGGCACGGCAGAATTACGACCCGGCGTTGAAAATCGCCCCACGAGCGGCCAAGCTTTTGGAAAAACACGGCATCATCGGCCGCGCCGTGCCAGGCGACACGCTCGCCTTCACCCCGCCGCTGATCATCAGCGAAAGCGAGGTCGGAGAAATGTTCGCCGGCGTGCGCGGCGCGCTCGACGAACTGTTGGCCGAGCTGACGAGAGAGGGGCTCGCACCGCGCGGGTAATACCTTCCCCTGGCTGGTATGAGGAGGCCAGAGCGAGCGAAGGGTGGGTGAAAGGAAGAGGTTCTTTTTTGAAAAAAAGAACCAAAAAACTTTTATTTCGCCCGGCTCGCCGCCGTCAGCACCGCTTCGACGTCGCCACTTGAGGGGATTCCGAGAATGTGGCGGGCATGCCAGAGCGCATAAAATAGCAAGCTCCACATCGCCTGGCCCTCAGCCCGGGCAAACACGGCATGCACCGCCTCGGGTCGCGCAAAGGCGGCAATGCCGGGGTTGGCCGCGATCAAGGGCGCGAGTTCGGCGCCGCGGGCGGCGATCCATCGGCTCACCGGCGGCTTGAACCCGCGTTTGCGCGCAAAAGGCCTCGCCGCCGGCAGGCGCTCGGCAAGCCAGCGACGCAATAGGAGCTTGCCCAGGCGCCAGCTCACCTTGCTTTGATCGGGAAGGGCGAAGGCAAAGGCGGCGATCTTGGGATCGACGAAAGGCGTGCGCCCTTCGACGCCATGCGCCATCAGGCAGCGGTCGAGTTTGATCAGCAAGTCATTGGGCAGCCACTCCGCGCAATCGAGCGCTTGCAGCGCACGCAGCGGGTTTCGCCCCTGCGCCTCGCGGGCTTCGGCGGCGGTGAAACCATCGCGCCAGCCCGAGAGAGCGAAGCCGGCAAAGCCATCGAACACCCCGCGCTGTCGCGCCGGGCGCTGAATGAACCGCCACGGCGCGACGGCGCGGCGATAGCGGCCGTAGCCGGCGAACATCTCATCGCCGCCTTCACCACAAAGCGTCACTTTGAGCTGGCCGGCGGCGGCGCGGCCGAGAAACCAGGTGGGGAGTGCCGCCGCATCGGTGGTCGGGTCATCGAGGCAGGCGGCGATGCGCGGCGCGGCGGCCCAAAAATCCTGCTCGGTCATGCTGATCCGCTCGCATGCGGCACCGACCGCACGCGCAACCAAAAGAGCGTCGGAACTCTCGTCATCGGCATCCGCGCCATCATAGCCGATGGTAATCGCCCGCACCCGCTCGCCGCTGATCCGATGCATGAGCCAGAGCAGGGCGGTGCTGTCGATCCCGCCCGAGAGGAACAGACCGTAAGGCACGTCCGAGCGCAGATGCACCGCCACACTCTCGCCTAAAACCCGATCGAGATCAGCAGTCGTCGCCGCCCGCGTCACCGGTTCGGCGGCAAGCCGCGGCAATTGCCGCCGGGCGATGATCTCCCCAGCCTCGATCACCAGCGTCTCACCCGGCAAAAGGCGCCGGATATCAGGGAAAATCGTCCTCTCCCCGGTGGTGAATTTGAGCTGCAACAATTCCGCCCGCCGCGCGGGGTCGATCTCGGCGCGTGCCAGCCCAGCCGCAAGCAGCGCCTGGGGCTCAGAGGCGAAAGCGAAATAGCGCGGGTTCACGACGTAATAGAGCGGCTTGATGCCAAACGGATCACGCGCGAGCAAAAGCCGCTCGCGGTTCCGGTCCCCATGGTTCGGATCATAAAGCGCGAGCGCATACATCCCGCGCAACTGAGCGGCGAAATCGACGCCGTGCTCTTCGTAGAGAAAGAGGATCGGCTCGCAGTCGGAATGCGTCTGAAACGGCGCCGTTGGGCGCGCGGCACGGAGATCGGGGTCGTTGTAGATTTCGCCATTGACGATGAGCGCCGTGCCACCCCGGCCATAAAGCGGCTGATCGCCAGTCACGAGATCGATGATGGACAGCCGGCGATGGACCAGGCCGACCGCCCCCGCCACATGCCGCCCCTCGCCATCCGGCCCGCGATGGGCAAGAGCGGCGGCGAGGCTGGCAAGAACGCCGGCGTCCGGCGCCCGGCCGTCGCGCATCATCACGCCCGCGATCCCACACATACACGCTCCCTAGCCCCGCCATGGGCGAGAGACAAGCCCGGCGCAAGGGCATCGGGCGCGCTACAAGCTGCGCGCGATGAGCTCCTTCATGATTTCGTTGCTACCGCCATAGATCCGTTGCACCCTGGCATCGGTGAAGCGATGGGCGATCGGATATTCCGCCATATAGCCATAGCCACCGAAAATCTGCAGGCAGGCATCGATCACCTTGCCCTGCATCTCCGTCGTCCAGTATTTCGCCATCGCCGCCGTCGCGACATCGAGCGTTCCGGCGAGCAGGCGCGTTATGCACTCCTCGAGAAAGGCGCGCGCGACCTCGGCCGTGGTTTTCGCCTCGGCGAGGACGAAGCGGGTGTTTTGAAACTCGAACAAGCTCTTGCCGAAAGCGCGGCGGGTTTTGGCATGGGCGATGGTCTCAGTGACCGCCGCCTCCATCGCCGCGACCGCGCCGACCGCGATCACCAGGCGCTCTTGCGGCAATTGCTGCATCAGTTGCACGAAGCCGCGATCAGGCTCCCCGCCCAGCAGATTTTCCGCCGGCACCACGACGTCGTCGAAAAAAAGCTCGGATGTATCTTGCGCGTGTTTGCCGATTTTTTCGAGATTGCGGCCGCGCCGGAAGCCGTGCGCGCCCGCCGTCTCGACGGCGAGCAGGGAAATGCCCTTGGCCCCGGCGTCTGCCCGCGTCTTGGCGGCGACGATGACGAGGTCGGCGAGCTGGCCGTTGCTGATGAAGGTTTTCTGACCGTTTATGACATAGCCATCGCCGACCCGCCGCGCTGTGGTGCGGATCCCTTGCAGATCAGACCCGGCGTCGGGTTCGGTCATGGCGATCGCGGCGATCATCTCGCCTTGCGCCATGCGCGGCAGCCAGCGGCGCTTTTGCGCCTCGGTGCCATAATGGAGGAGATAGGGCGCGATGATGGCGTTGTGCAGCGAGATCGCGAAATCACCGAAGCCGATCGCCGCCAGCTCCTCGATCAGGATCGCCTCATGGCGAAAATCGCCGCCGCCGCCGCCGAATTCCGCCGGCATGCTGGCGCAAAGAAGGCCCGCCGCACCGGCCCGCAGCCATGCCTCACGCGCGACCATGCCGGCCTGGCGCCAGGCGGGAATATGCGGCACCACTTCGGCGGCGAAAAACCGCCGCACACTGTCACGAAACAAGGTGAGTTCCGCGGCCTGTTCGTTGGTGATATTATCCATGGCGCCCTCAGAGCCGCTCGATGATCGTCGCGTTCGCCATGCCGCCGGCTTCGCACATTGTCTGCAAGCCATAGCGCCCGCTGCCACGGCCCAACGCGTGCAGCATCGTCGTCATCAGCCGCGCGCCCGACGCCCCGAGCGGATGGCCGAGGGCGATCGCGCCGCCGAGCGGATTGAGTTTCTCGGGATCACCGCCGACCGCCTTGGCCCAGGCAAGCGGCACCGGGGCGAAAGCCTCGTTGACTTCGACATGGTCGATATCGTCGAGTTTCATCCCGGCTTTACGCAACACCCGCTCGGTCGCGGGGATCGGCGCCGTCAGCATCAGCAGCGGGTCGTCGCCACAGACATCGAAGCCGACGAAGCGTGCGCGCGGTATCGCGCCGAGGCGTGCGGCGGCTTCCTCGCTCATCAGCAAAAGCGCGCTCGCGCCATCGGTGATCTGCGAGGAATTGCCGGCGGTGATCGACCAGCGGATTTCAGGAAACCGTTCGCTGTAATGCCGGCTTTCGAAAGCGGGGCGAAGCGCCGAAAGCCCCTCTTGCGTGGTATCGGGGCGGATGGTTTCGTCTTGCGTCACCAAAACATTGTCGATGGCGATGGGGACGATCTCGGCGGCGAACGCGCCGCTCGCGCGGGCGCGTGCGGCGCGCTGATGCGAGGCGGCGGAATAGGCATCCATCGCCGCGCGCGAAAGACCATAGCGTGCCGCGACCAGTTCCGCCGAGACGCCTTGGTGGATCAGCCCCGGCGCATAGCGTTCGCTGACCAGCGGGCCGACCGGATCGCGGTCGAGGCGGGCCGAGCCGATCGGCACCCGGCTCATCGATTCCACGCCACCGGCGATGACGATGTCATAGACGCCGGCCTTGATCCCTTGGGCGGCGAAATGGATCGCCTGCTGGCCAGAGCCGCACATGCGGTCGATCGTGGTCGCGGGGACATGTTCGGGGTAGCCGGCGGCGAGCCAGGCCATCCGCCCGACAGTCGAGGATTGTTCGCCAACCCGGCTGACGCAGCCGATGATCACGTCATCGACGCTGCCGGGGTCGAGATCGTTGCGCTCAATCAGCCCCTTGAGCACGGCGGCGAGCAGATCGACCGGGTGGAGCGCGGAAAGCGCCCCCCCTGCCTTGCCGCGCCCCATCGGTGAGCGAACGGCATCGATGATCACGGGCTCTCGTGACATGGCGGTGTCTCCTCCGAGTTTTTCCCGCCGAGCGTCGCAAGCTCACACTCGGCGGTCAATCTCGGCGAGGCAAGCAGGCTCACATTTCGTGATAATTGCCGTCGTGCCAGACATAGAAGACGTAATCCGGCTTGGTCACGTCGCCCTTGGCATCGAAGCTGATCGGGCCGAGCACGCTGTCCCACGGGCCGCCCGATTTAAGCGCGGCGGCGACTTTTTTCGGATCGACCGTGCCGGCCTTCTGCGCCGCTTCCGCCCAGATCTGCACCGCAGCGTAGGAATAGAGCACGTAACCCTCGGGATCGACACCCTTGGCCTGGAATTCCTTGACCACCGCCGCCGCCGCCGGGCGTTTGCGCGGGTCGGAGGCGAAGGTCATCATCGTCCCCTCGCCGGTCGGGCCAGTGATCTGCCAGAATTCCGAGGTGACCAGGGCATCGCCGCTGATCAGCGTGACGTTCATCCCCTGTTCCTTGGCCTGGCGGATGATCAGCCCGGCCTCGGTTTGATAGCCGCCGAGATAGATCACGGTGATATTGGCGGCCTTGAGCCGGCTGACGAGGGCCGAGTAATCGCGCTCGCCCGGCACGTAAGGCGTATAGATCGTCTCCTTCACGCCCGCCTGGTTCATATATTTCCTGGTTTCATCGGCGAGGCCTTTGCCGTAAGCGGTGTTGTCGTGGAGGATCGCGATATTCTGGCCCTTGAAATGGCTCGCGATATATTCGCCAGCGACCTGGCCCTGCTGGTCGTCGCGGCCGCAGACGCGAAACACGTTCCAGCCGCCATTATCGGTGAGCGCGGGGTTTGTGGAGGCGGGCGAGATTTGTAAAATCCCCTGTTCGAGATAGACCTTGCTCGCCGGGATCGAGCTCGAGGAGCAGAAATGCCCATCGACGAAAACGACGCCCTTGTCAGCGAGCTGATTGGCGATCGAGACCGCCTGTTTCGGGTCGCAGGCATCGTCCCCCTCGGTCAGCGCCAATTGCTTGCCGAGCACGCCGCCATGGGCGTTGATATCCGCCACCGCCTGCTCTGCGCCCTGCTTCATCTGCGCGCCGAAGGTCGCGTTTGAGCCGGTCAATGGCCCGGCGGAGGCGATCTGGATTTGCGCCATGGCGGGGGCGGCGAAGGCCGATGCCAGCATGGCGGTGCCAGCCAGTAACAGAATTTTCCTCATCAGCGTGATCTCCCTTGATTGCGAGAAACTATCGGGGCCAAGGCCTGCACCGCTCAATGCCCCCCTTCGAGATAGGCCGCGCGGATTTCCGGTCGCGCCAACAATTCCGCCCCCGGCCCAGACATGGTGATCACGCCGTTGACCAAAACATAGCCCCGATGGGCGAGTCTCAGCGCCTGAAAAGCGTTTTGCTCGACGAGGAGGACGGTAAGCCCGGTTTCGCGGTTGAGCGCGCGGATCGCCTGAAAAATCTGCCGAACGATGAGCGGAGCGAGGCCGAGGCTCGGCTCGTCGAGCAAGAGGAGGCGCGGGCGCGCCATCAAGGCCCGCCCGATCGCGAGCATCTGCTGCTCGCCGCCCGAAAGCGTGCCGCCGCGTTGGCTCTGGCGTTCATCGAGGCGCGGAAAGAGGGCAAAGACGCGGGCGATATCGGCGTCATAGTCGCGATAGCCGGCGCTTTCCGCCCCCATGATCAGGTTTTCGCGCACGCTCATGCGCGGAAAAATCCGCCGCCCCTCGGGCGCCTGAGCGATGCCACGGCGCATGATGAGATGGGTCGGCAATGTCGTGATGTCCTCGCCATCATAAACGATTTGGCCGCTGCGCGCCCGTGGCTGGCCGCAGAGGGTCATCATCAGCGTCGATTTGCCCGCGCCATTGGCGCCGATCAGGGTCACGATCTCGCCCTCGGTCACGGTGAGATCAACGTTTTTGAGCGCCTGCACCGCGCCATAAAACGTATTGACGCCGGCGAGCGCGAGCAGCGGCCGGCTCATGGCAACGCCTCATGCGCGACATCGTCGGCGTTTTCGTCATCCTCGCCGAGATAGGCGGCGATGACATGCGGGTCGGCGCGGATTTCGGCGGGCGTGCCGTCACTGATCTTGCGCCCGCGATCGAGGACGATGATGTGATCAGAGATCCGCATGACGACATCCATGTCATGCTCGATCAGCAACACCGAGCAGTTTTCCTCGCGAATGCGCAGCAACAGCGCGCCGAGCTCGGCGGTTTCGCTCGGGTTCAGGCCGGCCGCCGGCTCGTCGAGGCAAAGCAGCACCGGGTCGATGCACATCGCCCGCGCGATTTCGAGCCGCCGCTGCGCGCCATAGGGCAGTGCCCCGGCGGGATCATCGGCGCGTGCGAGGAGATCGATCCGCTCGAGCCAGGCTTTGGCCTTGTCGATGGCGCGGCGCTCGGCGGCGCGATAGCGGCCGAGGCCGAGGATCGCGAGGACGCCAAGGCCGGTTGCCGCCATCAGCGGCACATGCTGTGCCACGAGCAGATTTTCGAGCACCGTCATGCCGGCGAACAGTCGAATATTTTGAAACGTCCGCGCAACCCCGGCGCGGCGGGCGATGAGATGACCCGGCATGCGCGCGAGCGCAAACCGCTGGCCATCGCTGTGGGTGAGATCGAGATCGCCCGCGCTCGGCCGGTAAAACCCGGTGATGCAGTTGAACGCCGTGGTCTTGCCGGCGCCGTTGGGGCCGATGATGGCGGTGATTTCACCGCGCCGGGCGGTGAAGGAAACGCCAGCGAGGGCGACGATGCCGCCAAAGCGCAGGCCGAGATCGCGAACCTCGAGCAGCTCGGGCAAATTTTGCCCCGCCATCAGCCGCGCCCCTCGGCGATCATCGCCGCCGGAATGGCGCCGGCGTTGCGACGAAGCGTGACCGAGGGTCTGCGCTCGGTCACCAGCCCGCGCGGGCGGAGCACCATCATCACCACCAAAGCGAGGCCGAAAATCAGCATGCGGTAATCAGCGAGCGGGCGGAACATCTCCGGCCCGCCGATCATCACCAGGGCGGCGAGCACGACCCCGAGCTGGCTCCCCATGCCGCCCAGGACGACGATCGCGAGCACGGTCGCGCTTTCCATAAAGGTAAAGCTCTCGGGGCTGATGAAGCCTTGGCGGGTGGCGAAAAAAGCACCCGCGAAGCCGCCGAAACAAGCACCGACGGCAAAGGCGGTGAGCTTTGTCGTGGTGATGTTGATGCCGAGCGAGCGGCAGGCGATTTCATCCTCGCGGAGCGCCTCCCATACCCGCCCGAGTGGCTGGCGGCGAAGGCGCAGCGTCACCCAATTGGTGAGGAGGGCGAGAACGAGAATAATATAATAGAGAAAAATTTGCCGCTGCATCGGCGAGGGGGCGAGGTGAAAGAAACCGGCGAATGTTCCTGGCTCATCGCTCATGGTGAAGCGAAGCCCAAACAGGGTCGGGCGCGGTATCCCGGAAATTCCGTTCGGCCCGCCGGTCAGTGACACCCAATTGAGCAGCACGACGCGGATGATCTCACCGAAAGCAAGGGTGACGATGGCGAGGTAATCGCCGCGCAGACGAAGAACCGGAAAGCCGAGCGTAATCCCCCACAGCGCGGCGAGCGCGCCCGCGGCTGGCAGGCACGACCAGAAGCCAAGCCCGGTATTTTCCGCGATCAAGGCATAGGAATAGGCGCCAACAGCATAAAACGCGACATAGCCGAGATCGAGCAGCCCGGCGAGACCGACGACGATATTGAGCCCCCAGCCGAGCATGACATAGGTGAGCACCAAAACGCCGAGATCGATCGTCGCGCGGTTCGCGAACCACGGCATCAGGAGGGCGGCGGCGAGAAGGGCGGGGACGAGATAGGGGCCAAGGCCGGCAAAAGCGCGCCCGATCCGGCCCACGCCCGCGTGCTCTGGCGGGCGCCGTGCCTGCCACAGACGAACGAGGAGCCGGAGCACGAAGACCGCCCCCACCAGGGCTGCGACCGCGAAGGGCCGCGGCACCAGCACGATCCCATGGACGCCGACCGTAGTTTGAAGCCCGACCATCGGCGCAAACAAACCCAAAGCGACCAAAGCCGAGAGAAACGCATCGAGAAGGGGGGCGCGCTGGCTCATACCTTCTCCACGTCTGTCCGCCCCAGCAACCCGGTCGGCAGGAACACCAAGGTGATCGCGAGAATGGAAAACGCCGCAACGTCTTTATATTGGACGGAGAAATAGGCCGACCAGAACGTCTCGATCAGGCCGATCAAAAGCCCGCCCAGCACCGCCCCCGGCAACGAACCGATGCCGCCGAGCACTGCGGCGGTGAAGGCTTTCACCCCGGCGACGAAGCCGATGTAAAAATCGATCGCGCCGTAATAGAGGAGAAACATCAGCCCCGCGACGGCGGCGAGTGCGGCGCCGATGACGAAGGTGAGGCCGATCGTCTGATTGATATCGATGCCAAGCAGGCTCGCCATCTTGAGATCCTGCTCGCAGGCGCGCATCGCGCGCCCGAGCGGGGTTCGCGTAACCAGCCAGGTGAAGACGCCAAGACAAAGCACCGTGGTTAAGGCGATGGCGATCTGCATCCAGGAAAGCTGCACCGCGAACCCCTCGCCGTGGCTCAGAACCAGACCGCCGGGCAAAAGCGGTGCCAGCGGCTTGACGCGCGCCCCTTGCGATACTTGCGCGAAATTCTGCAACGTGATCGACATACCGATGGCGCTGATCAAGGGCGCCAAGCGAAACGAGCCGCGCAATGGCCGATAGGCGACGCGTTCGATGGTCCAGCCATAAAGTGCTGCGAGTGCTGCGGCGAAAACCAGGGTGATCGCCAAGGCCAGCGGCACGGCGGTAATGCCGAGCGAGGCGAGCCCAGATAGCGCGATCAGGGAGAGAAAGGCGCCGATCATGAAAACATCGCCATGGGCGAAATTGATCATGCCGATGATGCCATAGACCATCGTGTAGCCGACGGCGATCAGGCCATAGATCATGCCGAGCGTGATGCCGTTGATCAGCTGCTGCAATGCATAAGCCAAGCCCGCCCCCCTTCTTTGCCCGTCAGCGCGCGATGCGCACCACCGACTCTCTTTGACCGCTTCCCTCATACACCAAAGCATGCCGCATGCCAGCTATGCAACAGGGCGCCGCCCAGGGGCGGTCGAGGGGCGGCCGAGGTGGGCGCCGGTCGCGAAGAGGTGATGATGGCGGACGCGGTATGACGGGGGCGCCGCGCCCCCGTCAGCGGGGGCTCCGTTGCGCGAGCCCTGGCACCATGCGGGCGAGCACGCCGTCGCGCCAGAGATAATGATGCAAAAGCGCCGCCGCGGCGTGCAAACCGGCGAGGATCAGGATGATGGTCGCGACGGTGCCATGAAAATCATTGATGGTCTCGGCCAAAGCCTTGTTTTCGGCGAGCAGCGGCGGGAAGGTTACGAGGCCGAAGAAGCTGAGCGGGTCGCCGCCGGCCGAGCGGTTGAGCGGCCCGCTGATCGCCATCAGCAAAAGGAGCAGATAGAGCACCCCGTGCACCGCGCGTGAGGCGAGAACGAGGAGACGCGACCCCGGTGGCGGGGCTAGCCGGCGCCCGCCGCTCAGGCGCCAGGCGAGGCGCGCGAGCATAACCACGATGAACAGCATCCCGAGCGAGACATGCAGCGCCTGCGCCGCATGCCGCGGCGCCGAGCCCTTCGGCAGCCAGTCCCAGATTTGCGCGATGGTCCAAAGCGTGATCACGAGCGCGACGGTGAGCCAGTGCAGCGCAAGCGTCGGCGCATCGTAGCGTTCGGCGTTCATCTCTGTTAATCTCCTGCTCAGCTACTACCGATCAAAATGCCCACCGCAAACACCAGCGCGCCGCCGAAGGCGACTTGAAATGCGGCGGCGAAGGGGGGGGTGTCCATATAGCGCCAGCGCACCCAGCTGATGGCGGCGAGTTCCACCGCCACCACCGCGATGGCCAGCATCGTCGCCGTCCAGAAACGTGGGATCAGGTAGGGAAGGCTGTGGCCGAGCCCGCCGAGCGTCGTCATCGCGCCGCAGATCACGCCACGGAGCAGCGGCGCGCCGCGCCCGGTAAGGCTCCCATTGTCGGAAAGCGCCTCGGCAAACCCCATCGAGATACCCGCGCCGAGCGAGGCGGCAAGCCCGACGACAAAGGCGTTCCAGGATTGGCCGGTCGCGAACGCGGCGGCAAAGAGCGGCGCCAGCGTCGACACCGAGCCATCCATCAGCCCGGCGAGCCCGGGCTGGACGTAGCGGAGGACGAACATCTGCCGCGCCGTGTGTTCTTCTTCGGCGCGGGCATCGCGGGTGAGATTTTCGGCCATCAGCTTCTCGGCGGTGGTCTCGTGCTCCGATTCGGCTTCGGCGAGATCGCCGAGCAGTTTACGGATCGAGGCGTCGGTGCTGCGGCTCGCCGCCTGGCGGTAGAAGCGCTGCGTCTCCATCTCCATCAGCTCGGCCTGCTTGCGCACCGTCTCGAGGCGGATCTCGCGCATCTGCCAGACCGGCTTTCTTTGGACGAAGCCGCGCACATCCTGGCGGCGGATGAGGGGGATGTGTTCACCGAATTTCTCCTGATAGAGTTCGATCAGGCGGCGCCGGTGCTCGTTCTCCTCTTGCCCCATTTCGGTGAAGACCCTGGCCGAGGCGGGAAAATGCTCGCGCAGGGCTTCCGCATAGTCGGCATAGATGCGGCTATCTTCCTCTTCGTTGCTGATCGCGAGCGCCAAAATCTCGCGCTCTCCGAGATCGGAAAAATCACGCATGCTGACCTCACGTTGCAAACCCGCACGCCTCGGCGGCGAGAGCGGGACAAATCAGGTTATTCGGCAGGGTTCCGGACAAAACCCACCGCGAGAACGCGGATTAGTTCGCGTTATTTAGCGATTTCATTGGCCTGGGCAAGCGTGAAGATTAGGAATTTTCTCGATGATGTCTTATGAAATTTTGGTTTTATTGAAATTGCAAATGATTTTCATTGATACCGCCGATCATGTCGCCGGCAAAACGCAGCGGTGCGGGCAAGCCCTTCGATCCCCGAGCTCAGTGCAGCTTGACCGCGGGATCGGCGCGCCGGTCGAGCGCGCGGGCGAGGGTTTCGACGGCGACCGTCCCTGCCCCATGCAGCGCGTATTGGTGCATTTTATAGAGCGAGCGGTACATCATGCGGGCGAAATAGCCCTCGATGAAAAAACTCCGCCCGACCAGAACCCCCATCAGGCTGCCGACGGTGCTGTAATCGCCGAGCGACACCAGCGAGCCGAAATCGCGATAGACGAAAGGCTGCAACGCTTCGCCACGCAAGCGCCGCTGGAGCTGCCGATAGAGATGCGAGGCCTGCTGATGCGCGGCCTGGGCACGCGGCGGCACCGGCGTCTCAAAGCCCCGGCGCGGACAGGCGGCGCAATCGCCCAAGGCGAAAATCGCCGGATCATGCGTCGTCTGCAGCGTCTCCGTCACCACCAGCTGATTGATCCGGTTGACCTCGAGACCATCGAGGGTTGCGAGAAAATCCGGTCCCTTCACGCCCGCCGACCAGATCACCAGCTCGGAGGGCAAGAAATTGCCATCGGCGAGGCGCACGCCCTCGCCCGAGACCTCCACCACCCGTGCCGCGACCCGCACCTCGACGCCGAGCTTTTCGAGGAGCCCCTGGGTCGCCAGCGCGATCCGCTCGGGAAGCGCTGGCAGAATCCGCGGCGCCGCCTCGACCAGGGTCAGGCGAATGTCGCGCTTGGGATCGATACGGTCGAGCCCGTAGGCGACCACCTCGCGCGTCGTCTGATGCAATTCGGCCGCGAGTTCGGTGCCGGTCGCGCCGGCGCCGATGATAACGACACCGAGCTGGCCAGGTCGCACCGGGCCAGGCTGGGTTTGGGCGCGAATGAAGGCATTGATCAGCCGCCGGTTGAAACGCGCCGCCTGATCGGGGGTTTCCAGCGGCACCGCGTGGCGCGCAGCACCCGGCGTGCCGAAATCATTGGTGACACTGCCGAGCGCCATCACCAGCGTATCGTAATGCAGAACCGTTGGCGCCGTGACCTCGCGCCCTTCATCGTCGAACACTGCGCCGAGGGCGATTTCACGCCGCGCTCGGTCGATGCCGATCATTTCGCCCAAGCGAAAATGGAAATGATGCCAATGCGCTTGCGCGAGGTAGTTGAGCTCGTGCGAGGCGCGATCGAGGCTGCCCGCGGCGACCGCATGCAAAAGTGGCTTCCAGAGATGGGTGCGTGACCGATCGACCAGGGTGATACGGGCAAGACCGCGCTTGCCCAACCGGTCGCCAAGCCGGGTGGCAAGCTCGAGCCCGCCAGCGCCGCCGCCGACGATGATGATATGATGCAAAGATCCTGCTGCCGCTGCCATCGACGCTCTCCTGCTCCGCCGCTTTAACTATGACGCAGGTTGAGTACCGGGAACAACCTCGATTAACGGCGCGGGATTTTTTTCGAGAAAGCGCCGTTTTTCTTGCGAAGCGTGGCTCGCATCGGTAATTTGGTGAGCGCGCAGAGTGTGCGTGGGCCGCCTAAGCTCCCGCGCCGGAGTGTCACACGCTGCTGGCGGCAGCCAGCGCGTCTAAAGTTCCTGTCGAGCATAGGGTTGGTCGACGCGCGTGAGCGAAATCATCTCCGGCTTCAGGTTTCTCCCGCGCCAGCGGCTATCATCTGCCCGACCGGAAGAGATCGTCGCTCGTCTTGCCGGATTTCCTGTCATTAGCTGCGACGTTTTCGATACTGCTCTGCAAAGAGACCTCGCGCGGCCCGGCGATGTCTTGCTCGCCGTGGGCGCACGTGCCCGCGCCGCCGGGCTGATCGATTGCGCACCAGAGGCGTTTCGCATCTTGCGTGAAGCCGCTGAAGGGGAAACGCGGCGCGCGGCGCACAAGGCCGGGCATGACGAGGTGCGGATCGAGGAGATCTACGCCTATCTCGCCGCCTGCGGTGCGGTGTCTGACGCCGAGGCGGCGGCCGCTCTCGAATTTGCCGCCGAACGCGCAGTCTGCCGCGCGGTGCCAGAGATCCGCGCGGCCCTTGCCTCGCGTGCCCCAGGCCAGCGGCTGATTTTTCTTTCCGATTCCACGCTCCCCGGGACGTGGCTTGCAACCTTGCTTGCCGATAACGGCTATGATGGCGTGTATGACGTCGTCTCCTCGGCCGACACACGCTACAATAAACATAGCGGGCGGCTTTTCGCCTGGCTGCTCGAGCATCTCGGCTGCGCGGCGCGTGATATACTTCATCTCGGCGACAATCCGATTTCAGACGTCGCGCGCGCGCGTGCTCATGGTCTTGCGACTTACCATCGCCCAGCCGCTATGCTGGGCCCGGAAAAAGAGGCCGTCGCCGCCCAACACACCGCCGTCCGTCTGATGCACAGCCGGCGCCGTGTCCGCCGAGACGCGGCGCCATCGGGCATGGAAAAGCCTCTCGCGCATTACGCAAGCGCCCTCATGCTCGGATTTGCGTTGTTCGCGCTCGCCGAGGCCCGCCGACGAGGCATTCGCCGTCTCTATTTCACCGCTCGCGACGGCTATCTGCCGCTCGCCATCGCGCGCCGCATCGTCGCCAAACGTGGCGATCCCGTCGAATTGCATTACCTCGAGGTCTCGCGCGGGGCGATCATTCTGCCGGGCCTTGGTGAGGATCCTGACACGCTCGCGGAGATGCTTAGTCATACGGCGAGCGGCGCGCCGTTGGCAAACTTGCTCGACCCTCTCGGGATCACCGCCGATACAACTGCGCAATGCCTCCGCGAACTCGGGCTCGACCCCATGGCGGTCAATGAAACCGCGCGCTTTGGCCAAGACGTCGCGCGGCGCTTGCTCGTTGCGGATCCAACATTGATCGCATCGGCGTTGGCGGTGCGGCGAGAGGCGGCGCTTGGCTATCTCGCGAGTGAGGGATTCCTCGCCCCGGGGCCGCGGATGATTGTCGATGTCGGCTGGCGCGGCTCCATTCAGCGACACCTCGCGCGGCTCACCGGGCTTCCTCGCGGCGATCTTTATGGCTGCTATCTCGGCCTTTTGCCCGAGGCTTTAGCCCCGGACCTCGATATGCGCACCGCCTCCGGCTATCTTTTCACCTTCGGCCACCCGGCACCGCGTTGCGCGCTTGCGCGCGAAGGGCTGCTGTTGTTCGAGCTATTTTTCTCCGCTCCGCATGGATCAGTATCGCACTACAGGCGGATCGAGGACCGGTTTCGCCCCGTCCACGCAGAGGAGGAAGGTCGCTCGGGCGCGGCGCGCGCAGCATTCTTCGCCGCCTTGGAGCGCGATTGTCTCGCCGAGATCGATGCGCTTGATGGGCTGATCGATGGCGCTTGGCCTGACAGCATCGACCCGGACTCCGTCCTCTTTGACTTCGCGCCTTTGTTGGCGCGGCCGAGCCGGCGTGAAGTGCGGGCGATCAACGCCATTCCTTTCGTTCATGGGCTAGATGGGCGGCGCCTCTCGGTTGCCGTCAACCCCGTGCCACTCCATGAATTCGTGCGTTACCCGAAGGCGACATTGCAGCGCCTGGCCAACGCCCCTTGGCGCGCCGGCGCGGTCAGGGCGAGCTTGCCCTGGCCGATACCGGATATGACGCATCGCGATTTTCACCACCGCGCGACGCGCCTGTTGCGCCTATTTGGCGGACGTTGAAGGGGCAGCAAACAACGCGCGCGAGGCGCGCGTTCCCGAGCCCTCGCGCGCGGGGCTATTGGCGCTCGAGCCGCCGAGCGTCGGCGGCGCTCTCGGTCTTCGCCGCCTCTATCCCAATGCCGGTTGCGCGTTCGATCGCCCGCAAGACGCCGCGTTCGGCGTTGCCGCAGAACGAAATGGCGATGCCGCGGGCGCCGGCGCGCGCGGTGCGGCCGATGCGATGGACGTAATCCTCGGGTTGCGCCGGCAGGTCGAAATTGATCACGTGCGAGACCGCGGCGACATCGATCCCGCGCGCCGCGATATCGGTCGCGACCAGCACGCGGGCGCGGCCATCGCGGAAGCGATCGAGGGCCTTGTTCCGCGCCGCCTGGCTTTTATTGCCGTGGATGGCGCTGACCTCGACCCCATCGGCGCCGAGGGTTTCGGCGAGACGGTCGGCGGCGCGCTTGGTGCGGGTGAAGACCAGCACCCGCGACAGCGCCGGATCGGCGAGCAGGCGGCCGAGAAGTGCCCGCTTGCCGGCCGGATCGACGAAATGCACATGCTGCTTGATGCGCGACGCTGCCGGCGCGGTGCGGGCGATTTCAACCCGCGCGGGGTTTTCGAGCAGGGTCTCGGCGAGCTTGCCGACCGAAGCCGGCATTGTCGCCGAAAACAACGCCGATTGCCGCGCCGCTGGCAGGGCGGCGATGATGCGGCGGATATCGGCGATGAAGCCGAGATCGAGCATACGATCGGCCTCATCCAGCACGAAATGCTGGACATCATGCAGACGGAGTTCATTGGTCGCCATCAGATCACGCACGCGCCCAGGCGTGCCGACCACGATGTCGACCCCGGGCCGCATCCTCTGCACCTGCGCGTGGCGGCTCAGCCCGCCAACGATGGCGGCGAGCCGGCGGCGCGCGATGCCGCCGAAAGCGAGTAGCCCGGCCTCGATCTGCAGCGCGAGCTCACGCGTCGGGGCGAGGATCAGGGCGCGGGTGGAAAACGGGCCGAGCGGCTGGGCCGGCGGGTTTGCGGCGAGGTGATGAAGGATTGGCAACGCGAAGGCCGCCGTCTTGCCGGTGCCGGTCTCGGCGATGCCGAGCAGGTCGCGCCCGGCGAGAAGCGGCGGAATGGCCCCGGCCTGGATCGGCGTCGGGGTTTCGAAACGCGCCCGTGCGAGGGCGCGAAGAAGCGGCTCGGCAAGGCCGAGCGCGGCAAAAGTCGAGGATGTCACGAAAAAATTATCTCCAGCGTGGTCATGGGCGCGTCTCGCGTCCCGGCCTACGCTATTTTATCCGCGTCCCGCGCGATATCGGGGCGAACACTTGACAAAAGGGTCTTTCCCGATCGAGACCCATCGCGAATTGCGAATGCGCCGATCACGCGAGCGACGAAAGACTACGTGTGTCTACTTCGCAGCCGCAAAAAACGCAAGAAAAAAAGCGCGTCGTGACGCTGCTGGCGCCGGCGTCGCCATTCTGCCCATCCGGGTGGGGTTGGTGAAAGATTTTATCAATGGGATAAGGGCATGCTTGCGGGTCTTCCCCTGTCCCTTCATGGATTGAGGCATGACGATCGTATCATCGCTACCGGCTGACCGGCCGGCCGTCGCCCGGATCGTTGACCCGGTCTGTACCGTGGTGATCGACGCCGAAGAAGATTTCGACTGGCTGACCCCGGTGGAGGGAACCGCCTTTTCGACCGCGAGCCTGATGCAGTTTCGCGACGCGCAAGCGATTTTTGGTGCCTACGGGGTGGTGCCCGCCTATCTCCTGACCTATCCCGCGCTCGTGGACGCCGATGTCGTGCGGCTCATTCGCCGGCAAATCGAGCGCGGCCAATGTATCGTCGGCGTGCAGCTACACACCTGGGTCACCCCGCCTTTCGGCGCGGCCCGCGAGGTACAATTTTCTTTCTCCGGCAATCTCGATCCCGGGGTCGAGGAGAGAAAGCTCTTGACCCTCAAGGAGAAATTCATCGACTGCTTCGGCTTCCCGCCATTGATGTTTCGCGCCGGACGCTATGGCATCAGCGCCCAAACCGCGATCCTTCTCGAAAAACATGGTTTTCTGATCGACACCAGCCTCGCCCCGCGAACCAGCTTCGTGCGCGAGGGTGGCCCCGATCATAGCAACTACGAGTATCGCCTCTTCTGGTTCGGCCGCGAGCGCGATCTCCTGGAAGTACCGCTTTGCCGGAGCGTCGTCGGCTGGGGGGGGGAATTGGGGCGCGTTTTTTATCAGGTGCTCTCGGGGCCGCTGATGACGAAGCTGCGTGTGCCATCTTTGCTCACCCGCTCGCGCTGCGCCGAACGCATCACGCTCTCGCCAGAGGGCAATGACGCCGTTGCGATGCGGCGCTTAGTGCGCCGGCTGCTTGCGCGCGGCGAGCGCGTGTTTCCGCTCAGCTTTCACAGCTCCTCGCTCGCGCCAGGGGGCAATCCTTATGTACAAAACCGTGCCGATCTCCATTATTTCTATGATCGGCTGTCGGCCTTGCTCGACCATTTCGCGACCGCGCTCGGCGGCCGTTTCGTTGCCCTGAGCGACGTCCCAGCGCTGCTTGCGCCACCGCCGGCGCGCCGGCCCCTGGCCTGCCCATGATCTTGCCTGCTCATGAGAGGTTACCGATGAGCGCGGACGCCAAGGTTCTGCTGGTGGTCAATAATTTCCCACCGGTGCGCGGCGGCTCGGCGGTGGTTTATGACAATCTCGCGCGCCATGCCGCAGGGCGGATCATGGTCTTGGCGCCGCGCATCAATTACACCGATGGCTTGCCGCTGATTGGCTGGCGCGAGCATGACCGCGAGGCGCCGTTTCCCATTCGGCGTCTCGATCTTCTGCGCACCGTCATCGAGCCGCCGCGCGCGTGGTTCGGCAAGCTCGGGTTTCGCTTGAACGACGTGGTCATTCGCCTCCGTCTCGCCGCGACGGTGCTCTATCTCATCGCGCGCCAGGGGGTTGCGGCGGTCTGTCTCGGTGAATTGCTGGCGAGCGGCTGGTTGGTCGATCTGCTCCGCCTCATCCCCGGTGTCACCACGCTTGTCTATGTCCATGGCGAGGAGATCACGACCGCCGATCCCTATGATCCCGGCCATGGCCGCCGCCGCCGCGCCTTGCTCGGGGTCGATCACATCGTCGTCGTCAGCCGCTTTACCCTCGGCGTCGTGCGCGCGTTGCTTGGGGAGGGGAGCCCGGCGCAGATCAGCCTGATCGAAAACGGCGTCGATACCGCGCGCTTTCGCCCAGCGCCGAAACGGGCCGATCTGTTGCAGCTCTATCGGCTGGAGGGGACGTTCGTGTTCGTCTCGGTCTGCCGGCTGCTCGAGAAGAAAGGCATCGATCAGGCGATCCGCGCCCTGGCCGAGATTGCCCGCGAGCGCCCCGAAATTCGCCTTCTCGTCGTCGGCCAAGGCCCCTACCGCGCCCGTCTCGAGGAGATTGCCGCAGAAAGCGGGGTTGCCGACAAGGTCATCTTCACCGGCCTGGTCCCCGAGGATGATCTGGTCGATCATTATTGCCTCGGCGATGTCTTCGTCATGCCCAACCGCGCCTTGCCCGACGGCGACACCGAGGGGTTCGGCCTGGTTTTCCTCGAGGCCAATAGCTGTGGCCTGCCGGTGATCGCCGGGCGTGATGGCGGCAGCACGGATGCGGTGGCCGATGGTGTCAACGGCCTCGTCGTCGATGGGCGGTCGGTCGCCGCTGTCGCGCACGCGATGGCGCGGCTTCATGATGACCCGGTGCTGCGTGAGACCATCCGCCGCCAGGGCCTCGCCACCGCCGCTGCCGCCGATTGGCGCGAAAAAAGCGCTGCTTTCGTGCGCCTGGCATTATCCGCGCGCGCGCACGCCGCCGGCTCGGGTTAGCCGCTTTGTCACTCGGTCCCTTCGCCATCGCCGCCCTGGTCCCGCCGCTCAATCTAGTGCCGCTTGGCCTACTCGGCACGGGCCTCGCCGCCTTCACGCGCTGGCGCCGCGCCGGCCTTGCCCTCGCGGGGGCCGCGCTCGTCGGGCTTTTGCTGCTCGCCTTGCCCATCACCGGCGGTTTGCTCATCGCCTCGCTCGAGCGCGACCTGCCCCTGGTGCCGCCGGCCGATGATCCGCCGCGGGCCATCGTCGTGCTCGCCGCCGAGGTCGAACATGGCAGGCTTTATCCTCCGGCCGCTGGCGCGGACCAGACCGATCTCGGCCCGCTCACGCTGCTCCGGCTCCGCGCCGCGGCAGCGCTCGCCCGGCGCACCGGACTGCCGGTGCTGGTCAGCGGTGGCAAGCCGCCGACGGGCACTGTCTCGCTCGCCGCCTTGATGGCCGAGAGTCTCCGCGATGATTTCGGCATCCCCGCCCGCTGGCGCGAAGACCAGTCGGAGGATACGTGGGAAAACGCCGCCGACAGCGCCGCCATCTTGAAACGCGCTGGAATAGGCTCGGTCTATGTCGTCACCCATGCCTGGCATATGCGCCGGGCGATGATCGCCTTTCGCGCCGCCGGCCTTCGCGCGACCGCCGCCCCGGTTTTGCTCGATCGTTCGCCGACCGGGATCTTCAGCGATTTCGCCCCCCGTCTGACCGGCTGGCGGATGAGTTTTTACGCGCTCCATGAATGGATCGGCTGTCTCTATTACGCGTGGCGGCGCTGACCGGGGTGGAAGTCTATGCCACGTCTCGGCTCGCGGACCTGCCGGCGACGATTTTCCCATCGCCCGCGCAGGCGGTTTTTTCCTCGCGCCCGTGGTATGAAACGGTGATCACGGATGCGTTGCCCGCGGCGGCGACGCCGTGTTTCGTCGTCGCCCGGGAGAGCGAGGCGCGGGCGGTCTTCGCGCTGCGCCGTGAGCACGCGGCGGTTGCGAGCCTCACCACCCCCTATACCTGCCTTTATGCCCCGATTTTCGCGCCCGATCTCAGCGCGGCTGCGCGCCTAGCCGCCGCCACCGGCTTTGCACGGTTTTGCCGGCGCGAGGCCGTGATCCGCCTCGATGCGCTGGCGTCAGAGGCGCCCGAGACGGAGAGCTTGATCGCCGGCGCCCGCGCAGCCGGTTTCATCGTTCGCCCATTCCGCCATTTCGGCAACTGGCATGAGCCACTCGCCGGGCGCGATTTCGCCGCCTATCTCGCCGACCGGCCCGGGCCACTCCGTGAAACCATCCGTCGCAAGCGTCGACGTGCGGGCGGGCGAACGACGCTCACGATCTACCGCAACGAGGACGGGATCGCCGATGGCATCGCCGCGTTCGAGCATGTCTATGCGCGAAGCTGGAAGGAGCCCGAGCCCTATCCCGCCTTCAACCCCGCCTTGATGCGTGCCTTGGCGCCGTTTGGCGTCGTGCGGCTTTTCATTCTCTCGGATCAGTCGGGGCCGATCGCCGCGCAATTCTGGATCGTCGGCGGCGGTGTCGCGAGCGTACTCAAGCTCGCCCATGATGAGGCGGCGCGCGCCCTCTCGCCCGGCACCGTGCTGACCGCCGAGTCGATTTCGACGCTGATCGCCGAGGACCGGATTTCCGCCCTCGATTTCGGCCGTGGCGATGATCCCTATAAGGCGCTCTGGACCGGGGCGCGGCGCCAGCGGATCGGCCTTCTCCTGATCAACCCGCGCCGCCCCGCGGGCCTTGCCGCCCTCGGCCGGGAAATCGCCGGTGCGCTGACCAAGCCATTGCGCGCCCAACGCCGGCCGCATTTTGGCCGGCACAGCACGCCGTGATGCGCGCGCCGCTAATCGGCATCACTCGCAGGAAAGCAGGGTCGGGACCGCAGGATCGAGCGTGACGGTGACGACCGGCGTCATGCCGAAATCATGCGCCGTGCGCAATTCCTCGACCCGGCAGGCCCGTGGCCGGGTGAAGGTCAGCGACCGCGCCGGCTTTGTCGCCTCGCCGTTGCTCTCGATCGCGAAGATCTCCTGCCCTCCTCGCATGCCCTCAAGCCGGGTTACGCTGACATTTTCGGGCCAGCCACCCGCCGCGTCACGCAGTTGAAAGCGGGGCTGAAGACCGGCTGCGGTCAGCAAACCGGCGAGATCTCGGCCCGCGTCTGCACTGGCAGGGTCGAAAATCCGTATCGCGCCATCAGCCAACGGCGCCGCCCGCCGCTTGCCATGCTCATCAAAGCCGCCGGGCGGCGTGGTTGCGAGCACTTCCCCGCCGGCTGCGGCAAAGCGGCGGATGGCGGCGATTTCTCCCGCCGATAACGCCAAGGTCTCGGGCAGTATCAGCACGCGTATCCCCGCCTCCCATAGATCGCCCGCCTCCAAGCCGGCCGGCGGGATGATCGCCGGGCGCACGCCGTGGGCGCTAAAAAGCTGAAGGAACGCGGCGATGGCATGGCTTTGCGGGTTATCGCGATATTCCGCGTCGGCCCCGCGCGCCGCCCAATCCCCTCCCTCGGCCGCGCGGTCGAGCAGCCAACGCAGCCGAAAACTCGCCGGCGAATAGAGGATGGCAATCGGATCGACGGGCCGCCGCGCTTTCATCAAAATATCACCGAGCCGGCCACGAAGCGCGAGAAAATCGGGGGCAAAATCCCGCCCCGCGCGGCCAAGCCCGCCATCGGGGGAGGCCAGAGCCGCATCCTCGTCCCACAAAATCACCCCGCCCATCCCCGCGAGCACGCCGCGCCAAAGCGCCGCCCGCGCGTTCGGATCATTCACCGCAATGGTCATCAGCGTGATCAGGCGCGCGTTCATCGCCCGCGCGATCGCGACACTCGCACCGAAATCATAAATCTCCATCACATCGACGGATTTGGCGAGACGCGTGTAGTCATACCCGCCCCAGCCGGGGATCTGTCCGCCTTCGAGTGCGGCCAGCGCCTGCGGATCGGCGGCATGCACCGCCTTGGTGCCGAAGCCGACGGAATCGGCGAAGGAAAGATCCATCCAAGCCTTGAAATCCGCCCACGGCGCGAGATCCGCCATCCCCGCGCGCAGAGCCTCGTCGGTGGTTTCTGGCGAAATCTCGTCCCAGCGCCGATAATGCCGCCCCCATTCCCGGTTCAGCGCGGCGAGATCATGATAGCTGGCATGAAGCCAAGCGCGAAAATCATTGAGCGCGCGCGGTGAAAAATCGAAATCCCACGCCGCCGAGAGATCGGCGATCCCGGCCTCATCGGCGAGATCATAATAGAGCGGATGATCGGCGCGAAAGCCCGCGACGACGCGGGCAATGCGCTGTGCGATAAGAGCTCGCCAGCCCTGATCGACGAGGCTCGGCTGGCGCAGAAAAGGCTCGATGGCAGTTGGGTCTTGCCGGTGCCGCGCCTGATCCGCGAGGAACGCCGCATTCACCGGCGTCGCACCTTGCCAGCGATGATAGGCGCTATAGAAATCAGTCGCGATGTTTTCGACATAAAATCGAAGACCAAGCGCACGAAACAACGCAAGATGCGGATCCTCCGCCGCCGCCGCGTCACGACGCGCGCGCAGCATCGCCGCCGAGACACCGATCTCACGCAGCGCCCTGAGTGCCGCGGCCGTCTGCGACTGATAGAGGATGATTTGAAAACCCGGCCAATCGGCAGCGCTGGCGGGCGCGCAGAAGATAAAGGGGGTAAAGGAGATAAAGGAGATAAAGGAAAGAAATAGGAGAAATGGTTCTTTTTTGAAAAAAAGAACCAAAAAACTTTTGACTGTTTGGGCGGTGTCCAAGCTTCCGCGGGTGGAGGAAAAAAAAGGCACTTGCTAGTGACCTGGGCCGAGATAGCGGCGATAAGCCGCGATCCAGTTGCGCGCAATGTCATGCTGCGCAACCGCAAGCGGCAGACGATGCGTGCAAACCAGATCGTTCAGCGCGCGCTCGAGTTCGTCCTTGCGTGCCGCATCCCAGCCATTGGCGGCGCGGCGCGGCTCCACCCAAAGATTGGCCCAGGCCAGCGGCGCGCCACCAAGTTCGAGGGGAATGAGATGATCGAGCTCATAATCGCGCAGCCTCTCGCCACGATGCCCATACGCCGCCATCAATTCGCGCTTGAAACGGTAGCTTACATCCTCCGGCGGGCGAATGCGGTGCGTATAGCCTGGGCGACAAATCGTCTCGCCGATATTTTCCTCGCGCACCGAAGGGTCGATCGCGCCCGGCGTCAGCCGCGGATCAGGGAGAACCTGCGCCCAGGCCGGCCATACAAAAAGAACCAAAATGCCGACGAGAACGAGCCGCCCCACGATCACGCTGCCGCTATTCCGCCGCTGCCGCAACCGGCGCAAGCAGACGAAACCCTTCATAGTTATTGGCAGCGACTTTCTCACAGATTTCGCGATAGGCCCCGACCCCGCCGATATAGGGCATGAACACGCGCGGCTTGCCCGGAACATTGGCGCCCATGTACCAGGAATTCGCCTGCGGATAGAGCGTGCGATGGGCGACTTCGTTGACATGCGCAACCCACGCATCCTCCGCTTGCACGCTCGCCTCGATACCCACCGCCCCACGCGCACGAAGATCCTTAAGGCAACGCACGACCCAATCCACGTGCTGCTCGATCGAGACCATCATGTTGCTGAGAACAGAAGGGCTGCCCGGCCCGGTGATCATGAACAGATTGGGAAAGCCCGCCGCCATCAGGCCGAGATAGGTGCGCGGCCCCGCCGCCCATTTATCGGCTAACCGCTCGCCGGCATCGTTCTCGATGGTAATGGCATTGAGCGCTCCGGTCATCGCGTCAAACCCTGTCGCAAACACCAGGGCATCGAACGCATAGGGCGTCGCCGAGGTGCGAAGGCCGGTTTCGGTGATTGCCTCGATCGGCGTCTTCCGCACATCGACCAGCGTCACGTTGCGCCGATTGAAGGTCGCGAAATAATTGGTATCGACGCAGATCCGCTTGGTTCCGATCGGATAGCTGGTTGGCGTGAGCTTTGCCGCCGTCTCCGGATCATGCACGATCTCGCGGATTTTTTGGCGCACGAATTCCGCCGCCGTTTCGTTGGCGGCGGGATTGATAATGAGATCGTTGAACGCAGCCATGAATGGAATGCCGCCGGCCGCCCAACGTTGTTCATAGATTTTCCGCCGTGTCTCGTCATCGACATCGAGCGCGGATTGGTCATTGAGATCATAGACGATGCCGTTTCGCGTCTCCCACGCCCGCGCACGCAACGCGGGATAGCGGCGCTTCCACATCGCCTCATACTCGGGCGGCATCGGCCGGTTATGGGCGGGGATGCTGTAATTCGGCGTCCGCTGAAACACCGTCAGCTGTGCGGCCTCCTCTGCGATCACCGGGATTGCCTGGATCGCCGAGGAGCCAGTGCCGATGACGCCCACCCGTTGGCCGGAAAAATCGACGCCTTCATGCGGCCAGTGCCCGGTGTGGTAGATCGGGCCACGAAATGTCTCAACTCCCGGAAATTCCGGCATGCGCGCCGCCGACAAGCATCCCGTCGCCATCACGCAATAACGGGCCGAGACGCGATCACCGCGATCGGTCACGATCTCCCAGCGGGCTCGGGCGCGATCGAAGCGCGCGCTCTCGACACGGGTCTCGAAGCGAATATCGCGGCGGAGATCGAAACGCTCGGCGACATGCTGGGCATAGCGCAGTATCTCTGGCTGCGGGGCATAGATTTCCTGCCAGCGCCATTCCTGCTGCAATTCGGGGGAAAACGAATAGGAATACTGCATGCTCTCGACATCGCAGCGCGCGCCGGGATAGCGATTCCAATACCAGGTGCCGCCAACATCGCCCGCTGCCTCGAAAACCATGGTGCTGAGGCCAAGCGCACGCAACCGATGCAGCAAGTACATGCCAGAAAACCCGGCACCGACGACGACGACATCGATTTCGCCGGTCAATAGACGCTTCGAGTCCCGCTCCGTCATGTTCGTTTGCTCCCCTCTCTTGCGACCAATTCAGCCAACCACCCCAGCCTCACGCCATGCCGCGATTTCGCTCTCGTCATAGCCCGCCTCGCGCAGGATGGCGCCGGTATCCGCGCCAAGCTCAGGCGCGCGGCGGGGCGGGGTTTTGACCTCACCCGCGATGTGAAACGGGCTGCTCACGGTGAGGAAATCGCTGTCAGCGAGCGGCACCAACGCATGAACAGCCCGCGCCTGATGATCATGGGGAATATCGGCCGGCGTCGCAACCACGCCGAAGGTGAGCCCCGCGGCATCGAGAATCCGGCGCCATTCCGCGAGATCGCGGCTTGCGAAAACCGCATCGAAGAGGGCGATCAAAGCGACGGCATTTTCGCGCCGCGCCGCCGTCGTTGCAAAGCGTGGGTCGGCGATGAGATCGGCGCGGCCGAGCGCTTGGGCGAGATCGGGAAATTGCCGTTCCTCGCTCAGCATCGAGAGAATGAACCATCGCCCATCGCGCGTGCGATAATGATGGGCGCAGGCATTCGGCCCCTGCTCGCGCGGCGGGCGGGGGGAGAAGGTTGCACCACAGAGCGCCGCCTGCGCGAGGCAGCCATTCGACCACAATCCATTGGCGAGGAGCGACGTTTCGACATGCCCGCCCCGCCCCGTGCGCTCGCGGCGCAAAAGCGCGGTCACGATCGCGGCATAGAGCGCGACCGCCGTCGGATGATCGCCCATACCGGGGACCGAGCGCGCCGGCTGCTCATCGGCGCTTGCGCGCACGAGGTCCATGAGCCCCGAACGCGCCCAATAGGCGGTCGAATCGAACCCGGTTTTCAGAGCCTCGTCACCGAGTTCGCCATAAGCGGTCAGCGAGGCGTAAATCAAACGCGGATTGAGCGCCGAAAGATCGGCATGATTAATGCCAAGCCGCCCGCGCACCCCGAGCGGCATATTGGTGATGAAAACATCCGCGCCCGCCACCAACCGATGCAGAATGGCGCGGCCGGGCTCTGATTTGAGATCGAGCGCGAGGCTCCGTTTGTTGCGGCTATCGAGGAGCCAGGGATAATTTTCCGAGCAAACCGGATAGCCCGGCATCGAAGCGAGCGCGCGATAGGGGTCGCCGGTGCCGGGCGGCTCGATTTTGATGATTTCGGCGCCAAAATCGCCAAGAATGGTCGCGGCGGCGGGGCCAGCGATGAAACTCGCGCAATCGATGACCTTGATCCCGGCAAAAAGCGACATGGCGTTTCCCGATAGCGTTTTTTCACAGCCAAAGAGTGCCACGTGGTCCCCGCCCCGGCAAGCAAGGCGTTTGCTCCGCCTCGCTATGGCAAAGAAAGGCCCCCGGCGCGTTCGATGAAGGCGGCGATCTCGGCAACCCCGCGCCCCGCGCGCACATTGGCGAAAACGAAAGGCCGCTCGCCACGCATCTTGCGCGCATCGCGATCCATCACCGCAAGACTG
>JAJYXY010000236.1 GCA_021801465.1 Pseudomonadota bacterium
GTGATACCCAGGCTGAGGCGATCCTCAATATGCGCCTTCGCGCCTTGCGCCGCCTCGAGGAGATGGAAATCCGCAAGGAACGCAAGGCGCTGGCCGCCGAGCAGAAGGATCTCACGGCGCTGCTTGCCGATCCCGCGCGGCGCTGGGCGCGGATCGCGGACGAGGTGGCGGCGACTGGGGCGGCATTCGCCAAGGGGCCGCTCGGCGCACGACGCACCCAGATCGCGGCGGCAGTGGCGCCGGTCGCGGTTGCCGAGGATGCCTTCGTCGAGCGTGAGCCGATCACCGTCATTCTCTCGGAAAAAGGCTGGATCCGCGCGATGCGCGGCCATCTCGGCGAGGAGGCCGAGCTGAAATTCAAGGAGGGCGACCGGTTGCGCCTGCTGCTCGCCTGCGAGACCACCGACCGGCTCTGCCTGATCGCGACCAACGGCCGCGCCCATACGCTGCGCGCCGCCGATCTGCCGCGCGGCCGCGGGGACGGCCAGCCCGTGCGGCTGCTCGCCGATCTCGGCAACGAGGTCGATGTCGCGACGCTGTTCGTCTGGCGCGAAGGGGCGCGCTATCTTCTCGCCTCCAGCGCCGGGCGCGGCTTCGTGGTCCGCGCCGAGGATCTGCTCGCCGAAAAACGCACGGGAAAGCAGGTTTTCAATGTCAAATCCGGTGAAGAGGTGACGATTTGCGCCGAACTCGTCGGTAATCACGTCGCGGTGGTGGGCGATAATCGCAAATTGCTGGTTTTTCCGCGCGACCAAATCCCGGAAATGGCGCGCGGATCGGGGGTGATTTTGCAAAAATACCGCGATGGCGGGCTTGCCGATCTCAAGCTCTTCACGCTCGCCGAAGGCTTGAGCTGGCGCTTGGGCGGCAAGATGCGGACGGAAACCAACCTCACGCCGTGGCTCGGCGCCCGCGGCCAGGCCGGGCGCGCGGTGCCGAGCGGGTTTCCACGGAGCGGAAGGTTTGAGTAGACAAAAAAGGACGATGCTCTTTTTTGAAAAAAAGAGCCAAAAAACTTTTATCCTGACGAGTGCGCGCGGAGGCGGGATTCGCTTTCCGGGTCATGCGCTGGGAGATAAATCAGCGGGTGCGCCGAGGCTGCTTCGCGGAACGCGGCGATGGTGGCAAGGGTTTTGCGGGCCGAGCGCGGGTTGGGGCTGACACCGTCGATGGCGCGCGCGGCAAGTGCCGCTTCGGTGTAGGAGGCATCGCCGGCGATCAAAAAGCGCTGCGCCGGTGTCGTCACCAGAACCGAAACATGGCCCGACGTGTGGCCCGGCGTCGGCACGATCATGACCGCGCCATCCGAGGTCAGCGCCATCGCGCGCGGGAAGGGCGCCGGCGGGTCGGCATCGAAGCGAATGAATTCCGGGCGGAAGCCGCGCGGCAGATGATCCAGGAAATAGCCGCGCACTTGCCCCGGCGTACCCTGCGCGAGCTGCCATTCGATGCGGCTGACGAGCGTGCGCATGGGCGGCAGATGCGCAAGGCCGCCGGCGTGATCGGTGTGGAAATGCGTGAGCACGACCGCACGAAGATCGGACGGCGCGACGCCGAGGGTTCGAAGTTGGACATCGATCGCTTGGTCGTCCACGATCGCGAAACGCACGGCGAGGCGGAAATAAGGGTGCCAGGGCGGGAAATAGCCGCGCGTCATGGCGCGCGGGCTCTCGCCGCTATCGACCAGGAACGGCCCTTCCGGATGCTCGACGAGAAAAGCGAGGATTGGCAATTCCTCGCTCCAGCGCCGCTCAAATAACGGACGCAGGCGGCGAAACGGCGCACGGCCAATGATTTGGCTCGGATGGACGAACACCGAGCCGGTGCGCAAGGCATGAACGCGGATCATGCGCCCTCGCCCGCGCGAAGCGCCAGCGCCCGCGCATAAACCTCGCCACGCGGGCGGCCGGTGACGGCGCTGGCCCGCGCCACCGCCGCCTTGAGCGTGCCTTCCGCGAGGGCCGCCCGCAAAACGGCATCGAGAGAGGCCGCATCGGATGGCGCCGCCTCCTCGGCCGGGGCAACGACCAGGGTGATCTCGCCACGCGCCGGGTGATCGGCATAATGGGCGGCGAGCACGGGGAGCGGGCCGCGCCGCATCTCCTCGAAGCGCTTGGTCAATTCGCGCCCGACCGCCGCCGCGCGGGGGCCGAAAACGTCGGCGAGATCGGCGAGCGTCGTGGCCAGGCGATGCGGCGCCTCGTGCCAGATCAGTGTCGCCCGCAGCCCGGCATGCTCGGCGCCGCGCAAGCCCGCGAAAGCCTGCCGGCGTGCGCTTGCGCGGGGCGGCGGAAAGCCGAGGAAAAGAAAGGGCTGCGGCGGCAGGCCCGAGAGGGTGAGCGCGAGCAGCGCCGCATTTGCGCCCGGGGCCGCCGTCACCGGCAGCCCGGCCGCGATCGCCGCCCGCACCAGCCGATAGCCGGGGTCGGAGACCAAGGGGGTTCCCGCATCCGAGACCAGGGCGATCCGCTGACCACGGGCGAGGCGTTCGAGTAGGTCGGGGATGCGCGCTGCCTCGTTATGCTCATGCAGTGCGGAAAGCGGCCGGTGGATCGCGAAAGCGCGGCAGAGCCGGGTCGTGACCCTGGTATCCTCGCATAAAATCAGGTCGGCGGCGCGCAAGACCGCGAGCGCGCGGGCGCTGATATCGCCGAGGTTGCCGAGCGGCGTGGAAACAAGCACTAATCCCTCTGAGGGCGTCGGGGATTCGTCCGGCGCGATCTCGCGGGGAAACGGATCGCATGCGGCTTCAGACATTCGCTCTCCTGATCAGCGGTCTCGCGACCGCGAGCCTCGCCCTGGCGGGCTGCGCAAATGGGGGATATTCCTTCGCCCCGGGCGGAGGCAAGGCCCAGCCCTTGACAAGCGCGCCCGGAGGCGCCGGCGGCGCCACCATTGGCGCGGTTGCTCTGCTGGCGCCTCTGAGCGGCGCCGATGCCGGGCTCGGCGGCGCGATGCGCAATGCCGCCGAACTCGCGCTGGCCGCGGCAGGCTCGCCCAAGCTCGATGTTCGCGACACGGGCGGCGTTCCCGCGCAAGCGGCGAAAGCCGCGGCGCAAGCGATCAGCGCGGGTGACAGCATGATCCTAGGCCCGCTCACCGCCGGCGAGACCGGCGCCGTCGCCGCGGCGGCGCGCACGGCCGGGGTGCCGGTGCTCGCTTTCACCTCCGACCCCAAGGCCGCGCAGCCCGGCGTCTGGGCGCTTGGTCTGACCCCGGGGGCGCAGGTGCGACGCCTCGTCGCCGCCGCCCGTGCCGAGGGGCGGACGCGCTTCATCGCTCTTTTGCCGGAAAGCGGCTATGGCCATCTCATGGCGCAGGCATTGGAGCGGGCCTGCGCTGAGGCCGGTCTTGCGACACCGGGGATCTATTTCCACGGCACCAGCATGGCATCGATGAACGCGCTGGTGCGCCAAGTCTCCGATTACGCCAATCGCCGCGGCCCGATCGAGAAACAGATCCGCGAGGCCCGCGCCGAGGGCGATCGCAAGACCGCAAACGAGCTTGCAAAGCAGCCGATCCCGCCGCCGCCCTTCGATGCCGTGCTGCTCGCCGATACCGGGGAGCAGCTCGCGGAACTCTCGTCGCTGCTGCCCTATTACGACGTCGATGCGCCCGCCGTTCGCCTGCTCGGCCCAGCCCTCTGGGCGCAGCCTTCGGCGCGCGCCGGGGCCGCGCTCAAGGGTGCGTGGTATGCCGCGCCCGATCCCGCCGCGCGCGCCCCTTTCGTTGCCGCCTATAGCGCGAAATATGGCACGGCGCCGCCGCCACTCGCCGATCTCGCCTATGATGCCGCCTCTCTCGCCCGCGTCGTCGCCCACGAAGGCGGACCACGCGGCGGCGCGCTCACCGCCAGCTCGGGATTTTTCGGTGCGGACGGGCTTTTGGTCTTGCAACCCGATGGCCGGGTGCGCCGTGGCCTCGCCGTATTCAGCCTCGATGGCAAGATCGTGGCACCCGCACCGACGCGTGTCGGCGAGGCTGGCAGCTGACACCGGGCGCCGCCCTGCTGCTCGCCTGCGCGGGCCTTCTCGGGCTCGTCTGGCTTTCGCTGTGGCGTGACATCAGGCGGCTCGAGGGGGCGCTCCGGGCGGCTTTGGGTGAGGGCAAACCGTGCCCGAAACCGTGGTGGCCGTGGCTTGCGCGCCTTGCCGAGGGTATCGACCGCCTGGCCCGTGGGCGCAGCGAGCAGGCGGCGACGCGGGCGCGCCTCGCCCAAGCCGGGGCGTTGATCGTCGAGCGTCTGCCCGACCCGCTGATCGTGCTCGGCGCCGATCGCGCCGTCCGCCAGGCCAATGGCGCGGCGCGTGCGGCGTTCGGCGAGGATATTGCCGCCGTCTTGCGCCATCCGACGCTGCGCGCCGCG
This sequence comes from Pseudomonadota bacterium, assembly GCA_021801465.1. Lineage (GTDB taxonomy): Bacteria > Pseudomonadota > Alphaproteobacteria > Acetobacterales > Acetobacteraceae > Acidibrevibacterium. The sequence continues at coordinate 4,367 of JAJYXY010000236.1, forward strand.
ATCGATCGCGCCTATGCCGAGGGTGTCACGCAATCGGTCGCCTTTTCGCTCCCTGTTCCGGTGCCGCGCGAGGTGCGGGCAAGCGTCGTGCACTTGCTTCAGGAACTCCCCGATGGCGGTGCGGCGATCGTGGTGCTCGCCGACCGTTCGCGCGAGCAGGCGGTGGAGAGAATGCGGGCCGATTTCGTCGCCAATGCCAGCCATGAACTCCGCACCCCGCTCGCGAGCCTAATCGGCTTCATCGATACGCTGCGCGGCCCCGCCGCGGATGACCCGGCGGCGCAAGCCCGCTTCCTCGGCATCATGGCCGAGCAGGCGGCGCGGATGAACCGGCTGATCGACGATCTCCTGCGCCTTTCGCGGATCGAGGTCGATGAGCATCTGCCGCCGAGCGGCCGGGTCGATCTTCGCGCTTTGCTGCAGCGGCTCGCCGCATCTTTCGAGGTGCGCTTCGCCGAACGCGGGATGCGGCTCGATCTTTCGCTCGCCGAGACGCTGCCAGAGATCCCCGGCGATCACGACCAGATCGTCCAGGTTGGGCAGAATCTGCTCGACAACGCCCTCAAATACGGCCGCGACGGTGGCGTCGTGCGGCTCGCCGCGCATGTCACCGCGCCCCCGGTTCGGCCCGGGGTCGCGGTCATCGTCGAGGATGACGGGCCAGGGATCCCGCGCGAGCACCTGCCGCGCCTCACCGAACGCTTCTACCGCGTCGATAAGGGCCGCTCGCGCGCCGCCGGCGGCACTGGGCTCGGTCTTGCCATCGTCAAGCACGTGGTCAACCGCCATCGCGGCCAATTGACCATCGAGAGCGAGGAGGGCCGCTTCGCGCGCTTCATCGCTTGGTTCCCGGCCGGCGAGTTGCCTGCCGACAGCGTCGCTAAAAATAGCAATGTAGCATAACTATTTTATTGACGCCGCCTGAGCGCGCGGGCTAAAGCCTGACGCGGCGAAATTGTCATGGATCACGAACCGGGTGAGTGCCGGGGAGCAGGGAACACGCGCATGCCATTGCCGGCCGAAACGCACCCATCCGCGCTTCTCGAGGTCGAAATGCGTGGCGCGATCGCGCTGGTGCGTCTCGCGCGGCCGGAAAAGCGCAATGCGCTCAACGAGGCCCTGGTTACCGCCCTTGGGGATTTTTTCGCCGCACCGCCCGAGGGCGCGCGCGCGGCGGTGCTCGCCGGCGCTGGGACGCATTTCTCCGCCGGGCTCGATCTTGCCGATATCAGCGCGCAGGACGCGACCGCCGGGGTGTTCCATAGCCGCCTCTGGCATCAGGCCTTCCGCGCCATCGCCGAGGGGAAATTGCCGGTGATTGCCCGATTGCATGGCGCGGTCATTGGCGGCGGGCTCGAACTCGCCAGCGCCTGCCATATTCGTATTGCCGAGCACTCCGCCTATTACGCCCTGCCCGAGGGGCAGAGGGGTATTTTCGTCGGTGGTGGCGGCTCGGTGCGGCTGCCGCGCCTGATCGGGCTTTCGCGCATGACCGACATGATGCTGACCGGCCGGGTTTTCAGCGCCGAGGAGGGTCAGGCGATCGGACTCTCGAATTACCTCGTCGATGATGGCGCCGGGCTCGCGCTGGCCCTCGATCTTGCGGCGAAAATCGCCAACAACGCGCCGCTTACCAACTTCGCGGTGTTGCACGCCTTGCCGCGCATCGCCGAGAGTGACC
>JAJYXY010000183.1 GCA_021801465.1 Pseudomonadota bacterium
GTTCAAGCGGCTCAAATTCGCCGGCATCCGCCTCGTCACCCTCGCCGAGGGCGAGATTTCCGAACTCCATGTCGGCCTCAAGGGCACGATGAACGCCCTCTTTCTCAAAGACCTCGCCGATAAGACACGCCGCGGCCTGCGCGGGCGGGTCGCCGCCGGGCGCTCGGCCGGCGGGCTCTGCTATGGCTATGACATCGCCCGCCAGCTCGACCCCAATGGCGAGCCGGTGCGCGGCGCCCGCCGCATCAACGAGGCCGAGGCGGCCATAGTGCGCCGCATCTTCACCCTCTTTGCCGGCGGCGCCAGCCCGATTGCCATCGCCAAGACGCTGAACGCCGAAGGCGTGCCCGGCCCCGAGGGGCGCGCCTGGCGCGATACCACCATCCGCGGCCATGCCGGGCGCGGCACCGGCATCCTGCGCAATGAACTCTATATCGGCCGGCTGGTGTGGAACCGCATGCGCTTCCTCAAAGACCCGGCGACCGGGAAAAGGGTGTCGCGGCCGAACCCGCGTGCCGAGTGGGTTATCGAGACCGTGCCGGAATTGCGCATCATCGACCAGGAAACCTGGGAGCGGGCTGCCGAGCGGCTCGGCGCCATTCGTGCCGCCTCGCGGGCCGACACGCTGCCGCCCGGGTTCTGGGCGCGCCGCCGGCCGCGGCATGTGCTGACCGGAAAAATCTTTTGCGGCGACTGCGGCGGCGTCTTCGGCGCCATCGGTCGCGATTATCTCGCCTGCACCGCCGCCCATCGTCAGGGGGTCTGTGCCAACCACGGAACCGTCAGGCGCGATGCACTGGAAGACCTGATTCTCGGGGCGCTGCGCGAGCAGCTCATGGCGCCGGCGCTGGTCGCGGAATTCGTCGCCGAATTCGCCGCCGAGTGGAACCGGCTGCAAGCCGAGGCCGGGGCCGAGGCGGCCAATCTGCGCAAGGAGCTGGCCGCGGTCGAGCGCAAGCTCGCCGGTCTGATTGACGCGATTGCCGAAGGGTTCCGGGCGCCGGGGCTGCAACAGCAGCTCGATGACCTGGAAGCGCGCAAGGCGGGTCTCACCCGGCAATTGGCGCAGGCCACCCCGGCGGCGCCGCGGCTGCATCCCAATCTCGGCGAAATCTATCGCGCCAAGGTCGCGGCGCTGGCCGAGGCCTTGACGGGGCCGGATGGGCAGGAGGCATTGGAGATGGTGCGTGGCCTGGTGGCGCGGGTCGAGGTGCTGCCCCCCGCGGCGGCGGGCGAGGCGCCGGAGATTGTGCTCACCGGCGAGATTGCTGCGATGGTCGGGCTCGGCCTCGGGCAAGCGCCCGCGCCCGCTACAGACGCCACGCCAGGCGCCGTTGCCGGCGCTGGTTCTGACTTGTTTACGAGTTCGGTAAAAGTGGTTGCGGGGACATGCAACCTCCGACAGTTGACCCTCCTCCCCGTCGTCTGCTGAGCGGCTCACAAAGCGCAGTCTGCGGCGTCATGTGCTGGCGGCCGGCCATGGTGCGGTTGCCGCGATCTTTTGGCAGCCACAAAATCGTGGCCTACTTTTACTCCGCCTAACCCTCGATGAAACCGCCCTGGCAATTCCACCGTGACCCCGGCCGCTGCGGGAACGTGAGCAATTACGTCATGTCATCCCGGCATCGCAGAAGTATCTTCCACCCAAGGCGGCACAGCATCGCCAGCAGAGGATGTCTCCGCCCTCTCCATCGCTTCAAGCATGGCCATCATGGTCGCAGCGGCAGAGGTAAATAGTATTCGAGGTGTTTAGACTGCCCTTAAGTGGGTTAAGTTGGGGCAGGCTGAATAGTTCATCAGAAAAATCAGTTTTAGGTGGGGCGGATCATGCGTTCCGTACACTATGACGACAGGATCAACGGAACCTATCGTTCCGGCTCTTTTTCAAGGTACAAAATCCGCATTCTTGCCTCGATCAAAGCCATATGCAAACGTTGCACGAATATTGGATCGCTCTCTGCCTCCGACGAAGGCGGAGTATCCTGCACACTGGCGAGCCGCGCGAGCAAGACATCAAACGGCTGCAGCCGATCGCGCATCAGTTCCTGCAACAATCGATCCGGAGGAACGATAGGCCAGCCACGCTTGATCGCGGCGATATTGAGCGAAATTGCAACCCTCCCGCCAGCATCATCGGGCATCCACCCATTCGACGCATCAGACAAATCATGCTTCCACCAATCAAAATCGCCGAAGCCAAGCGCTCGCAAAAGCGATAAGAGCATATCCCGAGTATAGCCATACTGGTGAGCCTCAAGCGGGTTTTCGATGCGTCCTACGCCGAAGATGAGGCCTGTCGCCCACCAAGCATTCCGTCCCTCGGCGATCATGCGGCAAAGCAGGCCGAGATCGGGGACTGCTAGGCGCAGCAAGCCGCCCGGTCGCAGAACGCGCGCCCACTCGCTCAGCGCCTTGAAGGATAGCGGCCAGGCGATGTGCTCCAGCACATGGCTCGCGCAAATTTCCTCGACGCTGGAGGAATCGATATTGGCAAGGTCGGTGACGTCGGCGACGATGTCGGGATGATGGGCGGGGTCGATATCAACCGTCAGATAGCCGGCGGGACAATAATCGCGGCTTCCCAAATAAAGCTTCATGCTCACTTTCCTCCAGAACGAAACTAGGCAGACACCTCATAATTCCCCTCATTTTTAACTGACACGTTATTACGGCCGGATTGGCTGAGACCGCCCATGGCGCCGCTTTTTTTGTGAGGCTGACTACGCCGCCTTGAAATCACGAGAGAAAAATGAGGGGTGGTTGAGGGCAGACACAGCCGTCACTGTAGCGACTTGCCCCACCTCGCCTGGCGCGGCGAAGTGGGGTGGTCGGTTCACCATAGCGAGTTTTGCCTGCACCGCCGCGATGGTGACTTCGGCGATCGCCGATGGCGGCTGCTCCATGCAGACAGGGTTGGTGAGTCCGCGCGGACAAAGCGCCATCCATGTCTCCGTGATCCACCAGCACCCACCACAGGTTGCCGGAGGAATGTTGATATTGCCCACGTAGCCGAAATAATCGACCGGAGTCGGGCCAAAAACGACGGTTGCGCCTGTGCCCAACGAACGGGCCATGTGAACGAGCCCGCTTTCGCCATCGATATGCCAAACCGCCTCCTTGAGCAACGCCGCCGCCTGGCGCAGCGTCGTTCGCCCGATCAGGTCACGATCGACGCCAGGAATCCGCGTGCTCGTCGAGGTTCCGATCTGGATGATCGTGATATCCGGCAAGGCGGCCTTGATCTGGCGGACAACCTCTTCAAAATGGGGATAGCATTTGGTCGCCCGTGGACCCACGACCACCATATCAGGATCGAATCCGTTATGAATGGTCAGATAGGGCTGCCTCACCAAACCAGGCTCTGCCAAAACGCTCTCATCCGTCTCCAGCGGCAGCATGTCAGGGCCTTTGCGGATTTTAGCCATACCATGTACGCATTCGTTGCGGGACCAATTGCTGTAGACGAATTTTCGCGCCAGGAAATTGTCGAGATTCGGATGGCGGGCAATGAACATCTCGATCCTGGGACGATACCGGAGGATGTTCTGTACCAGAGTGCCAAGCTTCGGAAACTCACGCAATGGCTTGCGGCGCAGGGCTTCCTGATAAACGACAATGAATTGGTTCAGCCACAGGCTGACATCGTATTGCGGCAGGAAATGCTCGAACAAAAACTCGCTGAAGGCGCCTTGGAACCCGGGCACGGTCGTGAAAATCCAATGCGCTGTTTCAATGTTGTTGCAATAGACGTCGAACGTGAAAGGCTCGATCTGGGCCACGAGATCGCGTAGGAACCGTGCGGCGAGGATATAATCACCGATTCCGCCGGTGATTTTGATACTCAGATAAGGGCGCGACGGATTGGAACCGAGCGCGATATGCTTGCTTACCTCCCGCGCTCGCCAGCGCCAGCGAAGATGATGCATGAAATGTCCTATGCGCTGACGTATGAATGCCAACAAAAATGCCGCCGCTTTGCGGCGTGATCCAGTCGTCTCATGAAAATCCTGGAATTTTCGCCTAAGGCGTCGTGCCCGATAAAAAAAAAGCCGCGTATAGAAACGCATTCCGCCTCCTTCTTCAGGAAAGAATAGTTTCTTAATCGATTTTTTAAAGTAACTATATTTTAAACATTTATGTGGCTTTTGTTTGATACATGGTCGGATCAAAAGCAAAACTTAAATTCAAGACGATGTTTATAGCATCATCACGATTTTTTGAGGCATCTGTCAATAGCAAATTTATGCTCTCACTCATCGCTCATTTCGGAATACGCGAGCAATCCGCTAAAATGTCAACGGCGGATCAAAACCAGGCCGGCGCGGCGGCGCATTAGCCGCCAGCCGATGACGAGGCCGAGAATATAGGCGAGCGCATACCAACGGATCGCGAAGGGCCCGAAATGCAGCATCACCGGGTCGAAACCGGGATAGAGCAGAACCGGGATCATCGATAGGGATCGGGGGCGCGGAGAAAGTCCTTCACATAACGCGAGACCCCGGCCTCCAGCGAGGTGAATGGGGCGGTGTAGCCCGCCGCGCGCAGCCGCGCCATCCGCGCTTCGGTAAAAGACTGATATTGGCCGCGCAACGCCTCGGGCATGGCGATGAACTCGACCTCATCGGGCGCGCCCCAGGCGGCGGCGACCGCGGCGGCGAGTTCGCGATAGCTGCGCGCAACGCCCGTGCCGAGATTAAAGAGCCCGCTCACCTCCGGGTGAGCACCGAGCCAGAGCATGACCTCGACGACGTCGCCCACCCAGATGAAATCGCGTTTCTGTTCGCCGTCCTTGATCCCCTCCCGGTCGGCGCGGAACAGGCGCGGCTTCTGCCCGGCGGCGATCTCGTCGGATTTCACTTTGACGACCGAGACCATCCCGCCCTTGTGATATTCATTGGGGCCATAGACGTTGAAGAATTTCAGCCCCACCCATTGTGGCGGGCGCGGCCGGCCGGCCTCGACTTCGCCCGCGACCCAGAGATCGAAAGCGTGCTTGCTCCAGCCATAGAGGTTGAGCGGGCGAAGGCGCCGGAGGGCGGCGAGAGCGGGCGCGTCGTCGAACCCCTCGCCGCCATCGCCATAGGTCGCCGCCGAGGAGGCATAAATGAGCCGGACGCCGCGCGCGGCACACCACGCCCAGAGGCGCTGCGACAGCGCGACATTGGTCTCCCAGACGAGATCGCCGTCCGTGACCGTGGTCGCGCTGATCGCGCCGAGATGGAAAACCATCTCGAGCGGCGGATGGCGCGCGAGGAACGCGTCCAATTCTTCGGGGGGGATGATTTGCACCGGCGGGTGGGCGCGGAGATTGCGCCATTTGCCGCCGCCCCGCAGCCGGTCGACGACCACGGTTTCGACGCCTTGCTCGGCCAGCGCCGCCTGAAGATGAGAGCCGATGAACCCGGCGCCGCCCGTGACGAGAATCATGCGGAGGGTTATAAGGAGATCAGCGGGGCGGCGGAAGCCGTCTCCGCCGGTGAAGGAGTATCGTGCGATGAATGAGCGTCCACGCCTGTTCGATGACCTTGCCGGGATCGCCGGCGGCGCGCTTTCGGCGGTGGTTGGCCTGCGCGACGAAGCCGAATCGCTGGCCCGGGCCAAGGTGGAGGCCGTCGTCCGCCGGCTCGATCTCGTGCAACACGAGGAGATCGCGGCGATCGGCGAGATGGCCGCCAATGCCCGCGCCGGCCAGGAGGAAATGGCGGCGACGCTGGCCGCGGCGCTTGCTCGCCTCGCCGCCCTCGAGCACCGAGTCGCGGCGCTAGAGGCGAATGCCAACGCCGCCGAAAGCAGCGGTTAGCGCCAAAGAACGGGAATTGCTTGCAGCCCTTGCCACCCTCGCTTTAGGGTGGTTGCGCAGAGACCCGGGGGGCGCGTGATCGCCGCCCCCTTCCGACCCGGCCTTCCTTGTGATGGGAGACCTCGCCATGACCGCTCTCTCCCCCCCTTCCGAACAGACCCGTTCCGCCAATCCGCTCGATACGCTGGAACAGATCGCGAGCGCCAATGACTGGGCGTTCGACCGCCGCA
>JAJYXY010000227.1 GCA_021801465.1 Pseudomonadota bacterium
GCCGGCGCTTCGGCGCTGTTCCTCGCTCAACTGGCGGTGCGTCGTGGACGCCGGATGGAGGATCAGGCTTCTGGTATCGCCGATATTGGCGAGGTGGGAGAATAGCCGCACGCTCTCCACCACCCCGATGCCAGCGGCGAAGCCGCCCTTGACGCCAAAGGTGAACACCGCGCCGGCGCCGCGCGGGAGGTATTTTTTGGCCAAAGCATGATGCGGGCTCGTCGGCAGCCCGGCGTAGGATACCCAGGCGACGCGCGGATGGGTGTCCAGAAACTCCGCCACTTTCTGCGCGTTGGCGACATGGCGCTCCATACGGACATGCAGGGTTTCGGTGCCGGTAATGGTGAGGAAGGCATGCATCGGCGCCTGGGTCGGCCCGAAATCGCGCAGCGCCACCGCCCGGGCCTTGGTCGTAAACGCGAAATCGCCGAAATTCTCATAGAATTTCAACCCGTGATAGGCGGGCTCGGGCTCGGTGAGCGAGGGGAAGCGGCCATTTTGCGCCCAATCGAACTTGCCCGATTCGACGAGGATGCCCCCCAAAGCCTGACCGTGACCGGCGAGGAATTTGGTGGTGGAGTGGCAGACGATATCGGCGCCCCACTCGATCGGGCGGCAGAGATAGGGCGTTGCCATGGTGTTATCGACGATGAAGGGGATGCCGGCGTCATGCGCGACCGCCGCGATCGCTTCAAGGTCGACGACGATGCCGCCGGGATTGGCGAGGCTTTCGACGAAGATCGCTTTGCAGCGCGGGGTGAGGGCGCGGCGGAAATTCTCGGGGTCGGCGGGGTCGACGAAATGGCAGGTCCAGCCGAGTTTTTTGAACGAAAGCCCGAACTGGGTCAGCGTGCCGCCGTAAAGATTGCGTGAGGCGAGGAATTCATCGCCGGGTTCGAGCAGGGTGAAAAAGGTGAGAAACTGCGCCGCATGGCCGGAGGCGGCGGCGAGCGCCGCGCGGCCGCCTTCGAGGCTGGCGACGCGCTCCTCCAAGACCGAGACCGTCGGATTGGTCAGGCGTGAGTAGAGATAGCCGAAATTATGCAGATTGAACAATGAGGCGGCGTGATCGACATCGTCGAACACATAGGCCGCGGTTTGATAGATCGGGGTCGAACGGGCGCCGGTGGTGGGGTCGGGCGCGGCGCCGGCGTGAATCGCGCGGGTCTCGAAGCCATAGCTCGGATTGCGCTCGGGCAACGACGCCGCCTTTGCCCGGTCGGCGCCGTTCGCCGCGCCCCGCGGCGCGCTCGCCGCGCGGTTGCGAATGAGTCCGGAATTGACGCCGCTCCAGGAAAGCTCGCCACCCAAGCGGCCGAACTCGATTTTCGGGCAACGGTTCATGATCACCGTGAGCCCCGCCGCCTCGGCGCGCGCCGCCGCCTCGTCATTGCGGACACCAAGCTGCATCCAGACCACCGGGGCACCGATCGCGATCGCGTCCTCGACGATCGGCGGCACCTCGCGCGAGGCGCGGAAAATATCCACCATGTCGATGCGTTCGGGGATGTCGCGGAGGCTCGCGTAAACCCGCTCGCCGAGAAGTTCCGAGCCGGCGAGGCCGGGATTGACCGGGATCACCCGGTAGCCTTTGCCCTGGAGATATTTCATCACGAAATAGCTCGGCCGATTCCAGTTGGCGGAGGCGCCCACGAGGGCGATGGTGCGGGTTTGCGCGAGAATGCGGCGAAGCGTCTCATCCGGATAGGGAATGGGGTCGAGCAGGGGCATCGGGTCTCTCCTTGCCACCGAGTTTACCGCCCTTGGCGGGCGCCGGCCAGACCACGGGGCTCGAGATATTTCACGATTCGTGATCATGCAACCGGCGATTGCCCCTTTATTTCGTGACGCAAGACGGGGCAGAATGATGCCATGTCGGTCCGGAATTTCCGCATCACGCCCGATCTGATGCTGCGTGCCTATGAGGCCGGCCTTTTTCCTATGGCCGAGAGCCGTGATGGCGCGCATCTCTACTGGTTGGACCCAGACCAACGCGGCATCATGCCGCTCGAGGGTTTTCATCTGCCGCGCCGGCTGAAGCGCACCGCCCTCTCCCGCCGGTTCACGGTCACCGCCGACCGCGATTTCGCCGGCGTGATCGCGGGCTGCGCCGCCCCCTTGCCGGCGCGCGGCGACACCTGGATCAATGCCGAGATCGAGAGGCTTTTCCTCGCTCTTCACCGCCAGGGATATGCGCATTCGGTCGAAACATGGGAGGAAGGGCGCCTGGTAGGCGGGCTTTATGGCGTGAGCCTCGGTGCGGCCTTTTTTGGCGAAAGCATGTTCAGCCTGGCGCGCGATGCCTCCAAGGTCGCGCTGGTACATCTGATCGCGCGGCTTCGGCGTGGTGGCTATCGGCTGCTCGACACCCAGTTCGTAACCGAGCACCTGGCGGGATTTGGCGCAATCGAAATCCCGCGAGAGGTTTACAAGGCGCGTCTTGCCGAGGCAATTTCATGCCCGGCTCGCTGGCAGGCCGATCTCGCGCCCGAGGCGTGGCGGGCCGAGGTCATGGCCTTGGCGTCGCGCTCGCGCGCCGCCACATGATGGCGGTGTTGCTAAAAATTTCACCCGGGCCGCGGCCCGAAACAAGGACGACAAGAATGACCATGAGCGTGCAGAGGGTGGGGGTGATCGCGGGTGGCCTCATGGGGCTCCTCGGTGCCATCACGATGGCACAGGCGGCGGACGACCATCCCCCTTATCTGCCAAGTAAAGACGTCTCGGTGGTTTATTCGCTGGAGCGGAAAATGCCTGGCGGGCCGACCGAGGCCCATATGTACTATCAGGCGGCGACGAGCCGGATGCGCCTCGACGCACCGGGCCAGCAAGGCTACGTCATCATCGATCGCGCCAAAGGGCGGATGATGATCGTGATGACCAATCAGCATCTGTTCATGGAAACACCGCTCAATGTCGACATGGCGAGCGGGTTCTTGCTGAATGACCAGATGAAATTTCAGCGCTTGGGTCCGGAGACGGTGGCGGGGCAAAGCTGCACGGACTGGCAGGTCCAGTCAAGCCGCGCGAATGGCTTGGTGTGCATCACTGAGGATGGCGTGCTGCTCAAGGGCCATGGGCAGGATAAGGATGGCGGCGCTGGTGCGCTGGTCGCGACGGCGGTTTCCTACCAGCCGCAGCCGGCCGATCTATTCGCCCCACCCGCGGGCTATAACCGCGTGCCGATGCCGCAAGGGGTGATGCCCGGACAAGGCGGCGGCCAAGGCGGGGCGGCGCCGCAAGCGAAATGACCCGCGGCCCGGTTTGCTGGCCCCTGGTCGGGGTCGCGTTGCTCGCCGCGGCTGGCGCGAGCCTCGCCGCCTGGGCCGACGAAGCCCCGCGCCTGAGGCCGAGCCGCGATGTCGACATCACGTATCGCGTTCTCAGCGGCGATAAGCCGATGGTGGAGCGGGTGCGGTGGCTGGCGGCGGAGGATATCGAACGCATCGACCCGCACGGCAAGGGCTATATCCTCGGGCGAAGCGCCTACATGCTCATCGATCATCGCGGTAAAACCGCCGACATCATCGATCCCAAGACCCGATCCGTGACGGTGACGGTCAACCCGGTGGCTGGCGAGCTGGCCGAGATCGAAAACGCGAAACTGACCCCGCTCGGCGATGCGACAATCGCGAAGCTTCCCTGCAAGATTTGGCGGGCGGAGATCGCGGCCAAGGTCGAGCGGGAAATCTGCCTGACCGAGGACGGCGTGCTGCTGCAGGTCCGCGATGGCGACAAAACCCTGCTCGAGGCCCAGTCTGTCAAATATCATCATATCAGTTCGAAACTTTTCAACGTCCCGCCTAATTACAAAGCCAGCGCGAATACGCAGGCGTTGCCCGGCACCGCCTATGGCGGCCCCTGAGCGATGAGCGGCGCCCGCCCCCGCGCAACCCCGCCGCTTTGGCGCCGGATGCCGTGGTTTGACCGCGGCGGGCGGTTCTCGGCGCTGAAAACGCTTTGCCTGCTGATCCTTCTCGCGCCGGCGCTGTGGCTCGCCTGGGAGAGTTTTGCCGGAGTGCTCGGGGCGCGGCCGCTGACCGCGCTCATTCACGAGAGCGGCCGCTGGGCGGTGCGCTTCCTGCTTGCGAGCCTCGCCGTGACCCCCGCCCGGGTCGTGCTCAACTGGCCGCGGGCGACCCTGCTGCGGCGCATGATCGGGGTCGCCGCCGCGGCCTACACGCTCGCTCACCTGGTGCTCTACAGCGCCGACCAGAATTTCCGCTGGTTCGCGATCGGCGCCGAGATCGTCGCGCGGTTCTATCTCGCGGTCGGGTTTCTGTCGCTGCTTGGCCTTTCCGCCCTGGCGGCGACGTCGACAGACGCCATGCTCGCGCGGCTCGGGCGGAACTGGAAGCGGCTCCATCGCGGCGTCCATGTCTTTACCGCGCTCGCCTTGCTGCATTTTCTCCTGTCACTCAAAGCCAATATCACCGAGCCGGTGCTGATGGCCGGGTTTTTCGTCTGGCTCGAGGCTTGGCGCCTGCTCGCCGCGCGCCACCAGGGGCAGGTGGCGGCCTTGCTCGCGCTCACCCTGCTCGCGGCGCTAGCCACCGCCGCGATTGAGGCGGGGTGGTATGGGTTTGCGACCCACCTCGATTGGCATCGCGTACTGGCGGCGAACTGGATGCCGCGTTACGGCCTGCGCCCTGCCGTGGTGGTGGCGCTCGTCGGGTTGGGCGTGATCATTGCCTCGCGTCTGCGCCGCCTGGGCGGCGATGGCCGCCGGCCGCGGCGCTTCGCCCCGGCCTGAACACGTGCCCGCTTGACCAGCCCCCACCGGGTGGGGTTCCTTTAGCGCCATGAAACATTGGGACATCGAGGCGGTGGCGTGGCATGATTTCGACCCCACAAAGGTCGATCGCAGCCTCGTCCCCTTGGTCAAGGCGGCGGCGATGGTCGAGCGCAACGGCGAGGATTACGCCCGCTATCTCGACAACGTCTTCCCCGACGACCCTGATTTTCAGGAAGCCGCCCATCATTGGGCGGCGGAGGAAGTGCAGCATGGCGAGGCGCTCGGGCGCTGGGCGATGCTCGCCGATCCGGGTTGGGATTTCGCCGCGGCCTTCGCCCGCTATCGCGCCGGCTATCAGATCCCGCTCGACGCCGCGGCCTCGGTGCGCGGCTCGCGCACCGGCGAGCTGATCGCCCGCTGCATGGTCGAGACCGGCACCTCGAGCTATTACACGGCGCTGGCCGATGCCAGCGCGGAGCCAGTCCTGACCGCTATCTGCCGGTTGATCGCCGCTGACGAATATCGCCATTTCAAGCTGTTTTACGACCATATGCGGCGCTATCTGGCGCGCGAACGCATCACTCTGCCCCGCCGGCTGGCGATCGCGCTTGGGCGGATCGGGGAAAGTGAGGATGACGAGCTCGCCTTCGCCTACCATTGTGGTAATGAGCAGGAGGGCGACCGCTACGATCATCAACGCTGCACCGCGCTCTATATGGGGCGGGCGATGACGTTTTATCGCTTTCGCCATGTCGAGCGTGGGGTTGGTATGATCTTGAAAACCGTCGGCCTGCCGCCGCGCGGCCGCCTCTCCGGCCTTGCCGCGCGCGGCGCCTGGTGGCTAATCCAGCGGCGACAGCGGCGATTCGCAACGATATAAGGGCTGGTCGGCTTGGGGACGGGGGGACGTGACATGAAATCGCCGGACGCGCAGACGAAGGCCGGGAGGACGCGGCTCCGCTGGCTGCTGCTCGCCCCATTCGTCGCCATGCTCGATGTCGGATCCTATAATCGGATGACGCCGACGCTGGCCGGGATTCCGTTTTTTTACTGGTATCAGTTGCTCTGGATCCTGATCGCGGCAGGGATCATTTTTTTGGTCCATCAGCGCGAGCGCTCGCGCGACGAAAGCGAGGGCGCGCCATGAACCTCACCGCGACGCTGATTTTCGCACTGATTTTCGCATTCGTCACCGTGCTCGGCTTTTTCGCCGCGCGCTGGCGGGCCGGCGATCTCTCGCAACTGCATGAATGGGGGCTCG
>JAJYXY010000075.1 GCA_021801465.1 Pseudomonadota bacterium
ATCAAGCTGCGCTGGCGTATCGAGCGCGACGACGAGGAATTGAAGAGCGAACTCGGCCTCGCGCAGTTCGAAGGGCAAGGCTGGCGAGGCTTTCACCATCACGCCAGCCTTTGCATCGCAGCCTACGGATTTATGCTTCTCGAACGAGCAGCGATTCCCCCCTCAGCCACAGGGCGGCGCGAAAAACCTGCCGTTTCCGGTCATGCTCGATCCTCACGCCCCGCCGCTCCGCCCGGAACGGCACGTGGCGAATTCCATCGCAACGCTGCGAAAGCAGTTGTCCGTCGCTCTCGCCAGGACGCTGTTTCGCTGCCCATGCTGTCAAACCATCTCACGTCGCCGGAACATCCGTCGCAATTCGTGACGTAGTAGAATTATAGGCATGAGTGAAAGTAATAGCAAGCGAATTATACATAATTACCTGGCTACACTGTTGGTGGGAAATCGGCAGTTTCTGTTTTATTCCAATGCCATAAAAGAAAAGACCGCCGGAAGTTCAGTTTAGCGTCTGCTCAGGCTCGGCGAGGAAACGCGTCGAGATGGCACGCAAACCGGTGGTCCGTGCCGCCGCGTAATTCCGGCACCTCGCTCCGGCAGCGATCGAACGCATAAGGGCAACGGGTATGAAACCGGCAGCCCGCCGGCGGGTTGCGCGGGCTCGGGATGTCGCCGGCGAGCACGATCCGCCGCCGCTTCGCCGCCGGATCGGGCTGCGGCACCGCCGAAAGCAGGGCCTCGGTATAAGGGTGCCGGGGGCGGGAAAATACCTCGTCCCGCGGGCCGATCTCGACGATCTTGCCGAGATACATGACAGCGACGCGATGCGTGAGATGCTCGACGATCGCGAGATCGTGGCTGATGAACAATAAGGCGAGGCCGAGTTCCTTCTGCAGATCCACCAGAAGATTGATGATCTGGGCCTTGACCGACACATCGAGGGCCGAGACCGCCTCATCGCAGATGATCAGATCGGGGTGCGGGGCGAGCGCGCGGGCGATGGCGATGCGTTGGCGCTGGCCGCCGGAAAATTCATGCGGCCGGCGATCGAGTGCTGCGCGCGGCAATTGGACTTGATCGAGCAGTTCGAAGATACGCGCATCACGCGCCGCCGTGCCCCGCGCCAGTCCGAAATTCGTGAGTGGCTCGGCCAGGCACGCGCGCACCGAAAGCCGTGGATTGAGGCTGCTGAATGGATCCTGGAAAACGATCTGCATACGCTGGCGCAATTGGCGCATGCGGCCGCGCGAAAGCTGATCGATCCGCGTGCCATCGAGCCAGATTTCCCCGCTGCTGAGCGGGGTCAGGCCGAGAATTGTGCGCCCGACCGTCGATTTTCCCGAACCCGACTCGCCGACCAGCGCCAACGTCTCGCCCCGCGCGAGCGTGAAGCTCAGATCATCGACGGCGCGCACACGCCCGGTAATCCCCCCCAACAAGCCGCCGCGAATGAGAAAATGCTTGACCAAGCCATTGACTTCGAGGAGCGGCGCGGGGCTCATACCGTGCCCTCCGCGGACGCATAATGGCAGGCGGCGAAATGACCGGGCGCGATTTCCCGCACCATCGGGGTGATCGCGCGACAGGGGTCACCGGCGAGGGGACAGCGAGAGGCAAAAGCGCATCCCTCGATCGATTGCAAAAGGCTCGGCACCTGGCCAGGGATTTCGGCAAGACGCGCGCGGTCGCCGGCGCCGAGACGCGGCACCGCGCCAAGCAGGCCACGCGTATAGGGATGCGCCGGATGCGCAAACAGGCGCGCGAGCGGCGCCTCTTCCACCTTGCGCCCGGCATACATGACGATGACCCGCTCGGCCATCTCCGCGACCACCCCGAGATCATGCGTGATCAGTAAAATCGCCGCCCCCACGCGACGCTGCAACTCGCGCATCAGATCGAGAATCTGCGCCTGAATGGTGACGTCGAGCGCGGTCGTCGGTTCATCGGCAATCAGCAGCTTCGGGTTACAGGCGAGCGCCATTGCGATCATCACCCGCTGGCGCATGCCGCCCGAGATCTGATGCGGATATTCGGAAACCCGGCGCTCCGGGTCGCTGATGCCAACCAGCGTCAGCATCTCGATCGCCCGCAGCCAGGCGTCGCGTCTCGAAAGCCCCTGATGCAAACGCAAGCTCTCGCCAATCTGCCACCCAATCGTCAGAACCGGGTTGAGCGAGGTCATCGGCTCCTGAAAAATCATGCTTACGTCATTGCCGCGGAGGGCACGCATCTCGGCCTCCGGCAGTGTCAGAAGATCACGGCCGTCGAAACGGATTTTTCCGGCGAAATAGGCGGGGGGTGACGGCAGAAGCCGCAAAATCGACATTGAGGTCACCGATTTTCCGCACCCCGATTCACCGACCAGGGCCACGGTTTCACCGGAATTGATGGTGAACGAAACCCCGTCCACCGCGCGCGCGGCACCGTTCGGGGTCGCGAAATGCGTCCGCAGCGACTCGACTTCGAGCAAGGCCATCGCCTAGAGCCTCAGCGCGCGGCGCGGATCGAGCGCATCGCGCAAGCCATCGCCAAGGAGATTGACACCGAGCACGGTGAGCAACAGAAAAATCGCCGGAAAAAATACGATCGACGGCTTGATCTGCCAGAGCGCCCGGCCCTCTGCCATGATATTGCCCCAGGAAGGCACGGTGGGCGGCGTGCCGGCGCCGATGAAAGAAAGAATCGCCTCGGTGATCATCGCCGACGCGCAAATATACGTCGCCTGCACCGAAAGCGGCGCGAGCGTGTTGGGCAGGATATGGCGAAGGATCAGCCGCGGCGTGCGCGCGCCACAGGCGATCGCCGCTTCGATATAGGGTTGTTCACGCAAGGAAAGCACGACGCCGCGGATCAGCCGCGCAACCCGCGGAATCTCCGAAATCGTAATGGCGATCACGACATTGCGCACCGAGCCACGGGTCAACGCCATCAGCGCAATCGCCAGCAGAATGGATGGGATCGACATCAGACCATCCATGAAGCGCATGATGATCGCATCCGACCAGCGCACGAAACCGGCGACGAGGCCGATCGCCAATCCCGCGGCCGAGGCGAGCAGCGCGACCGCGAAGCCGACGGTGAGCGAAACGCGCGTGCCATAAAGCACCCGGGAATAGACATCCCGCCCCAGCATATCGGTGCCAAACCAATAGGCCGCGGAGGGCGGACGAAGCCGCCGCGCCGGCGCGAGCGCGGTCGGGTCGGTGGTGCCGAGCAATGGCGCGCAGAGCGCGATCAGCAGCATCACCCCGATCAGCACGAGGCCGGCGAAGATGGTCGGGTGCTGGAGAACGAAGCGGGCGAATTTCCCGCGCCGGGGACGTTGCGGCACGATCTCGGGGAGCGAAGGCGCGGCGATGAAAACAGGTGCTGTCAATAGCGAATCCTCGGGTCGAACACGGTGTAAAGCAGGTCGATCACAAGATTGACCAGGACATAGACGAAACTGAACAGCAAGACGACGCCCTGAATAACCGGATAATCTCGGCGCAAAATCGCATCGACGGTGAGGCGACCAAGGCCCGGAATGGCAAAGACGCTCTCGGTCACCACCGCGCCGCCGATCAAGAGCGCAACCCCGAGCCCGACCACCGTGACGATCGGCACCGCCGCGTTTTTGAGCGCATGCACGAACAGCACCGGGCGCTCGCCGAGCCCCTTGGCGCGTGCGGTGCGCACATAATCCTGCGACAGCACATCGAGCATGCTCGCGCGGGTGATGCGGGCGATCAGCGCGATATAGATCCCCCCCAGCGTAAACGCGGGCAGAACGAGCGTGCGCAGAAACGGCCAGAAACCTTGCTCGATCGGCACGAACCCCTGGACCGGCAGCCATCGCAATTGGAGCGCGAAGACGAAGGCGAGAACATAGCCGATGACAAAAACCGGGGTCGAGAAGCCGAGCACCGCAAACACCATGATCAGCCGGTCCTGCCACTTTCCCTGCGTCCAGGCGGCGATGACCCCCATCGGAATGGCGATCACCAAGGAGAGGATGAGGGTCACGATCATCAGGCTCAATGTCGGCTCGATGCGTTGGGCGATCATGTGCGAAACCGGCAGATTGGTGAAAATCGAGGTGCCAAGATCACCATGCACGACATGCCACAGCCAGTCACCAAAGCGGACAATGAATGGGCGATCAAGGCCGAGGGAGGCGCGGATATGGGCGATCTGCTCGGGCGAGGCCTGATCGCCCGCGATCACCGCCGCCGGATCGCCGGGGGCGATATAGAGCAGCGAAAACACGAACAATGCGACGATCGCCATCACCGGAATCGTCGCCAACACTCGACGTAGAAAATAAGTCCCCATCAGGCTTTTTTCACATCCCAGAACACCGGGAAGGGCGCCTTGACGATGCCCTCGACGCCGCGCCGCCAGGCCTGATAGCCATAGAAGAAGCCGGTCGGAATGAAGGTGACGAACTCCATGGAAGCACGGTTGATTTTTTCGATCTGCTGTTTTTCGGAGGCGAGATCGGGGGCCGCGTACCAATCGCCGATCATCGCCTCGATCGCCGGGTTATCCGGCCAACCGAACCAAGCTTTCGGCCCGGTGGTGTGGATCGCGATATTGGGGGCGGGATTGATGCAATCGACCCCAGCGAGCCAGGTGTGGAACATGTTCCACCCGCCCTGGCTCGGCGGATCCTTTTTCGCCCGTCGCGCGCCGACCGTGCCCCAATCGGTTGCGACGTAATCAACATTAAAGCCGGCTTTTGCCATGACATCGGCTGAGACGTCGCCCTGACCCTTGGTGATGATGAGATCGGTTGCCACCAGCATCACCACTTTTTCGCCGCCGTAACCAGCCTCGGCGAGCAATTTCTTGGCCGCGGCGAAATCGCGCGGCCCGCTCAGCGCCTCGCCGCCGGCCTCGGTATAAAGCGGTGTGCCTGGCGTGATGAAACTCGGCATCGGTTTCCACAGCGCATCGTCATTGCCGACGATCGCGCGCATGTAATCGGGCTGGTTGACCACCATTTGCAAGGCGCGGCGCAGCCGCACGTCATTGAACGGCGGATAGAGATGGTTCATGCGCAGAATGCCGACATTGCCGAGCGGATCAGCGATATCGACGCGGACGTCTTCATTCTGGCGAAGCAAGGGCACGAGATCGGGGAGCGGGGTCTCCCACCAATCGACCTCGCCGCTTTGCAGCGCCGCCGCCGCCGTCGCGGCATCGGGAATGATCTGCCATTCCACCCGGTCGAAATAGATGCGCTTGCCGCCGGCCATCCAATTCCCCGGTTCATCGCGCGCGGCATAGCCATTAAAACGCGCGAAAACCGCGCGCGAGCCCGGCACCCACTCGTCTTTCTGGAATGTCATCGGGCCGGAGCCGATAAATTCGCTGATCTGCTTGAAGGGATCGGTTTGCGCGATGCGCTCTGGCATGATCGCCGGGAGATTGGGATTGCCCTTAGCCAGTGCGAAGAGAAGCTTCGGGAACGGTGTTTTGAGGCGGATTTCGAAGGTGCGATCATCGCTTGCCGCCATCGCATCAAGGCGCGCGCGAATCAATTGCCCCATGGTGTCGCGCGCCATCCAGCGCCCGAGGCTGGCTGTGGCATCGCGCGCCAATACCCGCGTGCCATCGTGGAATGTGAGGCCGGGGCGCAAGCGAAAGCGCCAGGTCAAGCCGTCTGATGAGGTCTCGAAACTCTCGCACATCTGCGGGCGCGGCGTCAGCGACGCATCGAGCCCGAACAGCGTGTCGAACACGAGGAGGCTTGCATTGCGTACCACGTATTGCGTGCCCCAGACGGGATCGAGATTGGGGAGATTGGCTTGCGGGACGAAGCGCAACACCCTCGCCTCCGCCCCGCGTGCGATCGCGGGCGCGGCGAGCGATGTTGCGGCGGCGAGGGAGCTTGTCAGGAAATCACGGCGGCGCATCAGCGTTTTTCCTATGCTTTTTTGACATTCCAGAAGAGCGGTAGACCTTTGAGAAGATCCGTCAGGTCGCGGCGATGCGCGGTC
>JAJYXY010000125.1 GCA_021801465.1 Pseudomonadota bacterium
ACCGGTTGAGCGGCGATGACGGCGGCGGCGATGCGGGTGGTAGTGCTGGGTTGCGGCGGCTCGGCCGGCGTGCCGCTGATCGGCGGCTCGGACGGCCGCGGTGATTGGGGTGTCTGCGATCCCGCCGAGCCGCGCAACCGCCGGCTGCGCGCCAGCATCGCGGTGTGCGCCGGCGGCCAGACCCTGCTCGTCGATACCGGCCCCGATCTGCGTGGCCAATTGCTCGGCAACGGCATCGCCCGCGTCGATGCGATTCTCTATACCCATGCCCATGCCGATCACATCACCGGGCTCGATGACGTGCGTATTCTGAATCGCATCGCGAACCGCCCGCTGCCAGCTTATGGCATGGAGGTGACACTCAGCGAAATCCGCCGCCGTTTCGAGTACGCCTTTCTGCCGCATGATGCGCGGCAGTTTTTCTATCGTCCGGTTCTGGTGCCGCAAATCGTCGCGCCAGGAGACGAGGTCGCGATGGCAGGGATCACGGCACGGGTTTTTCTCCAGGACCATGGGTTTGTCACCTCGCTCGGGTTTCGCTGTGGTGGTTTCGCCTATTCGACCGATGTCGTCATGCTTGATGCGGCGGCGCTCGCGGTGCTCGAGGGTGTCGATACCTGGCTCGTCGGCTGTTTTCAGCGCGCGCCGCACAAGACGCATGCCCATCTCGAACGCGTGCTGGAATGGGCGGCAACCCTCGGGGTGCGCCGGACCGTGCTCACCCACATGGGTACCGACATGGATTGGGGCTGGCTCAAGCGCCATTTGCCAAGCGATGTCGAGCCGGCCCATGACGGGCTCACTCTCGAGATTCCCGGCTGATTCCCTCTGCGCGTGGCAACGTCGTCGCCGATCAGGCGATGGCGTGCGGCTGGCAGAGAATTTCGAAGATCGCGCCGGGATGGGCATCGCCAATCGTGAGGCGAAAACCATGGAGTTCGAGAATGGCGGAGACCAGGCTGAGGCCGAGGCCGCTTCCTTCGATATGGCGGCTTTTGTCCGAGCGGTAGAAGCGTTTGAGCACCGCCGCACGTTCCTCGGCCAGGATGCCGGGCCCGGTATCGCTGACGGCAATCACCGGCCCCGCGGCCTCGGCGCGTAGGGCAAGGTGCACTTGGCCGCCGGCCGGGGTAAATTTGATCGCGTTGCCGACGAGATTGGCGATCGCCTCAAGCAGGAGATCGCGATCGCCGACGATCAGCGATGTGTCGGCGGTTGCGACTTCGAAGCGGATTCCCTGCTCCTCCGCGATCGGCGCATAAAGCTCCTCGATTTCGCGAAGGATGGCGGCGAGATCGACCGCGGCAAAGCCGCTGCGCCGCCGACGTGCCTCGATCTCGCCGATGCGGAGCAGAGCGGTGATGATGCCGAGGGTTTGATCAAGGCCGAGGACGGCACGATCGACCGCCTCCTCTAGCTGTGCGAGGCGCGCGGCGCGGCCCTGCTCCGCGTCTTGCGCCGCGGCTATCTCAGCATCGCGCACCCGCTCGAGCCGCGCCCGCACCCGGGTGAGCGGGGTGCGCAAATCATGGGCGATATCATTGCCGATCCCCTTGAGCTGATCGAGCAGCCGGCCGATCTCATCCAGCATCTGGTTGACGCCCTCGCTGAGGCGGTCGAAATCATCGCCAGTGCCGCGGATCGGCAAGCGCTCATGAAGATCGCCGGCGAGAATCCGAGCCATCGTCTCATGGACGTCTTTGACGCGGCGAAGGGCGCGAATACTGAGGAAAATCCCGGCGCTCAACGCGAGCAACGTTGCCGGCAGCAGGCTGAGGCCGAGCGCGCGCAGCACGCTGCGGCGGAGCTGATCGATATCGCCGATGCTGCGCGCGATCACGAAGGTCTCGCCCGAGGGCAGGCGCCGCGCGACAGCGCGCACTACCTCATCCTGCCCGCCGAGACCGTCATCGATGCGAAGCCGGCTCATATGCGGCTGGCCATCAGGCGGCAGATCGGCGGGGAGGCTCGCGAGATTGCCGGCGAGCGGGCGCCCCTCGGCATCGAAAAGCGCGGCAAATGTCAGGCGGTGCAAATCATGGGACAGGCGTGGGCCGAGCATGGCCTCGAGACGATTTGGGCTCGTCGCGGCGGCGGCGAGGGCGTCGCGCAGCAGGAA
This sequence comes from Pseudomonadota bacterium, assembly GCA_021801465.1. GTDB lineage: Bacteria > Pseudomonadota > Alphaproteobacteria > Acetobacterales > Acetobacteraceae > Acidibrevibacterium. The sequence continues at coordinate 2,120 of JAJYXY010000125.1, forward strand.
ACGGTCGATCCGGCTGGTCTCGGCGATCGCCGTCTGCCAATAAATGAAGGCAAAGAGGAGCAACGTGGACGCCGCAAAAGCGGCGACGAAGCCGAGCGCTAGGCGAAAACTCGCGGTTCGGAAGAGTTCCGATACCGGCCACGCACCAGCTCCCTTGGTGAGGCCCATTGCTTAAATCAGCTTTTAATGGAGCGGCGCGCCGGTTTGCGCGATCTTGCTGACGAAAACTTGAATGCGGAATCCTGCCGGCGCGCGGGGGAAGGAATGGCTCGATGTCGGAACTGACGATGCCGGCAAGCGGTACGGCCCGGCCAGAGGCGCCGGGGGCGGCGATTTTGCTGGTCGAGGATGATTTGGAACTCGCCGCCGAAATCATCGGCGATCTCAGCGCGCGCGGCTATCAGGTACGCCATGCGGCGAGTGGCGCAGTCGGCGCGGACGCGGCGAGGGGGGGGAAATACGATCTCCTGATCCTCGATCGCTTGCTGCCCGAACGTGATGGCTTGTCGATTTTGGCGGAACTGCGGGCAGCCGGGGTGCAGACCCCGGTCTTGATCCTGAGTGCGCTCGGCGCCGTCGATGAGCGGGTCGCCGGACTTAAGGCTGGGGGCGATGATTACCTTGTGAAACCCTTTGCCTTCGTCGAGCTGGCGGCGCGGATCGAGGCGCTGCTCCGCCGCCCCTCCGCCGTGGCCGAGACCTCGCTCCAATTCGGCCCGTTGGTGCTCGACCTCATCGGCCGCACCGCGCGCCGCGGCGAGCGCGTGATCGAGCTGCTGCCGACCGAGTTCAAGCTGCTCGAATATCTGATGCGCCATGCCGGCCAAGTGGTGACGCGCGGCATGCTGCTCGAGGATGTCTGGCATTACCGGTTTTTGCCGCATACCAACGTGGTCGATGTCCATATCGGCAAGCTCCGCCGCAAGCTCGACGCCGCTAACGAGCCGCCGATGCTGCACAGCGTCCGCGGCGCCGGCTTCGTGCTCCGGATTCCGCTTTAAGCGCGCGCGATCGCGGCGTCGCCCACATCTCGGCCTGCGCCCTACTCCACATAGATGCGTATTTCCCGCGCGGTGACGCCTTTTTCGGTGCGTGCCGACGTGCTGATGTCATCGCCGCGGATCCCGTCATTGGTCATCGCGTCCTCGAGCCGGCGCACATCATAGCGGCCTTTTTCGATGGCGCGGCTGTCTTTGTCGGGGTTTCCGCTCGCCGGCACCACCGTCACGACATGGTATTTGGCGTCTGGGCGGCGGGTTTGCGCAAGTTCGAGCACGGATTTCAGTTGCGCATCGTAATTCGGCGGGGTGCCGTCGAAGCGGATCGAGATCAAGGGCAGATGGCTTCCGGGCTTTAGCGCCTCGGCGACGAAATCGGGTGCCGGCGGCACGGGTTTGGCGCCAAACGTCGTCTGATCGATGATCTTGCACGCAGCGAGAAGCAAAAACAGGGCAAGCGGGGCGATGTGCCGGTTGAGAGGGCGCAACAGGCTGGGCGTGGGCAAGGTCATTCTCGGTCGGCGGTGACATTCATCAGCCACACTATAGGCTTGGCAGGCTTCATTCGTGAAGCCCGGGGCGCAAAGCCGAGCGCCTCGCACATCGCCGCCGCCGCGACCGCGGGGCTGTAACGTGCCTCGATGCGTTTTTTGCCGCACGCCGCGATCGCGTGTGCCGCGCGCGGCCGGCGATGAATACCCCGCATTGCCCGCGCCGCCGCGAGGATATCGGGGTCGGCCCATTCCTGCCCCTCGACGCCAGGATATTCCCAATCCGAGATAGGGATTTTGCGATAATCGATGATGAAGGCGCTCTCGCGATCGGCGAAATCATTGGTGCCGGAATAGCCGGTGAGGATCACCGGTTTGCCGAGCCACATCGCCTCCGCCGGGCCCCGCCCGAAGCCCTCGGCGCGATGGAGCGAGACGAAGGCGTCGGTCGCCTCGATGAGGGCGATCACCTCGGCGCGGTCGAGCGCGGCATCGCGAAGCTCGATGCGCGGATCGAGCGCGAGATCGGCGAGCCGCCGCCAGTCCGCGGGTGCTTGCGTTGCGCCTTGGGTTTTGATCAACAATCGGACCTTTTCCTCCCCGCTCGGGAAAGCCGAGCAAAATGCCTCGATCACCGCCTCTGGGTTCTTGCGGCGGACATGCGAGAGGAAATCGAACATGAAGAAGAAAACCGTCTCCCCCTCTGGGATGCCGAGTGCCGTGCGGCTTGGTTGTGTACGTTTGGTGGGTAATGAGACCACCGGCGGCACCAGCCGCACCGGCCGCAAGTTTTCGCGGGCGAAGGCGGCGCGGGAGAAGTCGCTTGCCGCCCAGATTTCGTCATAAAACGAAAACGCATGGCGCCAGCGCCGCGGCAGCCATTCGAGCTCCCATGCCCAGGCGCCGATGGCCCGTTTTGCCACGATGCCGCGGCGGGCGAAGAAGCGCGCGTCTTCGAGCGCGGTATCGGCATTGAGGAACACGAGATGTGTCTCGACCGCGATCCCAGCCTCCGCCGCGACTGGCGTGCCATCGGGGAGAAAAACACCGCCTCCCCGGCGGTCGAGGATGAAAAAATCGTCGCAGCCGAAATCGCGGAGCGCCATCGCCGCCGCGCGCAAATCTCCTCCCCGGCCCGACGGGGTCAGAAACATGCCGCTCAGCAATAATCGCGCGGAGAGCCGGGGCGGATTTCGATTGGCGTGGGCGTTTGCCGGGGCAATCGTTTGCGCACCGCCGCCAGCCCGGCAAAGACCGTCAGCAAAATTGACCACACGGGCGGCTCCGGGATGGGCGCGTAGTCGTAAATCAGCGTCGTCGTCATCGTGAGATTGTCGGAGAGAACACATGTGACGGCCCCGACAACGGTGCAAAAATCGGAGTCTTCGGAAACCCGCCCGTCAACCGAAACCTTGCCGATACCGACATAGCCCGCGACACTCGAGGCGTTTTCGGCGGCCATGCCGGGATCAAGCGGATGACTCTGATCGACCGGAAGCGAGACCGCAACCGCCGAGCCGGCCGTGCCCGACCAGTTTATAATACCGAACATATCGGCATCTAACGTATAAGTCGTCAGTGGATAGCCGGGCGCATTGAAGGAATAGCCGGTGCTCATCCCCCAAACGGCGCCACATCTGCTTAGTGCAGTGCATGACGTTCCCCTCAGCGCAATGCTGACGTTATAGCTGCCTGTTCCGGCAAAACTCACTGCTACGGCTTGCAGTGTTCCGAGGGCAGGGTTGAACTGATTGAATGTTCCGCCAAATTCGCTACCGTTGGAGGTTTGACCTGTCACTGTATTGGTTTGGGTGATCACGTCAGCGTGTGCGCTGATGGCGCCAAAAACCCAGGGCGCGACAGAAAAAAGAGCGATGGCAAATTTTCGCATGGTTTTTCCTCCGCTGGTGGAAGCTTGGCTAACACTTTTAACGATAGCGCCGCCGACGTTCGTTATGCAATGCGAATTTACTACCTCTTTTACGGGCGTTAGGCCGTTTTACGCTCGCCATCCTAGCGTTCTGACGCATTTTACCGATTCGCAACAACGGTTCGGCGTGCGTATCCGCCTGGATGGCACAGACAGTATGCGTTCTAGTGAGCACGCGGGACAAACAGCGTTTGGAGGCGATCGCGGCGGACCGCAACCGGCAGCGAGCGCAAGCACAACGAACGGGTACGGGCCGTTCTTGCCCCTATTGGCGGAGGCCCGTCGCAGGAGATCGCGCTGCAGGTCGGCGTCGGCTTGCCGCGTTGATACCTAATAGAGCGAATCTGGCCCAGAGCGCGCAAGCTGAAATATGAAGCAAGTCCCGAGAAAAATATACGCCTCAATTCTACGCATAGCGACCCGACCACACAATGTAAAAAATTTATCTAGCAAGACTGTTTGTGGCGAGCGGAACAGACAACAGAACTAGACACGTAAGTTTTTGCTTGCAAGTCATCTAAAGCCGGATTAAAGGCGCGTCGCATAAGCCGCCTCAAAATCGTTGGAAATTTAAGGCGGCTAGTCGCAACTGGAGACGTAGCCTTTCAGGCTATCTCATGAGCTATATATGGATCGAAAATGACGACAATCCCTGACACGCCCGAAGGAATTTGCCGGCTCGCAAAAATGATGATTGAGGAGCACGGTGGCCAGGCGGCTGAATACGCAATGGACAACGCACTGAAAATGCGCTCTCGCGGGGACTTAAACGGCGAAAGTGTATGGCTTAAAGTGTTTGACAGTATATGGGCATTAAAAAAATTAAGCTCGGAGCAAAGAAGTTTTCATTAAGCAGTTAGCCTCTGACCGAGAAGCGCATTTTCACGAAATCAGCATATATTTCCCCTCTAAACCAAATTTTAACTAATTGTATTAAGCGGCAACTTCGTGGCGGAATATTTTTTCTATAGTTTTTCTTTTATAGTTTTTTTTTCGTCCGCCTTTTTCGAAGTTAATAATGAAATTTATGCAATTTTCAACATATTTTGCTCTCTCTAACTGACTTAGATCGATAAGGGCATTTCGACACTCCCAAAGCATATGCAGGACAATTACGAATGTCTCTTCGTCGCGCGAGGTAGATTGCATTTTTTACCCTTCCTGACAATCTTTGGTTGATAATTAGCTGCCGCATTTAGATTCGCAAGAAAAAAATCGCTGAGGCGTGAACAATTTTAATTTGCTCACAAATTTAATGTTTTGCGTCGCAGGGTGATTGTGCAGCCACCAGTTGAGCTTTTTCGCTATGGCCGCAGCAGCGTATCGTGGACCTCGTCGAAAAATTCGGCGCTGAGGTGAAGCGGGTCGGTCGCGGCCAGCCGACCTCCATGGATGGCGCGGAGCACGTAATGGCGCATCGGCGGCTCGATCGGCCGACCATCGGGAAACCGCGCGAACCCGTAACGAAGGTCGCGATGGCGCGCCCAGCCATTGGCGATCACGCGGGCGCGATACTCGGCGACCAGTTCTGCGGCTGGCCCCAGCGTCTCGCCATGGAAGCGGTTCTGGTGTTTCGAGAACACCGCCGTGTCGGCGATATTGAGGCCGCTGAAGTGAAAAAATACCAGCCTCTCACCATCCGCTCGTCAGAGCCCCTCCGCGTCGCGCTGGACGCGTCGGTGCGCGAGATTCCAATAGGCGACATTGTAGCCAGGATGGCGGAGAATGTGACAGCGCGAGACGAAGCTCGGCGCGAGATCCATCCAGCGCTGATCGGTGAAGAGATGGCGGGCGATATCCACCCGGCACTGCGTGAGACAGCGCGCCGACCACCATTCGAGCAAATGCCTCGCCTCCTCGTCGTCGCGGAGCGCAAGAACGCCAAAGATTTCATGGTTCATCATCCTCATAATTTTTATTGGGATTTATGACATCGTTCCATGTCAGGCCGCCTCGAATTTCCCATTGGTTCGGAGAAATTTTGTCATACCTAAAGATTTGCCATCCGATATTCCCAAAAACATCTTCGAACTCTATTCTTCCGATTATGTTGTTGTGACTACCAAAATCCGGAATAAAAATTGGAACATATTTTTTTTCTGGCCAAATGATAAATTTTTGCTTAATAAATTTGCAAATCTTGCTATTGTAAAACACATCTGCGGAAATATTTTCTGTAATAACGTCTTTTTGAAAAATAAATATACCTTTCACAATTGCGGATATTCTTCCTATATTTGCTATAAACAAAACCACGTCATTGCGCGGATAGTTTATGGTGGCATTTTTGGACAAATACAGGTAGGGCCTAAGAGGAGTATTCATTTCTCTGGTTTGCTCCTAAGCCGAATGGGCCATAATTCGGTAATGGAACAAGCTTTTTTGCATACACGCGGATGGCAGTCCGTATCGCGAGTTCGAGCCCCGCCCGCCCCGCCATTTCATGGCTTTAGAGGATTTTATAGACAAATATATTGTTTAGTAAACCCAATTGAATCTGAAAAGCATTTCAAACCAGCCTTGCGGTTATACATCAAGCAATGGTTTGTATCGCTTGGGTTTTGGTGGCGTTCGCTACACATAAGGCCGCTGCTTGCTTCTTTTTCTTCAGAAAAAGAAGCCTTTTTCATCCCAGCAAGCGTGCGGATGCCGCCACTACTCGCCCGAGAGGTCGCGCCGGCGCCGATCGAGTTCCTCGCTATAGCGGCGCAGTGCGTATTGCTCGGTCAAGAGGCCGATGACCCGCCGTGTCTCATAGCCGTCGACCACCGCGAGAGCGTCGCTCTCGGCGTGCTCGAAGGTGCTGATCGCGTCTTTCACGCTCATCTGCGGCAAAAGCATCTGGTTGGAATAATGAAGGATATCGGCGAGCTTGGTCGCGTCCCCATCCACGGCGTGGGCCTCGGCGACCGGGATGATGCCGGCATAGCGGCCGGACTGATCGACGATGACCACACGTTGCTCGGAGCCGAGCGGGAAGTCGCGGCGGAAATTGGCGAGCGGCGTGTCGATGCGGACGGTGCGTACCTCGCGGCGCATCATCCGCCCGACGGTGAGATTGCGCATCCAGCCGACATCGACGGCGCTGCGAATCGCCTCACCACGCAAATGAAAGCGCCAGGTCGCGAAGGAATAGCCAAAAGTGCGGCGCACGGTGAGCGCCGAGATCACCGAGGCGGCGAGCACGGCAATGGTGAGCGGCAGGCTGCCGGTGCTCTCGAGCGCTAGAAACGCCATCGTCAGCGGCCCGCCGACGATCGCCGTCGCGAGCCCGCTCATGCCGACGACGGCGCAGACCACGCCGGGCAGCAGGGTCTTCACCGTCAGCGCGGCGAGCACCGCGGCGAACAGTTTGCCGAGCATGGCGCCGAGGAAGAGGGAGGCGAAAAACAGGCCACCGCGAAAGCCGGATCCGATCGAGATCGCCGAGGCAGCCGCCTTGAGCATGACCAGAAGTGCCAGAAACGGCAGCGAATAAGGGGCATTGATGCCGAGATGAAGCGCGGCATGGCCAGAGGAGAGCACCTGCGGCGTCACCAGCGCCATGGCCCCGACGGCAAGCCCGCCGATCGCCGGGCGCAGCCACGCAGGGACGCCACTTTGGCGAAAAATATCCTCGGTCAGTGTCACCGCACGCATGATGGCGATGCCGAAGAGAGCGCACACCATGCCGAGCGTGAGCACTGGGATGTAATCAAATGGTGGAATGGTGCTCGGCAGGATCAACTCGAGCCCCCCCGGATCGCCGAGCAGCCAGCGATCGACGGCGATCGCCGAGATCGAGGCAACCACCACGGGCGCCAGCGTCATCAGCGAATAGGTGCCGATCACCAGTTCGAACGCATAGAATGCGCCGGTGAGCGGGGCATTGAACGCCGCCCCGATCGCGCCCGCCGCGCCGCACCCAACGAGGAGACGGAGATCGTTGCGCCGCACCCGAAAGCTTCGCCCGAGCCGCGAGCCGAGGGCGGCGCCAATCTGGCTATAGCCGGCTTCCAGCCCCACCGAGGCGCCGACGCCGTTGGAAAAAATCGTCTGCAGCATGACGATCACGCTGTCATTGAGCGACATGCGGCCACCATAGAGCGCATTCGCCTCGATCGGGTCCACAGCGCGGCGCGGCCAGAACCGCGCAACGACGATTCCCGCGAGCCCGAGCGCCAGCCCGCCGATACTTGGCACGAGCAAGGTACGGCCGCGATCGAGCTTCGCCATGCCGCTCAGACGCTCATGCCCATAAAGCAGAAACATCCAGTGATGCATCTCCCAGGTCGCAAGATTCATCCCCACGACCAAGAGTCCCGCGCCGCAGCCAACAAGCGCGGCAAGCGCCACCAGCCAGATTTCATCGGCCCGCACCAGGGCGCGAAGCGTCTGCGGAACATGCAAAACGATTTCGCCGAGCGGCCGGCGAGGGCGAATAGGCAATGGCCGCTCACGCCGCGCGGCGGCACTGGAGGCGAAGGGAAAGACGCTCATGGCCGGCCCTGCGCGGCGCGCCTTGCCTCACCTTGGAAAAAGGGCGGGCGTCGACACCAGAGAGAGACCACCGTGTAAGACAAGTTCGAAACCGCCCACATGCCCAAAACTCGAGAAAAACTGCCGGCCGCCAATCACCTTACCCATAACATAGTGAATCAGGCGTTTTCATGACGGGGTTTATCACCGATTTTTGTCGGTTGTGTACGAAAAGAATGGGCGGGCCAAGAGAAGGCGCCGGCACGCTATTGCGCCGGCGCGGCGGGCGCTTCCTCCAACGTCCGGTCGTGCGGCAATAAAAGCACGATGATCAACGCGACCACCACCGCGCCCGCGATCACGAACAGCCCGCTCGAAAAGCTGCCTGTATAGTCCCGGAGCGCCCCCATGACGTAGGGCCCAGCGAAGCCGGAGAGATTGCCGATCGAGTTGATTACCGCGATGCCGCTCGCCGCCGCGGTGCCCGAGAGGAAGGCGGTGGGAAAGGTCCAGAACACCGAGATCGCGGCAAAAATGCCGAAGCCGGCGACGGAAAGCAGAACCATCTTGGCGAGCGGATCGCTGAGGACGGCGGAAGCGGCGAGACCGACGGCGGCGGCGATCAGGGCGATCGCCATGTGACCCTTGCGCTCGCCGAGGCGATCCGAACGCCGCCCCCAATAGACCATGCCGATGGTGCCGATCACATAGGGGATGGCGGTGACGAAGCCTGTTTGCGCGTTATTCAGCCCAAACGCCTTGACGATTTGTGGGATCCAAAAGGTGAAGCCGTAATTGGCGGCAACCGCGCCGAAATAGATCAGCGCGATCGCGAGTACGCGCGGATCGATCAATGATTCGAGGATGGTGAAGCTGCGCACCCGCTCGCGCGCGGCGCGCTCGGAGGCCATGCGCTCGGTAAGCCATTGGCGTTCCTCGGGCGCAAGCCAGGTCGCGTGATCCGGGCGGTCGGTGAGATAGAACCAGCAGACGACGCCGAGCACGACCGCCGGCACCGCCTCGATAATGAAGAGCCACTGCCAGCCGTGAAGACCGAGCATACCATTGGTGTAAAGAATGAGCCCCGAGACCGGGGCGCCGATCACCGAGGAAAGTGGGATCGCGGCCATGAAATAGCTTACCACCCGGGCCCGATAGACGCCGGGGAACCAGAGTGTGAGATAAAAGATGATACCGGGGAAAAACCCGGCCTCGGCGGCGCCAAGCAAGGTGCGAATGACATAAAAACTGGTCTCGCCGCGAATGATCGCCATCAGCGCGGAAAGAATCCCCCAGGTGACCATGATCCGCGCGATCCAGCGGCTCGCCCCGAACCGGTCGAGCGCGAGATTCGAGGGCACTTCGAACACGAAATAAGCCAGAAAGAAAATGCCGGCGCCAAAACCGAACGCGGTTTTAGATAAATGCAGATCGGGCATCATGGTCAGGGCGGCAAAGCCGACATTCACCCGGTCGAGATAGGCCGCGAAGTAGCAAAGGATCAGGAATGGCACCAGGCGACGCATCACCTTGGTCATGGTTCTGGTTTCGATCTCGCTCACGCAGCTTTCCTCCCTTGCGTTCGACGCTCAGCCAGAACGCCATATTTCGCCGCTGCCGGCAAGCGGTTCAGGGGCGGCGGGCGGCGAAAAAGCCGCGCAGGAGTGCCGCGCATTCGCACTCGCAAACGCCCCCCACCAATTCCGGGCGATGATGGCAGGAACGCGCCTCAAACACGCGCGCGCCATGTTCGACGCCGCCGCCCTTCGGGTCATAGGCGCCGAAGATCAGCCGCCGGATGCGAAAGAAACTCGCTGCCTGAGCGCACATCGGGCAGGGCTCCAGCGTCACCACGAGGTCGCAATCGGGGAGCCGCGGCACGCCCAGCCGCGCCGCCGCCGCCCGCAGTGCCAGCATCTCGGCATGCGCGGAAGGATCGGCCCGGGCCTCGGTTTCGTTGCCGGCAACTGCGAGGAGGGTGCCATCGGCCGCAACCACAACCGCACCCACCGGCACCTCGCCCCGCGCGCCCGCCGCCCGCGCGGCCTCCAGCGCCGCCACCATCGCCACGCCCGCGCTCGTCGGGCCCTGATTCACGTGCCCCTGCCACGGCGCGAGGTTTGCCGCTGGGCTGGCGGCTTGGTCGCGGGGGCGATCGCCGGGCGCATGCCTGAGAGCTGCTCGATCAGGCGTGCCATCCGCTCGAGATAATAGTCCATTGCGAGATGGCGCTCGGCATAGTCGCGGGCATTGGCGCGCAGCCGCTCGGCGAGCGCGCGATCCTCGAGCACCGACAGTACGCCCTCGGCGAGCCGCGCCGGCTCGTGAAAGGGCACGAGCAAACCGTTGTCGCCATCGCGGATGAATTCGCGCACCGGCTCGGTATCGCTGCCGATGACGGCGCAACCGCTCGCCAGCGCCTCACGCAGCGACCACGAAGCAACGAACGGGTAGGTGAGATAGACATGCGCGTCCGAGCGCTGCAACAGCCGCCGGTAATCACCGTAATCGATCCGCCCGAGGAGATGCACCCGGCTGGTATCGAGCCGATCCTTGACCTCATTGAAAAAATAATCCCGCCATGTGCCATTGGCGAGTTTCGCGCCATAGCTCACGCCATCGCCGCCGACGAGGATCACGCGCACATCCCGCCGAGCCTGCATCAGGTGCGGCAGGGCCCGCATCATGACGTGATAGCCGCGATACGGTTCGAGATCGCGGGCAACGAAAGTGACCAGTTTTTCGCCTGGCGTGACGGTGACGTCTTTGATGGAAAACGGCGCTCGCGCCACTGCCAGATCCGGCGCGCACAGCGCGAGATCCGCGCCTTCGGGGACGATCGAAATGCGCGAGCGTGCCCAGTCGGGATAGGTCGCGTGCTGAAAGCGGGTCGGTGTCTGGCCATGCCCGGAGAGGTTGAGGGCGAGCAGATTGACCGTGTTTTTTGCCCGGATATTAGAGAGCATTTGCGGCGCGATCGGGAATTCTGGATCGAAACCGACATCGAGGCCGTCAGTATGATAGAAAAACTCGAAATAGCCGAGCATCGGCGTCCCCGGCCAGACATCGCAAAGATCAAGCATCTCGCCCCAGCCGTGATGGCCGATGATGATGTCGGGCTGAAACCCAAGTCCACGAAGCTGCGTTGCCGCCCGCGCCACTGCCTCGGCGCGGATCAGCGCCGGCTCGATCTCGCGCACATTGCGGTGGGCGTCCTTGCACGGTTCGCGGCCGAGGCGATAGACGAGCTTTCTGACCCCCGAGATGGCATTGTTGTTCTCGTCGGTGAGAAAGAGAATCTCGTGCTCCCTGGCCGCTCCGAGATAACGCAGCAGGTGGAGATATTGGCCGGGAAAATTCTGATGAACGAAAAGGAAGCGCACGCAAAATCCGTTATCGGCCGCGGCGCGGCGGTGGCGCCTTGCCGGCGCGGGCGGGCGGTTTGGCGCTCGGTTTGGCGGCTGGTTTTGCCGCGACCGAGGGGCGCGCTGGCTCCTTGGCGCTCGCTTTGGCGGCAGACTTTGGCGTCTCGGCAGTGGATTTTCCCACCGGCTTCTCGGGCTCACGGCGCTGGAGCGTGATTTGGAACGCCTCCAGCGGGGCGAGGCTGTCGGCCTCGCAGGCTTCGCCATCGCCGACCGGGCCGATCACCGTGCCATCGACGAAGCTCGCCGAATAAAGACAGCGATGGGTTTCGCGCGCCTTGCCGCGGAGCCGCACGCGCAACCCCAAAAGCGGCAGCGCCATACCGCGGCTGCCACAGAGCTGCCCGCCCTCGACCCAGGGAGAAAGCCAGCCGCGCCCGAGAACCGCTTGATATTCGATGTCTTGCGGCGCGATCCCACCGCGTGGCGTGAGCGCGAAGCCCTCGACCCAGCGCTTGCTGCCGCGATCGCCGACCCATTCGCCGAACATCGCCCCGATATCGCCACGCAGCTGCACATGGGCACCGATTTCGAAATTGCCGGCGAGCGGGATGGCCCCTACCGGCGCCGCTCTCGTCGCCATCGGTGCCGCGCCCGCCGCCGCAGCGACCCCAGGTGGAAGACCCCCAGGTGCCATGACAGGTGCGACGACCACCGGTGGCGCCGCATTGGCGGCAGGCTGAGCGGCCGGGCGCCTTGGGTCGGCGAGTGGGGTCGGACGGGCCAGGGATTGGGACGCGGCCTCCTCGGCAAGCCGCAGCACTTGCAGGCGCGGCGCCGTCTCTGGGCCGCCTTGCGCCTGATAGATAGTGACGAGAATTTGCGCCGGCCCCTCGCTGACGCGCACCAGCGCGGCATCGGCCGCGCCACTCAGCCAGCCATCCGCCCGGAACGAAGTGATGCTGATCGCCTGCGGCCGGCTCGCTGCCCCCGGCGGCAGGGAAAGCCGCACCCCCGGCAGGCCCGAGGCATCATCTGGCCGACGAGCGCCTGGGGTCTGGACGATGCAGAAAAGCCCAGCATCCAGCGTCATCAAATGTGCCGAGGTGCGGATTTCGGTGAACATTTTGGCGCTCGCGCCCAAGGGATTCGTGCTCGAGGGGGGCGCGCTGGGGGCCTTCGCGCTCGGGGCGCCGGGGTCGGGCATCGCGATGGTCTCACTCTATTCTGGAAGAATCAATCTCGGGTTAATCAGCCCATTTCTCTAGCGGCATCAACCTACTCCGTAAACTGCCCGCGCGACTGCTGATCGGCAATCGCGAGCAAGGCGTCATTCACCGCCGAGGGTGGCAGGTCGGGCGGCAATAAAAATCCCCGCCCGCTCGCCCGAATACGCTCGGCCTGGGCGCCGAGGTTGAAGGCGGCGACGAAAAGCCCAGCGCGCCACAGCTCGCTCAGCGTATAGCCCCAGGTCTCGGGCACGACAGAGGGCAAAAACCCGATCCCGCCGGCTTGGGCCGCGATCAGCGCGACCGCCTCCTCGGGCTGGTAATCACCGGTGATGAAGGCTTTGCCGGTTGCGAGCAGGCGATCATCATCGATGCTGACGCCAACGACAATGAAATAGAGCGGAAGTTCGCGCAAGGCGGCATCGCGGGCGCAGGCGAGAAGGATGCGATAGCCTTTTTCCGCCCCGATCGCCCCGGCAATGATAACGCGCAGCACCCCATCCGCGCTGCGCGCTGGCGCCCGCGCCGGGTTATCCGGCAGCGTTTCCCAAGGGGTTACAACCGGGTTAAGTACTGGAAAATGCCGTACAAGCCGCGCCGCGACGTCCCTGGTCGGGGCGATGACGCGTGCGGCGTCGGCGAGCACGCAGCCGCTGCGCGCGCGGAGTGACGCGGCATCGATCTCCTCCTCGATCTCGCGCCCGGCATCGGCGACGCAGAACCCGCACGCCGCCACCGGCGGCTCGCCGCAATAATGCCCCTCGGCGCCGAGCAGTTTGATGCGCGGACAAAGCCACGCGTAATCATGCACATGCACCTCGTAAGGGCAGGCAAGCGCGCGACAAATCGCCATGACCGCGTCATGGTCGTGGCCGAGGAGGTGGTGGATCTCGATCAAAGCGACCCTCTCGGCGCGCAGCAGGCTCAACAGCGCTCGGCTTTCGCCCGGCAGATCGAAACCGAGATTGGGATAGGTCTCGGCCGCATCGCCACGCGAAAGATGCGAGCGCGGCGCGCCGCCCGCGTCGCGCGGGCTGCCGCGCAGCACCAGTACCCGCCATCCCACCGCCTCTCGCGCTGCGATGCGCGCGGCGAGCCGCGTCTCGACGCCGCCGCCACGATCATGCGTGACCAAAAGCACAGACGGTGCCCCGCGCCGGCGTGACGCGACGAACCGCGCGCGGTCGAGGCGCCGCCGCGCGGGGGCGAGCGGGTCGGCGGCGAGATGGGCGGTGATCAGCGCGTCATAGCCCGGGTGCAGACGCGCGAGCAGCGCGGCATTGCGGGCACGGAGCGCCGCTTGCCCGGTGCCGAAGGAAACACCGCCGTGATGGGCAACGAAGACGCCGGTCGCGGCGACGTGCCGCCAGCCGAGCGCGCGTGCGCGGAGACAAAAATCATTCTCCTCGCCATACCCTTGGGCAAACACGTCGGCGCGTAGGAGCCCCACCTCATCGAGGGCGACGCGGCGAATATAAAGGCAGAACCCGACTCCGACCGGGATCTCCACCACCACCCCTTTATTCGCGCGCGCCGCGTGTTCATCGAGCCGCCGGGTCGCGGCGAGATCGGGCATCGGGTTGCCCCCCGCGCGCTTTGGGTAGCTCATCACCGTCGCGTCATTGGAAAACGGGGTCGCCGTCGCGATCGCGGGTTCGGCATAGGCGGCATCGCGGAGCCGCGTGAGCCAATCGCCGGCGACCAGGGTATCGCTGTTGAGTAGCACCACGTCATCGCGGCCGGCGGCGAGGATGCCCGCATTGGCCGCACCGGGAAAACCGTGATTACGCGAGAGGCGAAGGAGGCGCATGCGATGCTCCTTGGCAAAAGCGCGCACGAAGGCGATGAGATCGGGGTCGGGGCTTGCATCCTCGACCAGGATCAGCCGCGCCCAGGGGGGCAGGCTCGGCCAAACTGCCTCGAGCGAGGCGCGGGTTTCGGAAAGTCCCCGATAGACTGGCACGATCACGCTGACCCGGCGTTTGCGCGCCCGTCCCCGCTCGGCGGCGGGCCCACGGAGATCGGCATGGATCGCCGGCTGGGCCGCACGCGACGCGCGTCCGTGAGATTTGCCGGGTCTGATGCCGGCGAGCAGGCGCGCCGCCGCTGCCGCGCTCGCCCACTCCGCGCCAGGGTCGAGCGGGCTTCCAAGCAGCGCGCGCCCTTCGGCGTCGGTGACTGATACCGGCGGGGCGGCTGCGGCAAAGCAGGATGCCGGAAAACGAAAGCCGCGCGGGCGCGCAAGCGGCGCCACATCGGGGATGGAAACCGAAAGATCGCGTGCCTGCGTGTGCGCGATCAGCCGATGATGCCGATCGCGCAAAAAAACCCGTGGCGTCGCCTCGGGGTCGGCGGGATGCCAGGCCCAGCCGACGAGATCTCCGCCCTCGGCGGTGACCATCCCTTCGAGCCGCTGCGGGGCGGAGAGATCGATCGGGCTGCCGAGCAGCGGCACGCCGGCGTCGGTGCTAACCGCGAGGGTGCGCCCAAATTGCGGGCGAAGCTGCGCTCGCCCGGCGCGAAAGCGAAGCGTGAGCGGCACGCCGTCGCACAAAACGCGTACCCTCGCCGCATTGTCCGCTGTTTTGATGCGGAGCCTGAGACCCTGTTCGAGCGCGCACCAGCCGGGCCGGCCAGACTCGGCGGCGATAGCATCGGCGCCGATCGCGAGATGGGCATCGATCGGCCCGGCATGGCGGGAAAACGCCGCTGCCAGCGCCGAAGCGGCGCCCTCTGCATCGCCTTCGGCCCGGCGCGCGGAGGCAAGGCCGATCCAAGCGAGGCGCAAATCGAACCGCGCAGCGATATCGGCGAGAATGTCGCTTTGACCCGGCAAGCCCTGCGCGAGCCGCATGAGCGCGAGGGCGAGCCGCGCCGTCTGGTCGCGGGGCGCGATCCGCGCCGCGCGCTCGAGCCAGAGGAGTGCCGCCCGCGCATCACCCGCTGCCATCGCCGCCTCGCCACGGCTGAGCGCATCGCGCGCCCAACGGGCCTGACGCTCCACGAACGCCGCGAGAGCCGCGCGCGCCGGAGACTCGGCCGTGCCGCTCAGGCGCTTTGCCCGGCGCGGCGCGGCGCCGGCTCCTCCTCGGCGGCGGGCAGATGGGCGAGATCGGCGGCGGCATCGGTCATGCCTTGCGCCATTGCCCGCTCGAGCCATTGCCGGGCTTCGCGCACATCGCGCCGCCCGCCGAGGCCGCGCGCGAGATAACGGCCGAGCATCATCTGCGCGTGGCCGTGCCCGCGTTCGGCGGCGCGACGATACCAAAGCGCGGCCTCGGTGCGCTCCTCCGGCACGGCGTGGCCGCCGCCGAGCATCGCGCCGATCGCGAACATCGCTCCGACATGGCCATGTTCGGCGGCGCGGCGGAACCAGGCGAGCGCCGCCGGGTGGTCCTCGTGGCCGGCGCCGCCGCTGACCAAAAGCTCAGCCAACGCCACTTGTGCCTCGACCATCCCCGCTTCAGCGGCGCGCGTGAGCCAGGCCGCGCCTTCGGCGGGATTGGCGGCAACCCCGCGGCCCTCGATCAGCATGCGGCCATACCAATATTGCGCGTTGGCGATGCCATCGGCGGCGCGCCGCATCCATTGCGCCGCCTGGCGGTCGTCGCGCTCGATCCCGACCCCTTCGGCGAGGCAGACACCAAAATTGTAGGCCGCCATCAAATCGCCGGCGAGCGCCCCCTCCTCGAACCATTGGCGGGTGCGTTGGGTTTCCTCGGGCCCAGCAACGCCCTGGCGTACGAGATTGGCGAGATCGGCCTTGGCCTGTGCATCGCCTGCTTCGGCAGAGAGGCGAAACCAGCGCGCCGCTTCCATGGGGTCGCGCGCGGTGCCGGCGCCGGTGAGGTGCATGAGGCCGAGGGTGCGCGCTGCCGTGCGATGGCCGGCTTCAGCGGCGCGGCGAAACCACAGCGCGGCTTCGGCATAATTGGGCGGCAATTCGCCGCCGCGGGCGTAAAGATCGCCGACCAGCGCCGCCGCTTCGGCATCGCCAGCCAGGGCCGCGCGGCGGAGCCAGGATTCGCCCTCTTGCATATTTTTGGCGACCCCTCGCCCTTCCAGTAAGGCAAGGCCAAGCCGCGCCTGCGCTGGCCGGACACCTTTTTCCGCGGCGGTGCGATAAAAGACCACCGCCTGCGCCGGGTCGCGGGTGAGCCCATCGCCGCGGTCATGCATTTCCCCGAGAAGGTAATGCGCGCCGGGAAGACCGGCAGCGGCGGCAGCAGCCAATTGCTTGGCGGCCTCGCGAAATTCCTCCTCGCTCGGGGTCCCGCGCAGCAAGGCGAGCGCGAGACCGAGCCTCCCTTGCGGCGAGCCAGCCTCGGCGGCACGGCGATACCATACTTCGGCCGCGCGGAGATCGCGGCCTTCTTCCGGGCCCGAGGTGAGGATATAGCCAAGCAGAGCCTGGCCATCGGCTGAGCCCGCGGCGGCGGCGCGCTGCGCCCAGAGGCGGGCCGCGGCAAAATCTGGCACACCCGCCGGCCCCGCCCCTGCCGGTCGGGTCAACGTCTCGGCGGCGATCCCGTCCTGCGGCCCGAGGCCGCGCAGATAAATGGTCGCGAGCAAGGCTTGCGCCTCGACGAAGCCTTGCTCGGCCGCCGCCTTGAGCCAACGCCCAGCCTCGCTCGCGCTGGCCGGCACGCCCGCGCCTTCGAGATAGCAGCGCCCGACTCGGTATTGCGCTTCGGCAAGCCCTGCTTCGGCGGCGCGGGCGAGAAGCGGGAAGGCACGATCCCAACGCCCCCCTTCACCGAGTTCGAGGGCGTGCCGCAAGCCCGCGCGCGGCGACCAAAGACCGAGAAGGCGTCTGACGACCCCGACCATGACGGTCTCAGCGCGCTGTCATGGTTCGCGCATACCCTCGGAGGCGACCGGTAAGACGCGACCGAGCATATAATTGAGGATGGTGCGCCGGCCGACCTTGATATCGGCGGTGACCGGCATGCCGGGCGCGAGCTTGAACCCCTCCGGCACGCCATGCAGCTTGATTTGGTCGAGAGAGATGCGCACGCGATAGAAGATCTTCCCCCCCGGCACCGGGTCATGCGGTTGGTCGTTGGCTTGGCCGGCGAGATCACTTTGGGTGAAGCTGTCGGGGCTGATCACCCGCACCTCGCCCTCGGCATCGCCGTATTGGGTGAAGGGGAAGGTATCGAATTTGATCGCGACCGGGTCGCCGACACGCAAGAACCCGGCATCCGAGCCCGCGGCATTGGCCTCGACCAGAAGTGGGGCGGAAGCTGGCACTAGGGTGATGAATTGGCTCCCCGGCTGCAAAACCGAGCCGACCGAAACCTTGGCGACGGTGAGCACGATCGCATCTTCAGGCGCGCGCAATTCGACGAGCGCGCGCCGCAGCTCGGCCTTTTTGAACTGCTCCTCGGCGTCCGAAAGCTTGCGCCCTTGTTCGGTGAGGTTTTGCAGCACTTCGGCGTGCCAGTTCTGCAAATAGGCATCGCGTTCGGCGACCATCGCGCGCAAATCGCGTTTGCCGGTCTCGGCGGTATCTTCTGAAAGCGCCAGATTGCGCGCCATTTCGATGCGGTTATCCGCCGCCGAGAGCGAATTGAGCCGGCTTCCGACCTTGAGATCCTGCAATTCGCGGCGCATGCCCTCGACATCGGAGGCAACTGCGAGCCGCTGTCGATAATAGGTTGCCTCGGCGAGATTGCGGGCGATCGTGGTCTCGAGGCTGTTGATCTTTTGCTGGTAGTTTTCGAGCTTGAAGGATTTCTCCGCCGCGCGCTGGGCGAAAACCGCCGCTTGCAGCCGGGTCGCGTCGCTATCGAGGGGCGGGCTATAGGGTTTGTCCGTCGCTTCGGCGGTGAGGCGGTCGACCTCGGCGCGATAGCTCCGCACCTGTTCGCGGAGCGCGCCGAGATCGGCGGCGGCGAAGGTCGGGTCGAGTTCGGCGAGAAGCTCGCCCTTATGGACGAGCTGGCCCTCGTGCGCCGCGATCAAGCGCACGATCGCGGTATCAAGTGGCTGCATGACGAGGGTGCGGGCTTCTGAGATCACCTTCCCCTGGGCCGTCACCACCTTGTCGATTTTGATCAGGCCGGAGGCGAGAAAAAACGTGGTCACCGCCGCCGACAGCAGCCAAATGACGCCACGCGCGGCGCCTTTCGGCCGCGTTGCCAGCAAGGCGGCCGAGGGTGACTGAAATTCGAGCAAGGCATCGGCGAAGACCCGGTCCGCTGGTGCGGCTCGGGCCGGCGCGAGGGGAGCCGTGCGGATGAGCGCGTTTTCAGCCATATCACTCTCCGGTCGCGATTTGCGGTGGCATCGAGGTTGGGCGCTGGCCGCCCTGGCCCTCGAGATGCCGGTTCTGCTGCAGCCAAAGCTGGCGATAGATGGCGCAGCGTTCAAGCAGGTCGCGATGTGGCCCGAGATCGACGACCTTGCCGCGCTCGAGCACGAGGATCGCATCGCATTCGGTGAGCGAGGACAGGCGATGCGAGACGATCACCATCGTCCGCCCGCGCGCGATGCGGAGCAGATTGGCATTGACCAAAGCCTCACTTTCGGGGTCGAGCGCGCTGGTCGCCTCGTCGAGGATCAGGATGCGCGGGTCATTGATCAGGGCGCGGGCGATCGCGAGGCGCTGGCGCTGGCCGCCGGAGAGATTGGCCGATCCCTCCTCGATGAAGGTCTCGTAGCCTTGCGGCAGGCGTTCGACGAATTCCTCAGCACCGGCAAGCCGCGCCGCCCGCACCGCGTCCTCGAGCGTGAGGCCGGGCCGGCCAGCGATGATGTTTTCCCGCACCGAGCCGCGAAAGAGGAAATTGTCCTGCATTACGACGCCGAAGCTACGGCGAAGATAGGAGAGATTGATTTCGCGCAGATCGACGCCGTCGATTTTTACATAGCCTTCGTACTCGCGATTGATCCCTTGCAAAAGGCGGGTGATGGTCGATTTGCCCGACCCGCTCTTGCCGACGACGCCGAGCATGGTGCCGGCCGGTACGCTGAAGCTGACATCCTCGAGGGCGCGGATTTTCGACCCAGGATAGGTGAAATTCACTTTCTCGAAGCTGATCGCGCCGGAAAACCGCGGCCGCAAGCCTTCGCCGGCATTTTTCATCTCGCTCGGCTGGTTGAGCACCATGCCGACTTCGCCGATCGAGCTCCGTACCTCCTCGAGATCCTCGATCAGCCGCGCCATGCCAACGAGTGGTGCCGCGACGCGCACGCCAAGCAGCATGAACGCAATCAGCGCGCCCGGCTGCACGCTACTCTCCCCGGAAAGCACGAGATAGGCGCCGACCAGGAGCACACCGCGCTCGATGAAGCGTTCGATCGGCGTTACGATCGTGTTTGGCCAGTTGCCGAGCCTGCCCGCCTGCAGCCGCAGACGCGCCGAGTTGGCGACCTTGAGATCCCAGAGATCGCGTTGCTGCGGCTCGATCGCGAGCGATTTCACTGTCCGCACGCCATGCACGCTCTCCACCATCACCGTGCTTTTTTCGATCTCCGACTGGATCACCTTGGCAATCACGCGGCGCATCGGGGGGAGGAAGATCAGGATGACGATGGCGATCAGAACCGCGCCGGCGAGCACCATCCAGGCCAGCGGCGCGCTCATGTAAAACAGCACCGGCAAGAGAACGAGCAAGGTGAAGCCATCGAGAAACGTCGATAGCAGTTTCCCGGTCATGAAATCCCGCACCTTCCAAATCTGGGAGAGGCGGTGGATGGTCTGGCCGGCGGGGTTGCGCTCGAAATAAGAGAGCGGCAGGCCGAGCATGCGGTTGAAGATGTGAAGATTGAGGCGGGTATCCAATCTCGCGGCGACCACCGCCGTAAGCTCGCGCCGGGCATAGCCGAGCGCCGTCTCCCACAATACGGCAAGGCCAAGGATCACCGAGAGCAGCGTCAGGGTGGAGTAGCTGTGATGCTGCAAGACGCGGTCGATCACCGCCATCACCAAAAGTGGTGGGATGATGGTGAGCAGGCTGAGCGCGATCGAGGCGATGCTGATATCGCGGAGCGCACCGCGCTCACGCAGGACGACACGGGCGATCCAGCCGAGGGTGAAGGGGGCTTCCTCATCGTTGCTGCCCCGCTCGGGGCGGATCAGCAGCACCTCGCCCGACCAGACACGCTTGAGACGGAGCTCATCGACCGGGGTTGGGTCGTCTTCGGTGCCGGCGCGGGGGTCGCGGAGAAAGACCACATTGCGCGCCGCATTGGCGCCGACCCATAGCCCGGCGCTGCCATCGTGGAACAAGATGACTACCGGCGCCGTGCCTTTCAGGTGGGCGATCTGGCGCCAGCTCAGCCGCGCGGCCTTGGCCCAGAGCCCAGCACCCCGCGCCCAGGCAGCGAGATCGGCGGGCGAAGGCGTCTCGCCCGGGCGGAGACGAAGCTCCTCGCGGTCGAGCACGACACCGTGATGGCGCGCCGCCGCGATCACCGCGAGAAGCAGCGTCTCCCGCGGGTCGGGGGGCGCATCGGCATTCAGGCCCGT
Organism: Pseudomonadota bacterium; assembly: GCA_021801465.1. Taxonomy (GTDB): domain Bacteria; phylum Pseudomonadota; class Alphaproteobacteria; order Acetobacterales; family Acetobacteraceae; genus Acidibrevibacterium. The sequence continues at coordinate 23,067 of JAJYXY010000125.1, forward strand.
CTCCAGAGATGGGTCAGGTGTCGGGGCAGGCTTCGGCTTCGCCGATGTCGCCTCGGGCTCTCGGGCCGCTTTCGCGCGCGCTCCATCCGGCTCATGACCGCTTGGCTGCTGCTGATCTTTGCTGTCCACTGCCTAATCCCCAATCTCGGCGCCACCCCGCAAGGTGCCATGAACATTCCACGCCCAGCCGTTCCGAGCCCAGTTGTTCCGAGCCGAATATCCGTACCGTTCGCAGCGTCCCCAATTTTTTACCATATTTCACCGGCCCTGCCGAGGGAAATTTTGGCAATGATTTGTTTTTTAAGAAATATTTGACAAAATTAATCGACATCCACCCCGCCGTCGCGAACCGCGGCGCGGGCGAGGCGGTCATTGACCGCGCGCCCGAGCCCGGTTTCGGGAATGGCCATGGCGGCGATCCCGGAAAGGCCGAGCCGGCCGCCCTCGGCATCGAGCGCGCGGAGCCCGGCATAGAGCCGCGAGGCCGCTTCCTCGGTATTCCCTGCGGCGCTGAGCTGAAACACCAGTGCCGCGCCTGGGAGCGGCGGGCCAAAGGCGAGCAGCGCCTCGTCGCCGGCAACGTCACGTGCGTGGAGGCGAAGCGGCAGCGTCGGCGCGTAGTGGCTCCTCAGCATCCCCGGCGAAAGCGGCTGCTGATCGCCGGCCAGCGGCGCGAGGTCGAGCGCGCCCGTGAGCGGGGCCAGGGCTTCGAGGCTGATCCCGCCGGGGCGAAGCAGGCGCGGGCGGGCGCCGGTCAGTGTACCCGTGAGATCGAGCACCGTCGATTCGACCCCAACCCGGCAATCGCCGCCATCGATCACGGCGGCGATCCTACCCCCGAGTTCGGCGAGCACATGCGCCGCCGAGGTCGGGCTGATGCGGCCCGAGCGATTGGCCGAGGGGGCCGCGATAGGCCGCGCGACGGCGGCGAGCAGTGCCTGGGCGAGCGGATGGGCGGGCACACGGAGGGCGAGCGTCGGCAACCCAGCACTCACCAAGTCTGCGACCGGGCTTTGCGCCCGCCGCGGCAACACGAGCGTCAGCGGCCCGGGCCAGAAGGCCGCGGCCAGGCTTTTGGCGAGTGGGGTTGCGATGACATCGGCGAACGCCGCCTCAGCGCTCGCGTAATGCGCGATCAGCGGGTTAAAGCGCGGCCGCCCCTTGGCCGCGAAAATCGCGGCGACCGCGCTTGCGTTGGTCGCATCGCCGCCGAGGCCATAGACGGTCTCGGTCGGGAAAGCGACGCGCTCGCCCGCGCGCAAAAATGCCGCGGCCTCGGCGATGCCGGCGGCATCGGCGGCCAAGCGCGCGGTCATCGGCGGCCGTAACAGAAAAAGGGCGGGTTCAAAAAACCCGGCTTGGCGTAGCGGAGAGGTTTTCCTTCTGCATCCACCACGGTGCCACCGGCCGCCTCTAGAACCGCTTGCGGCGCCGCCGTGTCCCATTCCATCGTCGGCCCGAGGCGCGGATAAAAATCCGCCCGCCCCTCGGCGAGGCGGCAGAATTTCACCGCCGAGCCGAGTTTCTCGATTGCCGCGACCCGTTTGCCCGCGAGCGCCGCGGTGAGCGCCGGATCATCGCCGTGATGACGCGATGCCAGCACCGTGAGCCCGGCTGGGGGTGGCGGGCGCGTTGCGATAGGGCGGGTCTCGCCCTTCCAGCGTTTCCAGGCGCCGGCGCCTAGGATTCCTCCGAAGATCTCGCCGCTCGCCGGCACCGCGACCGCGCCGAGCACGGCGATGCGGTTTTCGACGAGGCCGATATTGACCGCGAACGCATCGTCGCCGGCGGCGAATTCGCGGGTACCATCGAGCGGATCGACGAGCCAGAAACGCCCGTCGATTTCGGTGATGCGCCCGGCGGCGACTTCTTCCTCGGCGATCACCGGAATGTCTGGCGTGGCGGTGCGCAGGCCCTTGGTGATCAGCGCCTCGGCGGCGCGGTCGGCCTCGGTCACCGGCGAGAAATCCTCTTTCTGCATCACCGCAAAGCCGCGCGCGCGGACATCGAGGATCAGCCGCGCCGCTTCTTCGGCAAGGCGCGCGGCAAGGGCAAGGAGAGGTGATATGTTCATCACCGCATCTAGGCCCGCCCCTGGCATGCCGGCAAGCGGGTGCTAAACTGGGGACAAATCACACGGGGAAGGAGTTCGTGATGCTCGATGTCGTCTTTGCCAAGCCCGCCCTGCCGAAATCGGGCGGGGTTTTGCTTCTTGTGGCCGAGGATGATGCGCCTTCGGGCCTATGGGCGGAGATCGATGCCGCGAGCGGTGGCGCGATCGCGCGGGCGGTCGCCATTGCCGGGTTCAAGGGCGGCAAGGGCCAGACACTCTCTTTCCTCGCCCCGACCGCCGGGATTTCCCACCTCACCCTCGCCGGGATGGGCAAACGCGATGGCCTCACCCCACTTGCCGTGGCCGAAGCCGGCGGGCAGGGCATCGCTCATCTCCTCAAAGCCGAGACCGTGGCGCTCGCCGCCCCTGGCCTTGCCCCTGATCTCCTCGCCGAGGCCGCCCACGGCGCGGTGCTGCGGTGCTATCGCTTCGATCGCTACCGCACCCGCGAAAAGCCCGAGGACAAGCCGAAGCTCGCGCGGCTCAGCGTGCTCGCCGAGGGGCCGGAGAAGGTGAAAACCGCTTACGCGCCGCTCGAAGCTTTGGCCGCGGGGGTGTTCGTCACGCGCGATCTGGTGAGCGAGCCGGCCAATATTCTGACCCCGGCGGCGTTCGCCGACCGGGTCGAGAAACTCGGTGAGCTCGGCCTGAAAATCGAGGTGTTCGAGCCTAAGGCGCTGGCCAAGCTCGGTTTCGGGGCGTTGCTCGGCGTCGCGCAAGGAAGCGCGAACGAGCCGCGCGTGGTCGCCATCAGCTGGCATGGGAGTGGGGCGCGCCGGAAGGATCAGAAGCCGCTCGCCTTCATCGGCAAGGGGGTCACCTTCGATACCGGCGGCATCAGCATCAAGCCCGCGGCCGGCATGGAGGACATGAAATGGGACATGGCCGGCGCCGGCACGGTTGCCGGGCTGATGGCGACGCTCGCGCGGCGAAAGGCCAAGGTGGACGCGATCGGCTTGATCGGCCTCGTCGAAAACATGCCCTCCGGCACCGCCCAGCGCCCCGGCGACGTGGTGACGAGCCATTCCGGCCAGACTATCGAGGTAATCAACACCGACGCCGAAGGAAGGCTGGTGCTCGCCGATCTGATGTCGTGGTGTCAGGAGGAGTTCTCGCCCCGTCTCATGATCGATCTCGCGACGCTCACCGGGGCGATCATCATCGGGCTCGGCCATGAGCATGCCGGCCTCTTCGCCAATGACGAGACGCTCGCGAACCATTTGCTCGAAGCCGGGCGGATGAGCGGTGACAAGCTCTGGCGCATGCCGCTCGCAGACGCCTATGACCGGCAACTGAAATCCAACATCGCCGATATGAAGAATGTCGGCGGCAGGCCAGCCGGCGCCATCACCGCGGCGCAATTTCTGCAACGCTTCGTGCGCGGCAATTTGCCGTGGGCGCATCTCGACATCGCCGGCATGGCGTGGACGGAGAAGGATCTGCCGCTGGCGGCTAAGGGGGCGAGCGGCTTTGGTGTGCGCCTCCTCGATCGGCTGGTTGCCCGATTTTATGAGGGCTAATGGCCGAGATCGCGTTTTACCACCTGCTCCGCGCCGGCCCCGAACAGGTCTTGCCGGCGCTGCTTGGCCGCACGCTCGCGCTCGGCGAACGCGCGGTCATTCGCGCCGGCAGCACCGAGCGCCTCGCCGCCCTCGATGACGCGCTCTGGCTCAGCGCCAGCCCCGATTGGCTGCCGCATGGGAGCAGTGCCTCCGGCAATGCCGATTTGCAGCCGATCTGGCTCACGCTCGACGACGAAGCGCCGAACGGCGCCCGCTTCCTGTTCCTGATCGATGGTGCAGACAGCGCCCATCTCGATCGGTTCACCCGTGTTTTTGATCTTTTCGATGGCAATGACGAGGCGGCGCTGGCGGCGGCGCGGGCGCGCTGGCAAGCGTGCAAGGCAGCAGGTCATGTCGTGACCTATTGGCAGCAGGGCGAGCGGGGCTGGGAGAAAATGGCCTAACCGGGCGTTGTGCCATGCGCTTTGAGCAACGGTCGCCTTCGCTCGCCGGAAATGCCATAATCGGCGTGGGCGCGGTTGCCGGCACTCCTCGCGCGGCGTTGCCGATCGCCCGACCGCGATGACAGGAATGCCGGCCATGCCAGACCCTTCAAGCCTCTCCGCCGAGCCAAAACCTGGCCCTGGCGCCAATCTTTTGTTCCTGCGCGAGGAGCAAATCCGCCTGACGCAGGATATGCTGTTTTTCGCCTATCGCGACATCACCGCCGCGGCGGATGCTATTCTCGCCGAGCTTGGCTTTGGCCGCGCCCATCACCGCGCGCTGCATTTCATCGGCCGCAATCCCGGGATAAGCGTCGGCGATCTCCTCGCGATTTTGCAAATCACCAAGCAAAGTCTCGCCCGCGTGCTGACGCCGCTGATCGCCGCCGGCTATGTGCGCCAGGAAGCTGGCCACGCCGATCGCCGTCAGCGTTTGTTGTTTCTCACCGATACTGGTCTTGCGCTCGAGCGCACCCTTTTCGAGCGCCAGCGCGAACGCCTCGTTGCCGCCTATCGCGAGGCGGGAGGGGCCGCGGTCGAGGGGTTCCGGCGGGTGCTGCGCGGCATCATGAGCGAGTCCGCGCGCGCCCATATCGCGCGCGGAGAGTCCGCCGTGCGTGGTAAATGACGCCTGGATTGGAGGCGGAGCGACGATAGCATGGCCGAGGAGAGCCACATCCTGATCGTTGACGACGATGCGCGGCTGCGTGCGCTGTTGTCACGGTTTTTGAGCGAGCGCGGCTTTCGTGTCACCACCGCCGAAAACGCCGCCGTTGCGCGCGACCGGCTGCGTTTCGTCGCCCCCGACCTGATCGTGCTCGATGTCATGATGCCGGGTGAATCCGGGGTGGCGCTGATCGCCGGGCTGCGCCGCGAGGGGCTCACGCTGCCAGTGCTTTTACTCACCGCGCGCGGCGCGCCGGAAGACCGCATCGCCGGGTTCGAAGCCGGGGCGGATGATTATCTGCCGAAACCCTTTGCCCCCGATGAACTCGTGCTCAGGATCCGCGCGATCCTCCGCCGCGCCGTGCGCCCGCTGGCGCCAGCCGGGCCGGTGCATCTCGGGGATGCGGTGTTCGATCCGGCGCGTGGCGAGTTACGGGGGGCGGAGGGGGTGCGGCGCCTTACCGGTGGCGAATTGGCGCTACTCGCCGCGCTCGCCCAGCGCCCGGGCACGGTGCTCTCGCGCGAGGAAATCGCCGCCGCCCTCGACATGGATGACACCAGCGAGCGCGCGATCGATGTGCAGGTGACGCGGCTGCGGCGCAAGATCGAAGCCGACCCGCGCGAGCCGCGCTTTCTCCATACTGTGCGCGGGCGTGGCTATGTGTTGAAACCGGGCCCGTGATGCGGCTTGCGACCCGTTTTCCCGGGCGCCTCCTCAAACGCGCCATGCCCCGCTCGCTGCTCGGACGAAGCCTGCTCATCATTCTGCTTCCGCTCGTTCTCGTCCAAGTCGTGGCGCTGCAGATTTTTTACGGCAGCCACCTCGAGCTGATTTCCCGCCGCTTCGCCGGCGCGGTTGCAGGCGAAATCGGTTTCACCCTCGATCTTCTCCGCCGTACCCCCGATCCCGCCGAGCGGCAATGGATCCTCGACACCGCGAGGGGGGAATTCGAATTCGCGATGAAAATCCGCCCCGGCGCACGCCTTGCCACCACCAAGAGCCGCAATATCCCGGGGCCTATGGATGACGATCTCGCCGAGGCCTTGCGCGAGAAAATCGGCCTTCCCTTCCGGATGGACTGGACCTCCGATCCGCAATCGGTGTTGGTCGAGGTGCAGTTTTGGGATGGGGTTTTGGAGGTCGAAGCGCCACGCAAGCGGCTTTACACCAGCACCATCTATCTTTTCGTCTTGTGGCTGGTGGGCTCGGCGGTGCTGCTGTTTTCCATCGCCGCGCTGTTCATGCGCAATCAGGTGCGCGCGATCCGCCGCTTGGCGCGGGCCGCCGAGGCGTTTGGCATGGGGCGCGATGTCGGGCCGATCAAACCCGAGGGCGCGACCGAGGTGCGCCAGGCGGCAACCGCGTTCAACCGCATGCAGGAACGCATCCGTCGCTTCCTCGCCCAGCGCACGGAAATGCTCGCCGGCGTCTCGCACGATCTGCGCACGCCGCTCACCCGGCTGCGCCTTGCGCTCGCGATGCTGCCGGTAGAGCCCGCTCTTCGCCAGGACATCGCCGAAATGACCACCGATGTCGAAGAAATGGAGCGCATGATCGGCGGCTATCTTGCGTTTGCCCGCGGCGAGGGCACCGAGCAGGCCCAGCCGACCGACATCGCCGCCATGCTGGAAGAGATCGCCGCCAGCGCCCGCCGCGCGGGGGCGGAGATCACACTGATCACGCCGCCATCGCAGACATTGCTGCTTCGCCCGGACGCCATGCGCCGCGCGATAACCAACCTGATCGACAACGCAAGCCGCCACGCCCGCCACATCACGGTGACGCTGAGCACGCCGAGCAGCCGCATCGCCGCCATCACCGTCGATGACGACGGGCCCGGCATTCCACCCGCTCGCCGGGAAAGCGTCTTTCGCCCGTTCGAGAGTGGCGCCGCCGGCGGCACTGGCCTCGGTCTTACCATCGCCCGCGATATCGCCCGCGCCCATGGCGGCGATATTTTCCTCGACACCAGCCCACAAGGCGGGCTGCGGGCACGAATCTCCCTGCCGACATAGTGCCGTCACATACGCAGGTAAAATATCGCAACGGGGCAATAAGGTAGATCGCCGTCAGATTTCGCCACGATCGCCACGCCGGAGACGCCCTAAAGCCGGCCACGGGCCAATTGCAGGAACTCGGTCACCACAGGGGTTAGTGTGCGCCGGTGGAGGATGCTGACATCGGCGTGGGCGTCGCTCCCGGCCAAGGGACGGAACGCGACGTCAACCGGCGCAAGCCGCCGCACGGAGCCCGGCTGCGGCGCGCAGCGTGCGGAGAAAACCAAGATCGAGCTGCCCCGCGGCAACCCCGTTCTCCTGTTCGTCGGGCGGCATTTCCCGCAGGCGCACCCCGACAGAAGGCCCCACGTTGCGCTTTATTGCGAGCACCGCAGCGGGTGCTGTTGGCGTCGGTGACGCCATCACTCATCGCGGAGCGGCCGGGCGAACAAGCCCGTCATCGCTTCGCCAAGACTGGCCTTCCCTGCCAACACCGCCGCGACCGCAGCCGCGATCGGCAAGTCGCAGCCCGCTTTCGCCGCCCGCGCGACCAGCGCCGGCGCCGTTGCCACCCCTTCGGCGACACCGCGGAGGCGGGGCAAAGCCGCCGAAAGCCGCTCCCCCTGGCCGAGTGCGAGGCCAAGGCTGAAATTGCGGCTCATCGGGCCGGTTGCCGTCAGCACGAGATCGCCAAGCCCGGCGAGCCCGCTCATCGTCTCCGCTCGCCCGCCGAGCGCGTGCGCAAGGCGGGCCATTTCCGCGAGCCCCCGCGTGATCAGCGCGGCGCGGGCATTTTCGCCCAAACCGGCGCCGATCACTGCCCCGGCGGCGATGGCGATGACATTCTTCGCCGCTCCCCCGAGTTCGGCGCCGATCGGATCGTCATTGCCATAGAGGCGGAATTGATCGCTTGCGAGGGCCGCCATGATGCGCTGGCGAAGCGCGGCCTCGCGCGCCGCGATGACGGCGGCGGCGGGAAGGCCGCGGGCGATCTCGGCGGCGAAATTGGGCCCGCTGAGGACCGCGAGCGGCCGCCCGGGCGCGAGTTCGGCGAGCATTTCCGAGGGCATCAAGCCGGTCGCCGCCTCGATCCCCTTGGCGCAGATCACCGCCGGGCCCGCCGGCAGACCTTGCGCGACGGCGCGGAGATGCTGCACCGGGACGGCGAGCAGGAAGAGATCGGCGCTGAGCGTGGCGAAATCCGCGGTGACGGTGATGGCCTTATCGATGGCAATGCCGGGGAGACGTGGATTTTCCCGCCGCATCGCGATGTCGCCCGCCCGCGCAGGATCGCGCGCCCAGAGTGTGACCTCGCGGCCGGCGCGCGCGGCCTGGATCGCCAGTGCCGTCCCCCAGGCGCCGGCACCGATGATGGCAATCCGGCTCATCCGACGAACGCCTCGGCGAGCGGCACGAGCGCATAAAAACCACCCGCCTCGGTCGCCAGACGCGTATGCAGGGCAGCGAGCAGCGCTGGTGCGGCCGCGGCGAAGCCGAAAGGCGGGTTGACGACGATCAGCCCGCTTCCGTTGAGCCGTGCCGGGTCGAGCGGCGGGCGAAGGCAGAATTCCACCACGAGCGCCTCGGCAAACCCGCTTTCGCGCAAAAGCGCGTGAAATGGCCGCGTACGGGCGCGCGATTTGATCGGATACCAGGCGGCGAGCACGCCGGTCGCGAACCGGCGATGGGCGCGGCGGAGACCGTCGGCGAGGCGCTCAAACTCGTCCTCGGCCTCGAAAGGCGGGTCGATGAGGGTAAGGCCACGCCGTTCGGGCGGCGGCAGCAGGGCGCCGAGCGCTTCCCAGCCGTCGCGCCGATGGACGGCAACCGCGGGATCGCCGGCAAAAAGCCGCTTGAGCGCCGCCGCTTCCTCGGCATGCCATTCGCAGCAGGCGAGCCGGTCGCCCGCGCGCATCAAGGCCCGGATCAATAGCGGCGAGCCGGGATAGAGGCCGAGCTGTTCGACAACGCCGAGATAATCGCCGAGCACCGGGTCGGGGGCGGCGCGCAGGCGGGCGATGCCGTCGCGCCACTCGCCGGTGCGCCTCGCCTCGGCGCTTTCGAGGTCATAGCGGCCGCGGCCGGCGTGGGTATCGAGAAAAAATGCCGGCTTGTCCTTGCGCTGCAAGGCGCGCACCAGCCACACCAGCAACGCGTGCTTGACGCAATCGGCGAAATTGCCGGCATGGAAGGCATGGCGGTAATTCATCAGGCGACCGGGGTTGGCGTGAGCGCCATGTCGGGCGCATCCAGTGGCCAGCGCGGGCGTGGCGCGTGCGCGAGATCGCTTGTCGCGCCGGCTCGCAGCCGCTCGATCCCTGCCCAGGCGACCATCACCGCATTGTCGGTGCAGAGCCGGAGCGGCGGCGCGATCAGGCGAAACCCCTGCCGCGCGGCGATCGTGGTGAGCGCGGCGCGGATCGCCTGATTGGCCGCGACCCCGCCGGCGATGACCAGGCTCGCCGCGCCCGGATGGTGGGCACGAAAGAGGGCGAGGGCGTGATCGGTGCGATCGGCGAGCACGTCGGTGACCGCCGCTTGAAAACTCGCGGCAAGATCGGCGGCGGTGGCGCGCGGCAAGGGGCCCGGCGGGAACCCGGCGACGGCCTGCGCGAGCGCGGTTTTGAGGCCGGAAAAACTGAAATCGCAGCCGGCGCGGCCGAGCAGCGGGCGCGGCAGCGCCATCGCGCGCGGGTCGCCCTCGGCCGCCAGGCGCTCGAGCGCCGGCCCGCCCGGCCAGGCGAGGCCGAGCAGCTTCGCCGCCTTGTCGAATGCCTCGCCGGCTGCGTCATCGAGGGTGCGCCCGAGCACGCGATAACGCCCGAGCCCCTCCACCGCGACGAACTGGCAATGCCCGCCCGAGACCAG
>JAJYXY010000106.1 GCA_021801465.1 Pseudomonadota bacterium
GCACCGTGGTCAACCCGCTCCTGGTCGCGGGGCAGGTGCAGGGCGGGATCGCCCAGGGGATCGGCCAGGCGCTGATGGAGGTCACGCACTATGATAGCGAGGGCCAGCCGCTCACCGGCAGCTACATGGATTACGCCCTGCCGCGCGCCGGCGATCTCGTCACCATCGACAATGATTTTCACCCGGTGCCGGCGCGCACCAATCTCCTTGGCGCTAAGGGCTGCGGCGAGGCGGGCTGCGCCGGGGCGCTGCCGGCGGTGATGAACGCGATCGTCGATGCGCTGCGCCCTTACGGTATTCATCACCTCGACATGCCGGCGACACCGGAGCGGGTATTCGCCGCCCTGCAACAGGCGCGCGCCAAATGATCCGGCGACCATGACACGTGCGTAGCGTATCTCGACGGCTGATGAGGAGAATGGACTGATCCATGTCAATCTCGAAAACCAGAGCGATCGCGTGCGCGGCGGCATTTTTGCTCGCCGTTTTTTCCTTTGCCGCGCGCGCTGACGACGTGCGTGGCGATAATGGGGCCGTCGCGGTTCCCGGGGCGAATGTCGCACCCGATCGCGCGACGCAATTTCACTCGGGCCAGTCGCAGCACGTCATCGATCAGGAGACGCTGAAGAAGGTTGGGCCGATGGCAAGCCCGGCGCAGGGCATGGTGTTCACCCCAGGCGGTGGCGCGACATCGCCGGGGCTGATCGGCGGGCCGGGCGGGCGGGTGATGCTGGATGGGCTCAGCGCCGGCAGGTTTTAGCGCCGCGCTTCGGCGCGCTTTAGGCGGGCCGCCCGCGCGCGTGACAGGCGCGCGCGGCTGCGGTAATGCAATTCTCTCCGCATGAGCACATCTCGAAAGCCAGGGGCCCTCGGGTCACAATGACCAGCAGCAATAGCATTCGCGCCGCCTTCCTCGATTTCTTTGCCCAGAACGGCCACCAAGTGGTCGAAAGCTCGCCACTCGTGCCGCGCAACGACCCGAGCCTTCTCTTCACCAATAGCGGCATGGTGCAGTTCAAGAACGTCTTCACCGGCCAGGAGACCCGCCCCTATCACCGCGCGACCACGGCGCAGAAATGTGTCCGCGCCGGCGGCAAGCATAACGATCTCGACAATGTCGGTTACACCGCCCGCCATCACACGTTTTTCGAGATGCTGGGCAATTTCAGCTTTGGCGATTACTTCAAGGATGTCGCGATCGAGCTGGCCTGGACGCTGATCACCCGTAATTTCGCGCTGCCGCCCGAGCGGCTCCTGGTCACCGTCTATTCCGAGGATGACGACGCGGCGCGGCTTTGGCGCAAGATCGCCGGTCTCCCCGAAGATCGCATCATCCGCATCCCGACCAGCGATAATTTCTGGCGCATGGGCGACACCGGCCCCTGCGGTCCGTGCTCGGAAATTTTCTATGACCATGGCGATAGCGTCCGCGGCGGCCCACCCGGCAGCGCGGATGCCGATGGCGACCGCTTCATCGAGATCTGGAACCTCGTTTTCATGCAGTTCGAGGAGGATCCGCCCGGTTCGCGCCGGCCGCTGCCGCGCCCCTCGATCGATACCGGCATGGGGCTCGAGCGGTTTGCCGCGATCCTCCAGGGTAAGCACGACAATTACGACACCGACACGCTTCGCGCCCTCATCCTCGCCAGCGCCGAAGCCTCCGGCCAGGCACCCGACGGGCCACACAAAGTGAGCCACCGCGTCATCGCCGACCATTTGCGGAGTTCCGCTTTCCTGATCGCCGATGGCGTGCTGCCCTCAAACGAGGGGCGCGGCTATGTGCTGCGCCGGATCATGCGCCGCGCCATGCGCCACGCCCATCAGATGGGCGTCGATCAGCCGCTGCTGTGCCGCCTGGTGCCGGCGCTGGTGCGCGAGATGGGGCTCGCCTATCCCGAACTCGGCCGCGCCGAGGCGCTGATCGAAGAGACCCTGGCGCTGGAGGAGACGCGGTTTGCCGCGATGCTGGAGCGCGGGCTGCATCTTCTCGCCGAGGCGGTTGCGGGCCTGCCCGAAGGGGCGGCGCTTCCCGGCGAGGTCGCCTTTCGGCTTTATGACACCTACGGTTTCCCGGTCGATCTCACCGCGGATGCGCTGCGCGAGCAGGGCAGGGGCGTCGATCTCGCGGGCTTCGAGGCGGCGATGGCGGCCCAGCGCGCGCGCGCCCGCGCCGCCTGGGCAGGGTCGGGGGAAGCAGCGACCGAGCGGGTCTGGTTCGAACTTCGCGAAAAGACTGGTGCCAGCGAATTCCTCGGCTACACGACGGAGACCGCCGAGGCGACCATCCTCGCCCTGGTCGAGGACGGCGCGCCGGTTGCCGAGGCCAAGCCGGGGGCGGAAATCGCGGTCATCCTCAACCAGACGCCATTTTATGGCGAAAGCGGCGGCCAGGTCGGCGATAGCGGGGAAATCACCGGCGCCGAAGGCTTGCGCATCCTCGTCACCGATACGCAAAAGAAGCTCGGCGATCTTTTCGTCCATCTCGGCCGGATCGAGGCTGGCACCGCCCGCGTCGGCGCCGCCGTTCATGCTGAGATCGATCATGACCGGCGCCGCGCGATCCGCGCCGCCCATTCCGCGACCCATCTTCTGCACGAGGCGCTGCGCCGCCGGCTTGGCAGCCATGTGACGCAAAAAGGCAGCCTCAATGCGCCCGACCGGCTGCGTTTTGACATCAGCCACCCGCGCCCGCTGAGCGCCGAGGATCTCGCTTTGGTGGAAGCGGAGGTGAATGCCCGTATCCGCGAAAACAGCGCCGTCACCACGCGGCTGATGACGCCGGCGGCGGCGGTCGAACTCGGCGCGATGGCCTTATTCGGCGAAAAATACGGCGATGAGGTGCGGGTCGTGATGATGGGCGCGCCAGACGGCAACAAGCCGGCCTGGTCGATCGAACTCTGCGGCGGCACCCATGTCGGGCGCACCGGCGATATCGGTCTTTTCCGCATCGAAGCGGAAAGCGCGGTCGGCGCCGGGCTTCGCCGCATCGAGGCCGCAACCGGCGCTGGCGCGCTGGCGCTGGTCGCCGAGAATGATCGCCGCCTCGCCGCCGCTGCCGCGGCGCTGCGCACCCATCCCGCCGATCTGCCGGCGCGGGTTCAGGCCCTGCTCGAAGACCGCCGACGGCTTGAAGCCGAAATCAGCGAATTGCAGCGGAAGCTCGCGACCGGTGGCACGGAGGCGGCGATCGAGGAGGTCGGCGGGGTAAAATTCGCCGCCCGCCATCTCGGCGAAGTCGCGGCGCGCGAGCTCAAAGGCCTTGCCGATGCCATCCAAAAGCAGCTTGGCAGCGGCGTCGTCGCCCTGGTTTCCACCGCTGACGGCAAAGCGAGCATCGTCGTCGGCGTCTCGCCCGATCTGACCGCGCGGTTCAACGCCGTCGATCTCGTGCGCGCGGCGAGCGAGGCGGTCGGCGGCAAGGGCGGCGGCGGGCGTGCCGATCTCGCTCAGGCGGGCGGGCCGGACGGCGCGCGGGCGGAGGCGGCGTTGGCCGCGGTTCGCACCCGCTTGGCGGCGTGAGCGACGGCGCCGCGCCGCTCGTCAGCCGCGTCTTCCGGCGTGCCGGGCGCGGCCTTCTCGATCTCCTGCTGCCGCCGCTTTGTCTCACCTGCGACCGGCCGGTTGCGGCGCCGGGGCAGTTTTGTGCGACCTGTTTTCAGAGCGTCACCTTCATCACCGCGCCGTTCTGTGTCCGCTGCGGCGCGCCCTTCGTTTATGCCGCACTCGCCGGCGGTGACGGGCTATGCGCCCATTGCCGCCATCAGCCGCCCGCATTTTCGCGTGCCCGGGCGGCGTTTCGCTATGATGCCATGGCGCGGCGCCTGATTCTGCCGTTCAAGCATGGCGATCGCACCGACCTTGCCCAGCCGCTCGCCCGGTTCATGGCCCGCGCCGGAAAAATGCTGCTCGAAGACGCCGACCTTTTGGTGCCGGTGCCGCTGCATCGGACGCGCCTGCTTTCCCGGCGCTACAACCAGGCGGCCCTGCTCGCCGGGGCGCTGGCGCGGCTGGCAGGGCGGAAAATGCTCCCTGATGCGCTTCGCCGCGTGCGGGCGACGCCGATGCTGGGTGATCTCTCGGCGGCTGAGAGGGCGGAAACCATGGCCGGCGTGATCGCGGTTCGCCCCGGCCGCGCGGGCAGGATTGCCGGGCGGCGCATTCTTCTGATCGATGACGTGCTGACGACTGGCGCCACCACCAATGCCTGCGCTCGTGCGCTCCTGGCCGCGGGTGCGCGTGATGTCGATGTTTTGGCGCTGGCGCGTGTGCCGGCGACGTGGGCGCCGTCACGCGCCTTATAAGGAATAAGTTTTTTTGGTTCTTTTTTTACAAAAAAAGAACATCCTGCTCGAATTTAGGCTATGGGCGTTGCCCGATCCCCTCTTGTCAGTGGCGCGAGAAAGGGACATTTATCAACGTGTTGTGGAGGTTCCCATGCCCAAGGTCGAGATCTATACGCAGGCTTTTTGCCCCTATTGTGTGAGCGCGCTCAAGCTTTTGACGAAAAAGGGGATCGCGTTCGAGGAGATCGACGCTCCTGCCGGCTCGGCGGCGCGGGCCGAGGCGCGGGCGCGTTCGGGCGGGCGGACAACGGTGCCGCAGATTTTCATCGACGACCAAGCCATCGGCGGCTGCGATGATCTTTACGCGCTGGAGGCCGCTGGCAAGCTCGATCCGCTCCTGCACAAGGCGGCCTGAGCGGCGCGACGACCAGATCCGGCCCGTGCGATGATCCATTATCAACTCCGCTGTCCTTCGGATCACAGTTTCGATGGATGGTTCAAAGATAGCCTCGCGTTTGAGCAACAGGCGGCAGAGGGGCTGCTCTCCTGTCCTCATTGCGGTGACCATGGCGTTACCCGGGCAATGATGGCGCCCGCGCTCGCGCGGCCACGCGCTGAGATCGTGACACCGAGCGTGCCCGCGCCAGCGGCGGCGAAGGCCGCGCACATGCCGAAGCTCCCCGATGAGGTACGAGCGGCGCTGCAGCGGCTGCGCACGGAAATCGAGAAGAATTGCGACTATGTTGGCGGCGCGTTCGCCGAGGAGGCGCGGCGCATTCATCGCGGCGAGCGTGTCGCGCGCCCGATTTATGGCGAGGCGAGCGGGGAGGATGCCGAACAGCTCGCCGAGGAGGGGATCGAAGTCGCGCGCATCCCTTGGGTGCCGCGCGCCGACGGGTGATTTTGCACCGCAACATGGTTTCGCGGCGTGCTGATCCATGGTATCGAACGGCGCTCATCCCGTTTCCCGTTTTCTCGGAGTTTCGCCATGCGCCTCGATGCCATCGCCATAGGCCACACCCCCCCAGACGACATCAATGTCGTAATCGAGGTTGGGGTCGGCGGCGAGCCGATCAAATATGAAATGGATAAAGCGGCCGGGACGTTGGTGGTCGATCGGTTTTTGTATACGCCGATGCGTTATCCCGGCAATTATGGCTTCGTTCCGCACACCTTGTGCCAAGATGGCGACCCGATCGATGTCTTGATCGCCAATACCCGCCCGATCGTGCCTGGCGCGGTGATCAATGTGCGCCCGATCGGTGTTTTGCGCATGGAGGATAATGCCGGCCTCGATGAAAAAATCCTCGCGGTGCCATCGCCCCACCTCACCAAGCGCTATGCCCATGTGAAAAACTATACCGACCTTCCGGAAATCACGCTCGAGCAAATTCAGCATTTCTTTCAGCACTATAAGGATCTCGAGCCGGGCAAGTGGGTGAAACTCTCGGGCTGGGGTGATGCCGAGGAAGCGCGGCATTTCATTCGCGCCGCGATCGCGCGCGAGGCCGCAGCACGGGCGAAGGCGTGACCGCGCGTTCCTGATTGACCGCCGGCGCGCGCCGGCCAAACAATAGTGGGAAGATTTCCGGAGGAAACGATGCGAAAACTCGCCCCCGCTTTTGCACTCCTTCTCGCCCTTTGCGCCCAGCCGCAAGCGCCTGCGCTCGCTGCCGC
>JAJYXY010000098.1 GCA_021801465.1 Pseudomonadota bacterium
AGGGCTCGGCGTCAGCGAACGGGTGGTCTTCGCCGGCTGGCGGCAGGATATCGCCGCCTTGCTGGCCGCGGCCGATGTGCTGGTCTGCCCCTCGCGCTGCGAGCCGCTCGGCAATGTCATTCTGGAGGCGTGGTCGGCGGCGCGGCCAGTGGTCGCGAGCGCGGTCGAGGGGCCGAGCGAGCTGATCACCGATGGCGTTGACGGGGCGCTGTTTCCTTCCGAAAACCCGGAGGCTTTGGCGCGGGTGCTGGCGGCCCTTCTGGCGGCGCCCGAGCGCGCCCGCGCCATGGCCGCGGCCGGGCGGCAACGCTTCCTCGACGAATTCGCCCAACACGCGGTGTTGCGCCAATGGCGGGATTTCCTGAGAACGGTTGAACGGTGACGATGCAGCTTTTTCCCCTCCGGCGCCTGCTCGCGGCGACGATCACGGCACTGCGCGTGCCCGGCCGGCTTTCCCGGCTGGAACGCGCCGCCTCCCTCGCGACACTTTTGGTGCCGGTTTTCATGGTTCATGGCCGGGTGATCGGCGAGGCGCTGATGATCGCGGTCGCGGTCGCGCTGCTCTTGCGGAGCGCGGCGCTCGGCGAATTTGCCTGGCTGCGGCGGCCATGGATGGTGATCGGCCTCCTCTGGTGGGGCTGGCTCGTGCTCTGTTCGCTGCCACGCCCGGATTTTGGGGGAGGTGGGCCTGGCGGGATTGAACATGGTGGGATTGGGGCGAGCGTGCAGGCGCTGCTCGTCATCCGCTTTCTGCTCTTCGTCGCCGCCCTCGAAACCTTTACCTTGAGAGAGTCCTGGGCGCGGCGCGCATTGTCGGGGATTTTGAGCTTGGCTGCGCTTTACATCGCCGTGCAATCCGTTTGGCAGTTCGCGACCGGGCGGAATTTCTTCGGCGAGCCGCGCGGCGTCGACGGCGAATTAACCGGCCCCTATGATAAACCCCGCGCCGGCGGGCAGTTTTCGCTGCTTCTCTACCCCGTGCTGCTGCCGCCACTCGCCGCTTTGCTCACGCGCGCGGGGCTGCTTTCGCGCATGACCGGGGTTTTGCTCGGCATCGGCGGGATCGCGGTGATGGTGCTGATCGGACAGCGCATGCCCCTCCTTTTGGCGCTTTTCGGGCTCATGGTGTCGGGTTTCTTGCTGCCAAGGATGCGGCTTTGGGTTCTGGTCGCGCTGGTTGCCGCCATCGCCCTGATCGGCGCCTCGCGGATCGTCTCGCCGCCCACCTATTACCGGCTGGTCACTAAGTTTTCCGACCAGATGGAACATTTTCCAGAAAGCCCCTATGGCGTGATCTATGCCCGGGCGCGGGCGATGATTGCAGAAAATCCACTCACCGGGCTCGGTTTCGATGGCTTCCGCCAGTATTGCGGCGAGGCGCGCTATTTCCATGGCTGGCACTGGCCGGCGGACTCCAAGGATGACGGCGGTGGCCTCGGCGGCTGTCAGATGCATCCGCATAATCTCTATCTCGAAGCCGCGACCAATGCGGGTCTCCCCGGTCTTGCGCTATTCGCGGGGCTTGCGCTCGCCTGGCTTGCAGCACTCGGGCGTGGTCTCTGGCGCACGCCGGAGCCACGACGGGCCGGGCTGTTCGTTGCGGTTTTGGTCTATCTCTGGCCGATCGCCTCGACCAGTTCCTTCACCGCGATGCCGCTTTCGGGATTTTTCTTCGTCTTGCTCGGCTTTGGCTTGGCGCTGGCGTGCGAGGCAAGAAAAAACCCGGGGGAAATGTCCCCCGGGCTCTCCAACGTGTAACGACCCGACGAGATCAGAGCGAGATCTGATCGCCGACGGGAAGGCTCCGGATGCGCTTTTGCGTCGCGGCGAAGATCGCGTTGCAGAACGCCGGCGCAAACGGCGCCGTCGCCGGCTCGCCAACGCCAGCCGAAGGCACATCCCAGCCATTCGGCACGATATAGACATGGGTCGCGCGCGGCGCCTCGTCGATCCGCACCACCGGGTAGTCGTTGAAATTGCCTTGCTGCGGCACGCCGTTCTTGAACGTGACGGCCGAGTGCTTGGCGACGGTGAGCCCCATGATCGCCGCCCCTTCGATCTGCGAGACGATGCGTTCGGGATTGACGAAGAAGCCGCAATCGATCGCGGTATCGACGCGGGGCACGCTGATATTGCCCTTTTCGTCCACCGCGACCTCGACGACGGTCGCGACATAGCTCAGGAAGCAGCGCTGCACCGCGATCCCCATGCCGTGGCCGGCGGGCAAATTACGGCCCCAGCCGGCTTTCTCAGCAACCAGTTCGACGACACCGCGCAGCCGCCCGGTATCGATCGGGTAGGTCTCGAACGGATCGCCATAGTTCCAGAGATCAACCGTGGTCTTGCGCGGATCGACGATGCGCGGCGCGCCGATCAGCTCGAGCAGCATCTCCTTCGGGTCGCGGCCGAGTTCATGGGCGAGTTCGGCAACGAAGCACTGGGTCGCGAAGGTATTGGGCACGTTCCGCACCGAGCGGAACCAGCCGATGCGGCTATGCGCCGCCGCCTCGCCGACCTCGCAGCGGATATTGGCGATCTCGAACGGCAGATCGACCTGACCCATGCTGTATTCCAGCGGCTGCTGGTATTTCGGATCGGGCATGAAGGTGGAAAACAGGCTCGGCGCGACGTTGCGATGGCGCCAGCCGACCACCTTGTTGTTCCCATCCAGCGCCGCCTCGATCCGCTCGACCGCCGGGGCGTGATAGAAATCATGCTGGATGTCGTCTTCGCGTGTCCACTGCACCCGCACCGGAGCATTCAGCGCCTGCGACAGCAATGCCGCCTCGAGCGCGAAATCGCATTTCGATTTGCGCCCGAACGCGCCGCCGAGCAGCGTCACGTTCACTTTCACTTTGTCATAGGGAAGGCCAAGGGTTTTGCAGAGATCGTCATGCGTGCCGCCCGGGCTTTGCACCGGCGCCCAGACTTCCGCCATGCCGTCCCGCACCCAAGCGGTTGCGACCGGTGGCTCCATCGGCGCATGGGCGAATTGCGGCACGTAATATTCCGCCGAAATCACCTTGGCCGCCGATTTCATCGCGGCATCGATATCGCCCTCGTTGCGCACCGTCTTGCCCGGCTTGCGCGAGGTCGCCAGCATCTCCTCGCGGAATTTGTCAGAGTCATAGACCGCGTGCGGGCTTTCCGTCCAAACCACCTTGAGCGCGTCGCGCCCCTTGATCGCCATGCCGGTATTGCGCGCGATCACCGCGACGCCGCCGAGCGGCTGGAATTTCGCTGGCCAATCCCAGCCCTTGACCTCCATCACCTTCTCGACACCGGGAAGTTTCAGCGCCGCCGACGCATCGAAGGATTTCACCTTGCTGCCGAGCACTGGCGGGCGAAGGATCACGGCGTATTTCATCCCCGGGAGACGAACATCGGCGCCATAGGTCGCGGTGCCGGTGGTGATGCCGAAGAGATCGACGATCGGAACCGAACCGGTGCCGATATAGCGGAACGAATTCGGATCCTTGAGGCGGATCTGATCGGGCGCCGGCGTCGGCAACGCCGCTGCCTCTGCCGCCAATTCGCCGAAGCCGAAGCTACGCCCGGAATGGCGATGCACGACCTCGTGGTTGATCGCCTCGACCTCGCTGACATCGACGCCGAGCCGTTTCGCCGCCGCCATTTCCAGCATCAGCCGCGCGGCCGCGCCGCATTGGCGCATCGGTTGGACGAAGTGGCGCAGACTGCGCGAGCCGTCCGTGTCCTGGTTGCCGTATTTGACCTCGTCGCCCGGCGCCTGCACGACGCGGCAGCGGCTCCAATCGGCGCTCATCTCGTCGGCGACGACCATGGGCAGGCTGGTCTTCGACCCCGTGCCCATTTCCGAGCGATGCGCGACGATGGTAACGATGCCGTCCTTATCGATGGCGACGAAGACATGCGGGTCAGAGACGGTGCCATGCGGCATCGCATCCGCCCCGGTCTTCCAGGCGGCCATGGCGCCGCGTGGCAAAACGCTCGCGGCGACGATCAGGCTGCCGGAAGCGACGACGCCCTTGAGCCAGGCGCGGCGGCTGACATTCTCGACCATTGGCTGGACCGATGGGCCGGAATCACTCTTGTCAATATGGGTCATGTCACACTCCCGTCGCGGCGATGCGAACCGCGGCTTCGATACGCTGATAACAGCCGCAGCGGCAGATATTGCCGGCCATCGCGGTGTGGATCTGCGCATCGGTCGGATTCGGGGTTTGCTTGAGCAGGGCTGCGGCCTGCATGATCTGCCCGGCTTGGCAGAAGCCGCATTGCGGCACGTTAACGGCGCGCCAGGCGCGCTGCACCGGATGGTTGCCGTGCGGATCGAGCCCCTCGATGGTGACCACCGATTTGCCGGCGGCGTCCGACATTTGCACGGCGCAGGAACGCACCGCCTCGCCGTTGACATGCACGGTGCAAGCGCCGCAAAGGGCCTCGCCGCAGCCGAATTTGGTGCCGGGCAGCCCGGCTTCGTCTCTCAGGAACCAGAGCAGGGGCAGCGACGGGTCGCCGTCGTATTTATGCTCCTGTCCGTTCACGCTCAGCGTGATCATGGGCACACTCCTCGATATGGTGAAAACAGAAACCCTGACCTAGACTGTTCGATCCTCCCGGATCCTGTTTTCGGTTGTTGTTTCTCTCGTTCGACGCGATGCGGCGCTCGTCTCGCCCTGGCGACCAGCACGGCATTCGAAAATATGGCGAGCATCGTTTCCTGGCGAACTCCGGATCTCGCTTTCTGGCCCCGCGTTGTTTTAGCCCCGCGTTGTTTTAGCCCCGCGTTGTTTTAGCCCCGCGTTGTTTTAGCTGCATCTTTGGCAACTCGGTCTTTGGGCCGTGTTTCCCCGAACCTTGCGTTCGGATCGACACCCGCCGATCAATTCTGCCGCGAAGTATTCAACGCCAGAGGCAGCACTCTGTCAATCCTGATCTTGCACAAATAGAAACGGATCGCGCGCGTTCAGTCAATCGGGCAAAACATAGCGCGTCTTGGGATGGATATATTTATTTGTATATCACGAACGACACTGCCAACCTGCGGCGTTATTTATCGCGCGCGCCATGGGTGACATAAACGCGCCCAAAATGGCCGCGTCGGTCATTCGGTGCCGGTCACAGTTGCGATCAGCGGCAGGGAGACCATCGAGAGATCGCTGTTTCCCTGCAGGTAGCCGACCCGGAACACGCCATTGATCGGATGCGCGCCGGGCTTGGTCGGGGTCACGCCGATATCGAACACGAGGCTATCGTCTTCGAAATGCCCGCGCACGATCTTTTCATCGAACGCGACGCCATCATCGGCCGAGGAAAACCGCGCGACGCGGTTCTCATAGGATTTCAGAATTCGAAATCCTTCTTTCGCGCGCAAAATCGCATGTATCACCGTATGGGCACCGACCTTGGCGCTGACATTCTCGACCGAGACGCGATAGGCCGGGCTTTCCGCGAGCAACGACGATGGCTCTTGCGCGCGCGCTGGCGCGAGCATGGGTTGCGCCGCACCGAATAGCGCGACGAATACGGCAAGAGAGAGAGGTCGAATGAGGGGGTTGTGAAAATCTGTCGCCGAAAACTCAAATTTCATGACGTGTCATCCTTGGAAGCGGGAGATCTCAGCGGGGAAAACCAACCGCCATCGCTGGCGGTTGGTCTTTGCCCGGGCGCTATGCGTTGGGCGAGGCGTGCGGCGCGCCTATTTGCTCAACGCGTAAACCCAAACCACGCCACCCTGCGGCACGTCTGCCTGCCAGCCGAGCAGTTCGCTGAGCAAAGTCTCCTGATAGGCGGCGTCGACGCCATAGCCCGATTGCACCGCGACATACTGCACGCCGTTGACCTCATAGCTCGCGGGCGGCGCGATGATCGCCGAATTGGTGCGCGAATGCCAGAGCTCCTCGCCGGTGGTCGCGTCATAGGCGCGGAATTC
>JAJYXY010000277.1 GCA_021801465.1 Pseudomonadota bacterium
GCGAATTATTTTCTGAACGGCCGCCGCCCGGTCGCGACCGGCAACCCGCATCCCAATCTCGCGCCGTACGAGACCTATCAGACGCGCACCGGGCAAATCTTCATCGCCGCCGGCAATGACGGTCAGTTCCGAAAGCTCTGCGCCGAACTCGGGGTGCCGGATCTCGCCAACGATCCGCGCTTTGCCACCAATGCCGATCGCCTCACGCATCGCGCCGCGCTGATCACCGCGTTCTCCGCCGTTCTCGCCGAGGCCGATGGGAACGCGCTCACGCTGCGCCTGCTCCGCGCCGGCCTCCCGGCCGGGCCGGTGCGCGCGGTCGATGAGGCTTTGGCCAATGATCACACGGCGGCACGCGGCATGGTCGCGGACATCGGCGCCTGGCGCGGCCTCGGCACGCCGATCAAGCTTTCCCGTACCCCCGGCGGGCCACGCGCCGCGCCACCGCGCTTTGCCGAGCATACCGACGCTATCCTCGCGCGCCACGGCTTCAGCGCCGAGGAAATCCAGGGATTGGAGAAAGAGGGGATCCTGTTCCGGCAGCGGCGGAAATAATACGCCGCCCCCGCCCGTTGCGTCCTGCGCCCGTTACGGGTGGACCAGCGCTGGGGTGCAAGAGGCTCGGCCGGCTCGCCACGGCTCAGGCGGCGGAGTAGCCACCATCGGCGACGTAAGCGGCGCCCGTCACGAAAGATGCGCGATCGGAAAGCAGCCACAGCACGAGTTCAGCGATTTCCTCAGGCGTGCCGAGGCGCGCGAACGGCACGGCGCGGAGAATATCCTCGCCACGCACCGGCATATGCGGGGCCACCATCGGCGTATCGATATAGCCCGGACACACCGCGTTCACGCGAATGCCAAGGGGCGCATATTCCAGGGCCGCGGTGCGGGTGAGGCCGATCACGCCATGCTTGCTCGCGACATAGGCGCTGGAGCCACGTAAACCGACGAGGCCAGCGACCGAGGCGGTGTTGACGATCGCGCCGATGCTGCCATCGCGCGCCTCCTGCTGCGCCATTGCCGCGATCTCATGCTTCATGGCGAGAAAGACGCCGGTAAGATTGACCGCGATCACGCGCGAGAATGCCTCCTCCTGCCAGTCGGTGATCGGTGTCCCTGCCGCCCCCACCGCGGCGGGGCTGATCCCGGCATTGTTGAACGCGCCATCGAGGCGACCGAATGCACCAACGGTCTCGCTGACGAAGCGGGCGATATCGGCCTCCTTGCTGACATCGCCGGCGAAGGCGAGCGCCTTGCCGCCGGCTGCGGTGATGGCGCCGGCAGTCTCTTGCGCCCGCTCGAGCGCGAGATCGGCAACCGCAACCGCCGCCCCCACGCGCGCGAGCAACAAAGCAGCGGCGCGGCCGATCCCCGAGCCCGCGCCGCTCACCAGAACCGTCTTTCCGTGCATTTCCTCAGCCATGCGTTCCTCCACCCCTCTCTCCCAAATCGAGAGCACATCACGGCGAAGATAGGCCGGCAAGGTCAGTTGTGATAAATCACATAATGAATGGTGAGATCGATGGTCACCCGCTCCTCTTCGGTGCCGATCGGGAACGGCGGCAGATCGGCATCCCGGAACAGCCCGACGGCGGCATTGTCGAGGCGCTGCGAGCCGGATTGGCGCTCGAGTTCAACCGATTCGACATGGCCATCACGATTGACCACCACACGGACCTGGTTGATCCCTTGCTCGCCACGCCGGGCCGCGTCCTCGGGGTAATATTTGTGCTGCTCGATCCAGTCGGCGAGCTCATTGCGCCAATCGGCACCGAGTTCCTTCGCCGAGATGCTCGCAAACGGGGTAATCGAGGTCGGCCCGAGGGCCGCCGGGCCGAGGGCGAATTTATTGAGTGATGGCAAAGAACTGGCAAAAAGCCGCATCGGCGCATAGGCGCTCCCCTTGCGTGCGGTTTGCGGCTTCGGCGCCGGCGCGTGGGGCGCAGTGGCGGGCGGTGACGGGGTGAGCGGCCGTGCATTCGGCGGTGGCATCACCATCGCCTGTTCGATCGGTTTTTCCGCAGGCGCGGATTTGGGCGCGGCCAGCGGCGGTACCGCCTCGGCAAGCGGGCTCGGCGAGAGGGCGACCGGCGGCGTCGGTGACGCGGCGACGGCGGCATCCGGGGGCGGCGCCGTCGCGCTGGGCTCGGCGTTCGCCTGCGCCATCGGCGGCGGCGGGGCTGGGGCGGCGCTCGGCGGGGTTTGTTGCGCGGCCGCTTCAGGCGGCGACGGCGGCACAGGTGGCACCGGCAATGCCGCGGCGGCGGTTTCGCCCGGCGGTGATGGCGCTAGCGGCTCGGGTGCCGCCGCCGGGCGCGGCTCGGGGTTGGCCTCACGCGTCGGGTTCGGGAGCGTCGGCCCCTTGGCGCTCCCCGCTTCGAACACCATCGCGATCCCGGGCGGCGGCAGCGGCTCGATCGTCGCACGGTGGAAAACGCTGATGCTGAGTAGAATGAGAATCGTGAAATGGACGACCGCCGACCAAATCAGCGGCGGCGTAAGGCGCGTCTTGCGGCGGTTTTGCCGGCGCGCCGGGGGGTCGAGCCCAGCCATCGCGCGCCCATCCCACACCCGCGAGCGCCACGGCACGCGGGAGGTTTGCGAAAAAAAGCGAAATTCACGCGGCATGGCAAATGACCGGGCGCAACATTTCTGGCCGCCTGCGCCAATCAGCGCGCCGCGGCCCGTCCTTTCGACCTCCGATATAAGCCTTTAGCGGCGAAAAGCGAGGCGACAGGCGAAAATCCCCTCCTTGCTCAATGGATTTCCCCCGAACGGCGCAGCGCCTCGCGCAGCTTCGCGGGCGAAAATCCGGCCTCCTTGCAGACGTCGAGAATGACCTTTTCGCGCCGCGAGACGAGATCGATGGCGGCGGGCAGCTTGGTCACCGCCGACGCCGGAATAACCACCGCGCCGTGGCGATCGGCATGGATCACATCGTCGTGTCCCGCCTGCATGCCAAAAATATTCACCGGCCCGCCAAAATCGACGATATGAACATGGGCATGGCTCGGCCCGATACGCCCGCCGATGATCTGAAACCCCGGCGCCAGCGCATCGAGATCGCGAAACGAGCCATTGGTGATGCAGCCGAGCACGCCGAGTGCCTGATGGATGGTGGAATTGACCTCGCCCCAAAACGCACCATAACCCGGCCGGTCATCGAGATCCTGCAAAACCGCGATGGTGGGCAAATCGCCCGCGGCAACGTAGTCATACCAAGCGGCGCGTTCGGCGACGCGGCCGCGCGGTGGCTCCTTGGCGCGGAGGGTTCCTGTCCGGGCAAGGCCGACGATCGGCTTATGCCGCTCATCGGCCACCGCCATCTGCTCGACGGTAAACCCGATGGCACGCCGCTCGGGGACGATCAGCTCGAGGCCGTTGCAGATCGTTGGCGTGTCCCATTGGGTCAGGGTTTCGAGGTCGGCGCGGGTGAACGGAAATTCCGCCATGTGCGGCTCCTTCGGGTTGGCGATTGCGATCGGCGGGAATCTTGGCGAGAGAAGAGCGGGCGCAGTATCGCCCAAGCCGGCGCTGGTTTCCAGCCCGCGCGCGCTTTCGCCGTGCGATCAGCGCCGGGCTCAGCCCTTGATCGGCAAATGCGGCGGAATTTTCATCCCGAGGCGCCGCGGCACGTCCCACACCTCCTCGATTTCGCGATAGACGGAAAAACCCGCGGCGAGATAGCCGGGCAGCGCCCGCGGATGGTCGGCGGTGCACGTGTTAAGCGTCATCGTCCGCGCCTGGTGGCGCCAGACCAGATCGACGGCATGGCGCAGGAACGGCCCGCCGAAGCCGCGGCCGATGAAGCCCGGCATGAGCCCGAAATAGCTGAGATTGACCACCGGCCAGGGCCGCGCATCGAGCTCATAAAACCCAGCCGGCTCGCCCCCGACATAGAGCACATGAACGCTGATCCCAGGGGTGCGGAGATAGTGCGCGAGATCCGCATCCGGCGTCACTCGCCGCAGCCACCAGAGATAATCGGCGCCGACCGTGTCATAAAGATAGCGATAATAGGTGACGCTCGGCGCCGAGAGCGTCACCACCTGCGCGCCTTCGGGAAACGACCGCGGCGGGCGCGAAGGCGGCTGGTCGCTGCGAAGAAACGATACCCGCACCGCAACCCGTGTCACCGGCTCCATCGCGCCCCCGCGCCATTTGCGCCAATACTGCGCCAATCTAGCATCAATCGTCGAGGAAGCTCCGCAGCCGGCGGCTCCGGCTCGGGTGCTTGAGCTTGCGGAGCGCCTTGGCCTCGATCTGGCGAATGCGCTCGCGCGTCACGTTGAATTGCTGGCCGACCTCTTCCAGCGTGTGATCGGTGTTCATGCCGATGCCAAAACGCATGCGCAGAACCCGCTCCTCGCGCGGGGTCAGGCTGCCGAGCACCTTCGTCGTCGCCTCGCGAAGATTGGCCTGGATCGCGGCATCGATCGGGATGATCGCTGTCTTGTCCTCGATGAAATCGCCGAGATGGCTGTCTTCCTCGTCGCCGATCGGGGTCTCGAGGCTGATCGGCTCTTTTGCGATCTTGAGCACCTTGCGCACTTTCTCAAGCGGCATGCCGAGCTTCTCGGCCAGCTCCTCGGGCGCGGGCTCGCGGCCGATCTCATGCAGCATCTGACGCGAGGTGCGCACCAGCTTGTTGATGGTCTCGATCATATGCACCGGAATGCGGATGGTGCGCGCCTGATCGGCAATCGAGCGGGTGATCGCCTGGCGGATCCACCAGGTGGCATAGGTGCTGAATTTATAGCCGCGGCGATACTCGAATTTATCGACCGCCTTCATCAGGCCGATATTCCCCTCCTGGATCAGATCGAGGAATTGCAGGCCACGATTGGTATATTTCTTCGCGATCGAGATCACGAGGCGAAGATTGGCCTCGATCATCTCCTTTTTCGCGCGCGTCGAATCGCGCTCACCGCGGCTCACGGTTGCGTAAATGCGGCGAAATTCGCTGATCGGGAGACCGGCATCGTTGGCGACCTCAGCGATGCGGGCGCGGATTTCCGTGCTCGCCTCGGCATGGCGGGCGACGAAATTCTTCCACCCCTTCCCCGGCAATTTGCCGACCCGCTCGAGCCAGGTCGGATCGAGCTCATAGCCGTGATAATGGCCAAGGAAATCCTCGCGGCTCACCTTGCATGATTCGGCAAGCCGCATCAGCCGTCCCTCTTGCGCGGTCAGGCGCTTGTTCAGCTCCTTGAGCTGCATCACCAGCTCTTCGATGCGGTTATTATGCAGCCGCACCTGCTCGACCTTCTGGACGAGTTCGTCACGCAGCTTCTCATAAGATTTTTCGCTACGGACACTCACCGATTCGCCGCCGGTGATGGCTTCAAGACGGCGGACCTGCATTTTGTGGAGCTTTTTATAGAGCGCCTCGATCTCCTCGAAATTCGCAAGCACCTGCGGCTTGAGTTTTTCCTCGAGCGCGGAAAGCGAAAACCCGGCGCCATCGCCCTCCTCGTCATCTTCCGCGTCTTCGCCGCCAGCAAAGTTCGCCGGCGGCGTGGCGGGTTCGACATCGGCGAGCGGAACCTCCTCCGTTCCCTCGCTCGCAACACTCGGTGGCCCACCCTGCGTCGCCTCGAGATCGATGATGTCGCGGAGCAACATGCGGCCAGCCTTCAAGGCATCGTGCCAGGCGATGATGGCGCGGATGGTGAGCGGGCTCTCACAAAGCCCGCCGATCATCATCTCCCGCCCGGCCTCGATGCGCTTGGCGATCGCGATCTCACCCTCGCGCGAGAGCAGTTCGACGGAGCCCATCTCGCGCAGATACATGCGCACGGGATCATCGGTACGCCCGACGCTTTCTTCGTCGACATTGCCGCCGGGTTCCTCGGCCTCGTCTTCTTCGCGCTCGGGTTTGGCGAAGATC
>JAJYXY010000017.1 GCA_021801465.1 Pseudomonadota bacterium
AGCGTGCTGATGGCAAAGCCATCGACCAGGATCTGCAAGCCGCGCATTACGCGTCTTCAGCCATAGGGCGAAACTCCGGTCAGGAAACTATCCCGCCGGCCGAGGGAACCCGGCCGGCGGGGAGGGGTTATTGCGCGCTCGCGTGCTGGGTCGGGAGCTTGATGAAGCTCGGGAATTTCAGCGTGCCGTTGGCAACGCGGGCTGGCCACACCGTCACCTGCTTGCCGTCCTGCCATTGGATCATCAGGCCGGAAACGAAATCGGCGCCATATTTCAGGCCGTGCGGGAAGTCGCTATCCTGGCCATAGAAAGCGATCGTGCCGATCGTTCCGACATAATTGGTTTTTTCCATCTCGGCGACGATTTTATCGGCGTCATCGCTGCCGGCGCGGCCGACGGCTTCGGCGATGATGTGGACATCGTCATCGGTGGTGTAGCCGGTATAGGCCGGCGTCACGCCAAAGCGCTTGAGATAGGCCGCGGCATAGGGGATGGTTTTCGGCGTGATCGCGACATCGGGCGTTGCGACCACCTGGGCGATGACGCCTTCGGTCGCGCCGTTGGTGTCGCGCCAGAACGAGGTCGTGGTCGCCTGCGAGCTGACCCCCGACATCGGCACCGGCACCTGCTCGCTATGCCATTGCACCGTCGGCTGCACGCCGACATGGCTGATCCCGGTGGTGATAACGTCCGGGCGCAGGCCCTCGATCTTGTTGAAGATCGGCGTGAAATCGGTGGTATCGGGCGAGACGCGGACGGAATCGAGCACCGTGAGGCCGGCTTTCGGCAGGCAGCGCTTCGATTCTTCGTCGAGCGGCTTGGTCCAGGCCGCGTCCTCGCTCAGCATCACGGTGGTCTTCATGCCGAGTTTCTCGACCAGGAAATCATGGGAAAAATCGCAATTGGCATCGGCAATCGCGGTCGAGGTCAGATAGCCGTGGAACGTGTATTTATTGTGGGCATAGTCTTCCTTGACGTGGCGGGTGATCTCGTTGCTCGCGGCACCCGGGGTGATGAAGGGGGTATGGAGCCGCGCCGCCCACGGCTCCAACGCGAGCGCGACCTCGCTCATGTAACTCCCGATCACCGCGACCACGTGGTCCTGATTGACCGCACGCTGGAAGGCACGCACCGCGTCGGTCGCCGAGTTGTGATCGTCGTAATCGATGATCTCGACCTTGCGGCCATTGATGCCGCCGGCGGCGTTGATTTCATCGGCGGCGATCATCGCGCCGTTAGTGATGGCGATGCCGGAAATCGCCGAGTTCTCGGCGATCACCCCGATGCGGATCGGGTCGGCGGCGCGGGCGGCGAACGGGAGCGCAAGGAGGCTTGCGACACCGAGCGCGCCCAAGGCCGCAAGCCGCCGATCGTTACGGCACATCCGCCGCATGTCGCGCCGGATCATGGCTGCTTTCTTCATCTTTTCCTCCTTGCACGAAATCGGTCCCGGCATGATCACGAAATTCGCCCCCGAGGCAAGGGGCGTTGGGTCAGGGCTTGGCGGGAAAGATGGAACCCTCGACGCGGTCGCCCACGCGAATATCGTCTTTTTCGGTCACCCCGCCGGCGAGTTCCAGCGTCGCCCGCACCGGGCCATGGCTTGCAATGACGGCGAGACTTTTGGGCACGGTATTTTCCGCAATGGTGCGGATCGAGCCATCCTCGTTGATGAATACCATGTCGAGCGGCACCAGCGTGTTCTTCATCCACATCTGGCTCTCGCGCGGGATCCCCCAGTCAAACAGCATTCCCGCATCATCCGCGACATGGGTGCGAAACATCAGGCCAACAGTCTGCTGATCAGCGGTTTTCGCCATCTCGACATTGAAGACATAGCGCTTGCCGTCATGGGTGATGATGGTCAGCTTCTCGCGCGGCAATTCCGGCTGGGCATGGGAGGTGTCGGCGGCACCCAGGGCGAGCGGCGCTCCGAGAAGACCAGCGAGCGAGAGCGAAAGAGCGGCAGCGAGAGAGCGAACACGGGGCATTATGATCTCCTCGAAAACGGCGCCCTCCCCTAGCATGCGCTGAGGTCGGGTTCCAGGGTGAGGGCGGCGAGTGTGCGGATTTCCGGCCGGATCGGCCCCTCGCGCGGCGCATCGCGCAGGGTCGTGAACCAGTGCGCGGGCGGGTTGCGCCCGGCGGCGCGATGATAGGCGAGACCGCGCAACACCGCCTCCGCCGCGGGCGGCAGGCGTTCGGGGATCGGAAACTGGTTGAGCGTCGCCCAGACCCCGGCCCAGAGCCGCCCGACGGTATAAGGATTATAGCCGCCGCCACCGAGCACGATGAGGCGCGGGGCGAGGTCGCGGAGCTGGTCGATCAGCCACCAATGGGCGTTGTTCGAAAGCGCAAGCCGTGCCAGCGGATCCTCCTCCAGCGCATCCGCGCCGCATTGCAGCATGATCGCTTGCGGTTTGATCCCAGCGATGAGCGGCAGGATCGCTTTCTCGCACAAAAACCGGAACTCACTGTCGTTGAAGCCCGCTGGCACCGGCAGATTGCGCGCAGCCCCCCCGGCGCGATCCGCCGCCGCGCCCGTGAACGGCCAGCGCCCCGCCTCATGGAGGCTGATCGTAAACACGCTCTCATCCTGGAAAAACGCTTCCTCGACGCCGTCGCCGTGGTGGGCGTCGATATCAAGATAGACGATCGGCGCCAGCCCGGCGTCGCGCCAGGCGAGCAGGCCGAGCACCGGGTCGTTGATGTAGCAAAACCCTGCCGCGCGCGCCGGCCGCGCATGATGGTTGCCGCCGCCCGGGCAGTGGACGATCCCGCCATCCGCCGTGAGGCGGGCGGCGAGCAGAACCCCGCCGGCCGAGGTCGCCGGGCGGCGAAAGACCTCGCGATAGACCGGATTGCCGTCGGCGCCGATGCGAAAGCGCGCACGGTCCTCGACGCCGACCGCCTGATCCCTCTCGGCACGCTGAAGGGCGGCGAGATAGTCGGGATCATGGAACCGCGCGAGTTCGCCGAGGCTCGCCATCGGCGCATCGCGATAGGCCGTATCGGGGAGCCAGCCGAGCGCCCGGCAAAGATCGGTGCAGGTGGAGACGCGGGCGATCGCCAGCGGATGGCCGGGGCCATAGGTAGAGCCGCGATAAATCTCGCTCCCGATATAAAGTGGCGCGATACGGCGCCTTTCGCCCCCTGCCGTCACACTGTTTGCGGCATACCCTGTGGAATGATGGTAGTGACGATCGAGTGATCGAGGGCCTCGTAATCGTGGTAACCGATGGTGGCGTAAAGCTCGGCGCGGGTTTGCATCCGTTCGATCATGCCCTGGGTTCCGCCCTGATGGCGGATGGCCTCGTAAAGTTCCGCCTGCGCCTTGGCGGCGACGCGCAGCGAGCTCACCGGCCAGATCACCATGCGATAGCCCATGTCGGCGAATTCGCGGGCGGTGAAGAAGGGCGTGCGGCCAAATTCGGTCATGTTGGCAAGCAGCGGCGCGCCCTTCATGCGGGCGGCGAATTCGCGGAACATCTCGGCGCTGGTCAGTGCTTCGGGGAAAATCGCGTCCGCCCCGGCGCGAAGATAAAGCTCGGCGCGGGCGACGGCGCCGTCCATCCCTTCGCTCGCCGCGGCATCGGTGCGGGCGATCAGGAAGAGATGGCGCCGCGCTTTCGCCGCCGCGGCGATTTTCGCCGCCATGTCATGCGGGTCGGCGAGTTTCTTGTCATTGAGATGGCCGCATTTCTTGGGCAAAAGCTGATCTTCGATATGAACCGCGCCCGCACCCGCCTCTTCGAAGGCGCGGACCATGTGCATGACGTTGAGCGCCTCGCCATAGCCGGTATCGCCATCGACGAGCAGCGGAAGCCCGGTTGCCCGCGCGATCTGGCGAATAAAGAACACCACCTCGTCGACCGTGATGATGCCGAGATCGGGAAGGCCCATGGAGGCCGTCATCGCAGCACCCGAGAGATAGAGCGCCTCGAACCCGACGGCTTTGGCCTGCAGGGCGGCGAGGCCGTTATGGGCGCCGGGCATTTGCAGGATGCCGCCGCGCTCGAGCAGGGCGCGGAAACGCTGCCCGGCCGGCAGTTGCGGCAGATCGCTTGCGACCAGATACGGCATCGAAACCTCCCCTTTCGCGTCTTGCGGTGGTTCTCTAACAAGAAGGACGGCGACCGAAAAGGGCCCGGACCCAACGCGCCGCCGCATCCCCAACGACCATCCGGGGGAAAGTTTTTTGGTTCTTTTTTTCAAAAAAGAACCACTCTCCCTGACTTACCCAAACGTCTTGCGAAGATCCTCGACCTGCGCCGGCGTCAACGTGCGCGTCCTCGCGCCGCGCAGCA
This sequence comes from Pseudomonadota bacterium, assembly GCA_021801465.1. Taxonomy (GTDB): domain Bacteria; phylum Pseudomonadota; class Alphaproteobacteria; order Acetobacterales; family Acetobacteraceae; genus Acidibrevibacterium. The sequence continues at coordinate 4,308 of JAJYXY010000017.1, forward strand.
AGAGGGCGAGTTTGGCGGCTTCTTCCAGTTCCTCGGCGGCATAAACCGCATCACGCAGGCTGCCCGCCGAGACCACCGGCCCGTGATTGGCGAGCAGCACCGCGCGCGCGCCCGCGGCCGCGGCCAAAATCGCCGGCTCCATCGCCGGGTCGCCGGGGCGGAAATAGGGGACGAGCGGCAGGCGCTCGCCGATCCGCATGACGAAATAGGGGGTAAGCGGCGGGATCGGGTTGTCCGGGTTGGTGTCGGCCAGGCAGGCGATCGCGGTCGCCATCGGCGAGTGGAGATGAACCACCGCCCGCGCCTCCGGCCGCGCCCGGTAGAAGGCGCGGTGCATGAACACTTCCTTCGAGGGCTTATCGCCATCAAGATGGCGGAACTCGGGATCGAGACGCGAAATGCGCGCCGCCTCCAGCCGCCCGAGCGAAGAATTGGTCGGCGTGATCAGATAGCCGTCCGCGAGCCGGACGCTGATATTGCCGGCGCTGCCGACCGAAAACCCGCGCGCGAAAAGGCTTGCGGCAAGCTCCACCAAAAGCGCGCGGGTCGTGCCCTCGGCGTCGTCGCCGCTCATTGGCCGGATGGCGGCGGGCTCGACGCGGGCGGCGCGGCGGCGGCATTGGGCGCCGGCTGATAGAAGCTCGCCTGGGTCGGGCCGACCTGCTTCGGGCTCGCGGTGCCCGGCTTTAGCGGGTTGAGCATGATCGTCTGCTCGGCGCCGGGGAGATCCTGCGTCGTCCAGCCGCCACCCAAGGCGCGCACGAGATCGACATTGGATTGCAGCCGGCGCGTCTGCACCTGGATCGCCGAGACCTGGGTATCGAGCCATTGGATATCGTTGACCACGACATCGAGATAGTTGACCCCGCCTTCTTGGAACAAGGAGGTCGAGAGTTGCAGCGAACGCGCCGAATCGTTCACCGCCTCACTCACCTGCTGGAACTCGGTGCCGAGATTGTTGAGGAGCGAGAGATCATCCTCGACCTCCTGATAGGCGAGCAGCACGGTTGCGCGGTAATTCGCGACCGCTTCGCGCAGCCGGGCATAGGCTTGTGCCTCGGCGGCACGGCGATAGCCGCCCTCAAACAGCGGCATTAGGAATTGCGGCCCGATCGCCCAATAGCTCAGCGGGCTCGCGATCATCGTCTGGCCGTAGCCACCGCCGAGGCCGCCGCCGACCAGGCCGAGATTGAAGACCGGGAAGAACGCGGCTTTGGTAACGCCAATCTCCTCATTCGCCGCCGCCACCTGCCGCTCCGCCGCCGCGACATCGGGGCGCCGTTGCAGGAGGTCAGAGGGCAGGCCGGTCGGGATGCTGGGCAGCGCGATCGGCGCCACCACCGGTTTCAGCGTGAACTGCGAAGCCGGCTGGCCAACCAGCGAGGCGATGGCGTGTTCGACCAGGGCGCGCGAGGCTTTGACGTCGGATTCCTCCGCCTGCGCCTGCTCGAGCACGGTTTTGGCCTCAGAGATGTCGAGGCCGGAGGCGATCTGCCCCTGATAGCGGTTGACGGTGATCTGAACCCCGTCCTGATAATCCTTTACCGCGCGGGCGATGACGTCGATTTCGGCG
>JAJYXY010000032.1 GCA_021801465.1 Pseudomonadota bacterium
GCGGCGCGCAAAAGACCCTTGGCATCGGCCGCCGACCACGGGGCGACGACCTTGAGGCCGGGGACATGCGCATACCAACTCGCATAGCATTGGCTGTGCTGGGCTGCGACGCGCGATGCGGCGCCATTGGGGCCGCGAAAGACGATCGGGCAGCTCATCTGCCCGCCTGACATATAGCGGGTTTTGGCAGCAGAATTGATGATATGGTCGATCGCCTGCATCGCAAAATTGAAGGTCATGAATTCAAGGATCGGCTTGAGCCCCGCCATCGCCGCGCCGACCGCAAGCCCGGTGAAGCCATGCTCGCTGATCGGTGTGTCGATCACCCGCTTTTCACCGAATTCATCGAGCAGGCCCTGGCTAATTTTATAAGCGCCCTGATATTGCGCGACTTCCTCGCCCATCAAGAAAACATCGGGATCGGCGCGCATCTCGGCGGCCATGGCGTCGCGCAGCGCCTCGCGGACAGTGATTTTTTGCGCCGGTCCCCAATCCTTATCCTCCTCGGCGACACGCGGCGCCAGGGCTTGCGTCGGCGCTGGCGTCGGCGCTGACGGGGGGGGTGGAGAAGATTTGGCGCTCGGCGTGGGCGCCGCCGCCGGGGCCGCGCCGAGATCTTCGCCATCGGCGGCAAGCCTCGCGATCGGCGTGTTCACCGCAACCCCTTCGCTGCCCTCAGGGACGAGAATCTTGCCGAGCACGCCTTCATCGACGGCTTCGACCTCCATCGTCGCCTTGTCGGTCTCGATCTCCGCGATGACGTCACCGGCACGGATCATATCGCCTTCTTTCTTGAGCCAGCGGGCGAGCTTGCCTTCGGTCATGGTCGGCGACAGCGCCGGCATCAGGATTTCGGTCGCCATCTCACGCCTCCGCCAAAACGTCGGTCCAGAGCTCGGCGGGATCGGGCTCGGGCGAGGTTTGCGCAAAATCCGCGGCGTCTTGGGCTAGTTTTTTCACTTCATCATCGATCGCTTTCAACACGTCTTCCTCGACCCCGAGGGCGAGCAGACGCTGGCGCGCGTTATCGATGCAGTCGCGTTCAGTACGCATTTTCTGCACCTCCTCGCGCGTGCGATATTTTGCTGGATCAGACATCGAGTGGCCACGATAGCGATAGGTTTTCATTTCGATCAGGTAGGGCCCAGCGCCGGAGCGGCAATGGGCAATGGCGGCTTTGGCGGCGGCATGCACCGCCTCGACATCCATCCCATCGACCTGGGCGCCGGGAATGCCCCAGGGCGCGCCATTTTTCGAGAGATCATGCGAGGCGCTGGAGCGCTCGACGCTGGTCCCCATGCCGTATTTGTTGTTCTCGATGATGAACAGCACCGGCAGTTTCATCAGCGCGGCGAGATTGAAGCTTTCATAGACCTGGCCCTGACTCGATGCGCCCTCGCCGAAATAGGTCACGGCGACGCGGTCATTGCCGCGATAGCGATTGGCGAAGGCGAGCCCGACGCCGAGGCTAACCTGGGCGCCGACAATGCCATGGCCGCCGAAGAAATTCTTCTCGCGCGAGAACATGTGCATCGAGCCGCCCTTGCCGTGCGAATAGCCGCCACGCCGGCCGGTGAGTTCGGCCATCACGCCACGCGGGTCCATGCCGGTCGCGAGCATATGCCCGTGGTCGCGATAGCTGGTAATGACCTCGTCACCCGCCGAGAGCGCCGTCTGCACCCCGACCACCACGGCTTCCTGGCCGATATAGAGATGGCAGAAGCCGCCGATAAGGCCCATGCCATAGAGCTGGCCGGCCTTTTCCTCGAAGCGGCGGATCAGCAGCATATCGTGATAGGCGCGCGTCAAACCATCGCGTCCGAGCCCCGTCATCGCCTTGCTGCCCATACCTTTGCCGCCCGTGTCCTTGCCGCTGCGTTCCGCGGTTTTGGCTGATCGCGCCATCGCCGTGCCCCCTGCCATGACATTTTTGACCGATGACCCGAGACCTAACCCGCCCCGCGGGCCGCGGCAAGCGGGGATTGGCAAAAATGTGTTATGGTGCAGTGCGATAGGCGAAATGAACCGAAATTCGGTTAATCCCTTGCCAGGGAAGGATTGCGAGAAGTCGATCGGTTCCGAGATTGCGCGGCCGGTGCCTCGCGCGCATGATTAATCTCCGGAGAGCGCCAGGCGACGCAGTAAGATTGCCCGGATTTCTTGTCTCTCCGGTTCAGTAAAGCGGCCCGAGCGTGCCATAAGGCACGATGATTTCACCAGGCTCGGCGAGGTTGAGCATGGCACGCGCGCGCTCATCGAGAACGTCCGCATCGAGATGCTCGGCACGGAGTGACCCCACCCGACGCTGCCAGGTGGCGACATCGGCGGCGGCTTTGGTGCGTGCGGCGATCGCGCGCGCGAGATCTTGTTCGCGCGCGGCATAAGCGCGAAGGCCGAGGTCGCCGCGCGCGGCATTCGCGACGAAATAGCCGGCGAGGGCAAGAAACAGGAGCGGTGGCAAAGCCGCTTTGGCCTGGCGTTTCACCGTCTTGCCGATCCGAGAGGGGGAAAGGGACATGATGGAGGCTGTCACCAAGTTTCAGTAAATTAAATTAATTCAAAATAATAACACCAAATCCGCCGCGTTGAAAGTCTCCCGGCGATTTGCGTGAGAATTTCTGAAATGAGAGATCTGAGATGACAGATGGGGCGGTGTCCCAAAAAAAACTTAAAAAAAAGATACTAATCCGCCCGATCCTCGCCATCATCTTGGCGCTAAGATAAAAAAAGTTCGACAGATCTTGCCTCCCAGATGTCTCGGAGATGACGGAGCAAACCGATGCGCATTGCCAAGCCGCTTTTGACCGGTATCGGCCTTTCACTTTCCCTCGCGCTTGCCCTCGGCTCGCCAGCCGAGGCGGATTGGCATGGCGGCTTCGGGGGCGGGGGTGGCGGCTGGCATGGCGGTTTCGGTGGCGCGCATGGCGGTTTCGGCGGCTGGCGTGGCGGCTATGGCGGCGGTTGGCGTGGTGGCTATGGCGGCGGTTGGCGTGGTGGCTATGGCGGGGGTTGGCATGGTGGCTGGGGCGGGGGTTGGCGTGGTGGCTGGGGAGGCGGCTGGCGTGGTGGCTGGGGTGGCGGCTGGCGTGGTGGCTGGGGTGGCTGGCGTGGCGACTGGGGATTTGGCTGGCACCCGTGGGGTTTCGGCTGGGGCGGCTGGGCGCCCTGGTGGGGGCCGGGCTTATTTCTCGGCGGGTTCGGGGTCGGGCTCGCCGTTGGGGCGCTGATGGTGGCGCCGCCGCCGCTCGTCTTCGCGCCACCCATTTACGTCCCGCCCATGGTGCTCGCGCCGCCGCCGATCGTGTTCGGCCCGCCGCTCTTCGCCCCGGCCGGCGTTGAGGTGGAGACACCGGCTTACGTCGCAGCGCCGCCGGCCTATGCGCCACCTCCCAATTACGCCCCTCCCCCCGGGTACGCGGCGCCCAATTATAATTATCAGCCCAACTACCCGCCGCCCAATTATCCCCCCAATAATGGCTACGCGCCGAATTACGGGTATGCCCCCGCAGCCGGTTACGCGCCGCCGCCCAATTATCCGCCCCAAGGCTATGCACCTCAAGGCTATGCGCCCCAGCAAGGCTATACGCCGCCGCCCGGCTTCGGCCCGCCAGGAGACGATATGGAGTAACGAGCGCCGCCAGGCTTGCCATTCGGCCCGTAATGGCCCGAAATCGAGTCTCGACCGCGCCCGCGCCAAAGCGGGCCGCGCTATGCGAGGAAGGAAACGCCTATGCCGCTTGACACCCATGCCGCGCAAGTTCTCGAAATGATTCGCCTCTCCGGGCGCCCGCCTTACGAAACGCTGCGGCCGGCAGAGGCACGCGAGGTGTCGCGCAACGCCCGAGCCGTGCTCACGCCCGAGCCGCCACAGATGGCCGACGTGCGCGACATTAAAATCGGCGAACGCGGCACCATCCCTGCCCGCCTCTATCGCCCGCTCGGAAGCGGGCCCGAGGCAGCGCTGCCGGCGCTCATCTATTTCCACGGCGGCGGCTGGGTGATCGGCGATCTCGACAGCCACGACGTGGTCTGCCGCCAGATCGCCAACGGGTCGGGCGCCGCGGTGGTCTCGGTCGATTACCGGCTCGCGCCCGAGCATAAATTCCCCGCCGCCATTGAGGACGCGATCGCCGCGACCGCCTGGATCGCAGCCCACGGCGCCGGGCTTGGCATCGACACCGCGCGGCTTGCGGTCGGCGGCGATAGCGCCGGGGGCAATCTCGCCGCGGTGGTTGCGCTCGACGCCCGCGACCGTGATGGCCCAAAGCTCACCCAGCAGGTGCTGATCTATCCCGCAACCGAATTCGCCATGACCCACCCCTCTCATGAGCGGTTCGCCGAGGGGTTGTTTCTTACCCGCGCGATGATGCTATGGTTTCGCGGCCACTATCTGCGCAGCCTCGAGGATGGCGCCGATTGGCGGGCATCGCCGCTCCGCGCCACGTCGCTCGCCAAGCTTCCACCGGCCCTGGTATTGACCGCCGGCTATGACCCACTGTGCGATGAGGGCGAAGATTACGCCGCCCGCCTCGCCGCCGCTGGCGTTGCGGTGACGAGGATGCGGGTCGAGGGGATGATCCACGGCTTTCTCACTATGGGGAAACTGATCCCGGCGGCGAACGAGGCGGTCGCGATGATCGCGGCGTCCCTCAAGATCGCGTTTGTTCGCTGACGCGGCTTGGCAACGGCGCTATAGAGATCGGCGAGAAAAACCAAAGGGAGGAAAATGAGATGCCCATATCCCGGCTGGCATCGCTTTTGGGCGGGGTCGCGGCCTCGTGCTGGCTCGCGCTCGCGCCGCCGGCGCGCGCCGCTGATCCGGCCAATTTCGCGCTTTCGGCGAACGACAACCACACCACCATCGTCAACGGCAAGATGCTCGGCATCCACGATGCCAAGCCTGACACGCTCTCGGTGATCGATCTTGCCGTAAGCCCGCCACGGCTGACCACCTCGATCGCCGTGCCGTTCAGCGATGTCGGCCCGCCGATGGCGGTCACGATTTCGTCCGACGCGCGCTTTGCGCTCGTCACTGCCTCAACCAAGGCCGATCCGACCACAGCCGATGGCACCTCGCCCGACGACCGGCTCTCCGTCGTCGATCTCACACTCTCGCCGCCGCGCGTGATCCAGACGCTCCACGCCGGCGCCGGTGCTTCGGCGGTACGGATTTCGCCGGACGGGCGCATGGCGCTGGTCGCCAACCGCTTCGAGGGCACCATTTCGATTTTCGCGATCGACGGCATGCATCTTGAGCCAGCGGGCAAATTCGCCCTCGACAACCCAAAATCCCAGCCGGTCGGGATCGTCTTTTCCCATGATGGCAGTTTCATTCTGGTGAGCCGCCTTGGCGATCACATGGTGAGCCTCGTGCATGTCGCCGGCGGCAAGCTCAGCCTCGATCCGCGCCCGATTACCACCGGCGTGTCGCCCGACACCATGGACACCAACCCCGCCGGCACCCTCGCCGTGGTCAGCAATGTCGGCCGCAGCGATGGCGACGTCGATACCGTGAGCCTGATCGATCTCACCGCCCAGCCGCCGCGCACCATCGACACGATCGGCGTGCCCAACGGGCCGGAGGCGGTGAAATTCTCGCCCGATGGCAAATATCTCGCGGTAAACGCCATCAACGGCACGCTGAAGCCGGCGGGAACACCGTTTTTCAACGCGGGCGGCGTGCTCAGCCTCTATGCCGTCGAGAAAGCGCCGACGCGCGGCCTGACCAGCGCCGGCACGCGGCTCCGCAAACTCGCCGAGGCAAGCGATGGCGGCTGGACGCAGGGGGTCGCATTTTCGCGCGATGGGCGG
>JAJYXY010000173.1 GCA_021801465.1 Pseudomonadota bacterium
CCGCACGCCGTTACCATCCCCGGCGCCGTCGCCGCTTGGGAGACGCTGCTTGCCGCGCACGGCAGCAAGGGGCTCGACGAGCTGCTGCGTCCGGCGATCCGCTTCGCCGAGGAGGGGCATCCGGTCGCGCCCCGCGTCGCCGCCGATTGGGCGGATGCGGCGGAAAAACTCCGCGTAACCGGCGCCAACGCCTTTCTCCCCAATGGCGCGGCGCCGGCGCCGGGGACGATGTTCCGCCAGCCGGCGCTGGCTGCCACCTTGCGCGCCATCGCCCGCCAAGGCGCCCGCGCTTTCTACGAGGGTGAGATCGCGCAAGACTTGGTTGCGACGCTTCGCGCGCATGGCGGGCGCCATGAGATGAGTGATTTCGCCGCCGGGCTTTCGGGGGCGGAATTCGTGACCCCGATCCACGCCGCTTGGCGCGGCTATGAGATCTGGCAATGCCCGCCCAACGGCTCGGGCCTTCTGGTGCTGATGCTGATGGGTCTCCTCGATGGCTTCCCCCCCGATCCTGAGGGGCCGCTCGGCCTTGCCCGCGTCCATCGCCACACGGAGGCGGCGCGGCTGGTTTATCGCGATCGCGATGCCTTCCTCGCCGACCCCGCCCAGGCCGATGTGCCGGTTTCGCATCTCACCAGCGCCGCCTACCTCGCCCGTCTCCGCGCCCTGATCGACCCCAGGCGGGCGATGGCGCAGCTGCCGGCGGCGGGCGAGAGCGAACTGCCGCGCCATCCCGACACGGTTTATCTTTGCGTCGTCGATCGCGACGGCAATGCTTGCAGCCTGATCAACTCGCTCTATCAGAGCTTCGGCTCTGGGATTCTCGCGGAAAAGTCCGGGGTCATGCTGCATAATCGCGGCCTCGGCTTCCGGCTCCAGCGCGGCCACCCCAACTGCATCGCACCGAACAAGCGGCCGATGCACACCATCATCCCCGGCATGTTGACCAAGGATGGCGCCGCGGTGATGCCATTCGGCGTCATGGGCGGGCATTTCCAGCCGATGGGCCAGAGCCTCCTCTTGAGCAACCTCTTCGACTATGGCCTCGACATTCAGGAAGCGCTCGATCTCGCGCGCTTCTTCCCGCAAGGCGGCAATCTCGAACTCGAACGCGGCATTCCCGAGACTCTCGCGACCCGCCTCGCCGCCCTCGGCCATCAGCCGAGCCGGATCGAGCGCCCGCTCGGCGGCGGCCAGGCAATCATGATCGACCGCGCCCGCGGCGTGCTGATCGGTGGCTCCGATCCGCGCAAAGACGGGCTGGCATTGGGGTATTGAGCACCATGAACGAAGCCTGTGACCTCCCGGCAACCGAAGCCCGGGCGCTGATTGGCGCGAAAAAACTCTCGCCGGTCGAACTCACCGAAAGCTGTATCGCGCGGATCGAAGCGGTCGATCACGCCGTCAACGCCATGGTCGCGCGTGATTTCGAACGCGCCCTTGAGGCCGCCCGCGACGCCGAGGCCGCGGTGATGCGCGGGAACGCGCTCGGGCCGCTGCATGGGCTTCCGGTCGGGATCAAGGATCTCGAGGAGACGGCGGATCTCCGCACCACCTATGGCAGCCCGATCTATCGCGACCATGTGCCGGCGCGAGATTGCCGCATGGTCGCGGCCTTGCGCGCGGCCGGCGCGATCGTGCTCGGCAAGACCAACACCCCGGAATGGGGCGCCGGCGCCAATACCCGCAACGCCGTCTATGGCGCGACCGGCAATCCCTTCGATCCGCTGAAATCCGCCGCCGGCTCCTCTGGCGGCTCGGCGGTCGCGCTCGCGACCGGAATGGTGCCGCTGGCCTCGGGTTCCGACATGGGCGGCAGCTTGCGCAACCCGGCGGGATTTTGCGGCATCGTTGGGTTTCGCCCCTCGCCTGGTCTCGTCGCCAACGAAAAGCGCGGCCTCGGCTGGTCGCCGCTCGGCGTGCTCGGGCCGATGGCGCGCAATGTCCCCGATCTCGCGCTGATGCTTTCGGCGATGGTTTCCGATGACGCACGCGACCCGCTCGCTTACACGGTGCATGGGCGCAAAACGCGCCAAGGCGGCGATTATTTTCCCCCGCCGGCGATCGATCTCGCCGGGCTCCGCGTTGCCCTCACCGCCGATCTCGGCTTTGCGCCCACCGAACGCCACATCGCGACGGTATTTTCCGAAAAAACCGCGCTGTTTCGTGGCGTTTTCGCCCGCGCCGAGGATACGACACCGGATTGCGCCGGCGCCGACGAGGCTTTTGCGATCCTGCGGGCGGTTAATTTCATCGCCGCCCATCGCGAGAAGGTCGCGCAGCGGCCAGACGATGTCGGCCCCAATGTACGCGCCAATGTCGCCGAGGGGCTGGCCTACAGCGCCGCCGACGTCGCCCGCGCCGAACTCCTGCAAACCGAGCTTTATCGCCGCTGGCAGGATTTTTTTCGAGATTACGACATCATTCTGACGCCGACGCTGACGATCAGCCCGCGCTCCTGGCGTGAGCTTTATCCCGCCGAGATCGATGGGCGGCCGACAAAAAATTACTTCCACTGGCTCGCTTTGGTCTATGCCGTCACGCTCGCGGGACACCCGGCGCTGTCGCTGCCGCTCGGGCGCGATCACGCCGGCATGCCGTTTGGTCTCCAGATCATCGGCCCGCGCGGCGGCGACGCGCTGGTGCTTGCGGTCGCGCAAGCGCTCGAGCAGGCGCTTGCGACTGATGCCCGCACCGCGCGCCCGATCCCGGACATTGCGGCGCTCAAAACCGCCCCGCCGCTCAGCACGGCGGAGGGATTTCTCGGTTTCGCTTGATGTGGATTAAGGATAGGCGCGGCGTCCCTGCTATGTCACTGGGATCGTTTGTTCACGGAGAGAAAACATGGTTGAGGACTGGCTGGCTCTGATCAACAACATGAACGGCGCGGTGCGTGATCTGCGCAAGGCGGCGCCGGAGACGCTGAAGGCGTTCTCCGACATGGCGCAGGCGGCACATGGCGGCGATGGGCTCGACCACAAAACCAAGGAGCTGATCGCGCTCGCGATCGGCGTTGCGACACGCTGCGCGCCCTGCATTGCCTATCACGCGGAAGGCGCGGTCAAATATGGCGCGACTCGTGAGCAGGTCGCGGAGACTCTGGCGATGTCGATTTATATGGGCGCCGGCCCCTCGGTGATGTATGCCGCCGAGGCGCTGGAGGCGGTCGATCAGATGCTGGCGAAAACCGCCGCGAAGGCGTGAGTTCGGCTTGGCGCTATCTGCTCGCCAGCCTCGCTTTGGCGTTGGCGTTCGCACGACCGGCCGGCGCCGGGACGCTGGAGGCCGTGCGAGCGGCGGGCATGCTGCGCGTCGGCCTCCCCGGTGATTATGCGCCCTTTGCGCTGGCAACTTCGGATGACTGGCGCGGCTTCGATGTCGATGTCGCGCGCGCGATGGCGGCAGCACTCGCGGTGCGGGTGGTGTTCGTGCGCACCAGTTGGCCGACGCTGATGGCCGATCTCGGGGCTGGCAAATTCGACCTCGGCGCCGGCGGCATCACCATCACCCCCGAACGCGCGGCGCAGGCGATGTTCTCCGAACCCATCCTCGCCGACGGCAAAACCCCCCTCGCCCGCTGTTCGGATGCCGCGCGTTTCGCGACCCTCGCCGCCATCGACCGCCCCGGCATCCGCGTCATCACCAATCCCGGTGGCACCAATGAAAGTTTCGATCGCGCCCATTTGCACGCGGCGACAATCGTTATCTTCCCCGATAACCGGCGCATTTTCGCGGCCCTCGCCGCCGGTGCCGCCGATCTGATGATCACCGACGCAACCGAGGCGCGCTATCAGCAACGCGCAACGCCGGGGCTCTGCGCCGTCCACCCCGATCAGCCCTTCACGCGGAGCGAAAAAGCCTATCTCCTACCGCCGCGTGATGCCGCCTGGCGCGATTGGGTGGACGGATTTCTGGCGCATGCGCACGAAAGCGGGGCGCTCGCGCGGTGGCGCCAAGCGTGGCTTGGTCAATAACGCAAAAGGCCTTCTTTTTCTGTAGAAAAAGAAGCAAAAAGACTTTCTTCCGGTTCCCTCATGGTGGCATTTTCCGCGGAGGGCAGTGCCTCCGGCACTGCGCAACAGATAAAAGTTTTTTGGTTCTTTTTTTCAAAAAAGAACATTTTTTCTGTATGTGAGGAAATGTCATGACAAGACTTGCGGGAAAAATCGCCCTGATCACCGGCGCGGCGTCGGGGATTGGCCGGGAGACGGCGTTGTTGTTTGCCGCCGAGGGCGCCGCGGTGGTGGCGACCGACGTTGATGAAGCGGGGCTCGCCGGGCTTCCGGGCCGCGCGATCAAGCTCGACGTCACCAGCGAGGCGGATTGGCAGGCGGCGTTCGCGGAAGCCCGCGCGGCGTTCGGGCGGGTCGATATCCTGGTCAATGCCGCCGGCATCGCGATCGGCGGCGCGATCGAGAATGCGACGCTCGCGGATTGGCGGCGGACCATGGCGGTCAATGCCGAGGGCACGTTTCTCGGCTGCCGCGAGGCGGTGCGCATGATGCGCGAGACCGGCGGCGGCGCCATCGTCAATATCTCGTCGGCTGCCGGGCTGGTGGGTGATCCGAAACTCGCCGCCTATTGCGCGAGCAAGGGTGCGGTGCGGCTGCTGACGAAATCGGTCGCGCTGCATTGCGCCCGCGCCGGCTATAAAATCCGCTGCAACTCGGTGCATCCGTCGTTTGCCGAAACCCCGATGCTGGAGCGCATGTTCGCCCGCGCCGCCGACCCCGAGAAACTCCGCGCCGGGCTGATCCGCGCAACCCCGCTTGGCCGCCTCGGCAGCGCCGGCGACGTTGCCGGGGCGATCCTCTATCTCGCCTCCGACGAGGCCGCTTTCATCACCGGCGCCGAGCTTGCGGTCGATGGCGGACTCACGGCGGCGTGAAGTGATGGCGCCGTGAACGCCGGGTGATTTATAGTAGCGTCAACGACCCGTCTTAAAAAATATCTGTTTCGCCATCGGCAGGAGGGAGCCATGCCGTTTCCAGCGAACTGGCTGGAGGAACTCGTTATCGAATGGTTGGAACTCAAGGGTTTTGCCATTTCCACCAGCGTTTTCGTTCCGGCGAATGCCGGCGGCCGATCTTCTCCGGATGCGGTGGGCGCGAAACGCCAAGAGGATGGAACTCTCGTGATCCGTCATTACGAGGTCGCGATGCACCTCATTAGAGGCCCCACGGAGATGGCCAAGGATTACTCCAAAAAATTCTCCCGAGAGATCGAGCAAGCAGTGCGAAAGCGCTTTGGTCAAATTTTCGGCTGTGAAATGTCAAAAAAAGCAAATTATCAAAAACATATAGTCTGCATCAATGTTAGCGAAAATGTTTGTTGCGAAGTAAAAAATAAAATCCAAGGCGTTGAAATACGTCGGCTGGCCGATTTTGTCAGGGAGGATGTGCTGCCCGCGATAAGCGAGTGGAGAAAGCTCCACACGAAAGTGACGCAAATACCAGCAGACAAATGGCTCTTGCACATGATCGACTGGTTCCAACAATCCAATCTCATTCCGCATAAATAAATGATCGACCATCTCTCGTTCGGTGTCGCCGACCTCGCCCGTGCGCGTCGCTTTTATGACGCGGCGCTGGCGCCGCTTGGCTATCGCTATTTGCGCGGGAGCGAGACCACAGCGGGCTATGGCGATGACGACGCGGCGTTCTGGATCGTCGTCGCCGAGCGGCCGGTGCCGCCCGATCCGGCCTCGGGCCTTCATGTCTGTTTTCGTGCCCCGAGCCGGGCGGCGGTCGATGCGTTTTACCGCGCAGCACGCGCCGCCGG
>JAJYXY010000132.1 GCA_021801465.1 Pseudomonadota bacterium
GATCGCGTCGATCACCGCGTTGGTATCGGTGGTGCCGGCCTTCTGCACTGCTTTGACCCACATATTGAACCCGATATAGTGCGCCTCCATCGGATCGTTCGTCGTGCGCTTCGGATTCTTGATGAAGTCATGCCATTTCTTGATGAACGCCTTGTTCGCCGGCGTATCGACGCTCATGAAGTAATTCCACGCCGCGAGATGTCCGACCAACGGCTTGGTGTCCATGCCGGCGAGTTCCTCCTCACCGACGCTGAAGGCGACGACGGGAATGTCGGTCGCTTTGATGCCCTGATTGCCGAGTTCCTTGTAGAACGGCACATTGGCATCGCCGTTGATCGTCGAGACGACGGCGGTCTTCTTGCCCGCGGAGCCGAATTGCTTGATCTGCGCGACGATGTTCTGCCAGTCGGAATGACCGAAGGGCGTGTAGTTGATCATGATGTCGCTCGCCGCGACACCCTTGCTCTTGAGATAGGCTTCGAGAATCTGATTGGTGGTGCGGGGATAGACATAATCCGTGCCGGCGAGAACCCAGCGCTCGACCTTGTCCTCCTTCATCAGGTAATCGACCGCCGGGATCGCCTGCTGATTGGGCGCGGCGCCGGTATAGATGACGTTGCGGCTGCATTCCTGGCCTTCATACTGCACCGGATAAAACAGCAGCCCGTTCAACTCCTCGAAGACCGGCAGCACGGATTTGCGCGAAACGCTGGTCCAGCAGCCGAACACCGCGGCGCATTTGTCTGTGGTCAGAAGTCCGCGCGCCTTCTCGGCGAACAGCGGCCAGTTCGATGCCGGATCGACGACCACCGGCACCAATTTCCGCCCGAGCACGCCGCCCTTTTTGTTCTGCTCCTCGATCAGCATCAGCATGACGTCTTTCAGCGTGGTTTCGCTGATCGCCATGGTGCCGGAGAGCGAATGCAGGATGCCGATTTTGATCGGCCCGCTCTCCGCCGCCTTGGCCGACGCAATGCCGAACTTCGTCACACCCCCGAGCGTCGCCGCGGCCAGCGCCGCCATCCCGAACCCGCCAAATCCCCGGCGCGTGAGAGATATATCATTTTTTGCCATCGTTTTTCTTCCCTCTGTTCCTGCCAGCATCGCAACGCCGGCGCGTTAACAAACGGGATATTTGCAACGGCCATGCCACGGGCCAGTTTTGCGCCCGGCGACAAGATTGCCGGCAAAATCTCCCCCCACCGGTGGATAAGTGCATAAAATTTAAGCACCCCGCCCGGCGAGGAGGCGTATTTCCGGCTCAGCCGAATGAGGCGTCGAGGGCGATCGGGTTGATTTCGCCGCCGCGAAACGTCTTGCCGGTTTCGATCGCGGTGACCAGCACCGCCGCGGGGCTGAAGAGCGCGCCGTCGATCGCGTAAAAATCCCCTTTGGCAGCGCGGAAAATCTCGGCAAACGGCTTGCCATAGTCGTGCGAGGTGTTGGAGGGCAGATGCTCGGCGAGGTCGTGGGCATCGGCCTCCGGCCCGCTGACGAAGAGATGGACGCGGCCGCCGAAGATGATCGCGTCATTGGTGCGGCCCATGGCGGTGACGAAATCCGGATGTGGCGGGGCGAGCGGGGCCGCGGCGGCGCCATCCTGGATGCGATCGAGCGGAAAATGATGCTCATGCGCCTTGTGCAGCGCGACCTCGAGCACCCGCGCCACCACCTGCACCGAGCCGGCGAGGCTCTGGGTCGGCGCGTAGATGATCCCGAGATGATCGGGGGCGATGCCGCAATCACCGGCGACCTTCTCGACGATCGCGGCCGGCGGGGGCTTGGCGCTTTCGAGGACGAGAACCGCGTGCGCCGCCCGATCCTGATAATCGAGTTCGGCGAACAAGGCCTCTTTGCGCGCCAGCGCCCGCGCCGGCCCCGAGCCGAGGGCGAAGAATTTCCCGTCCTGGAGGCTCCAGCCGGCATATTGGCTGGCGAGACAAGCGAGCACCGGCTGCGAGGACGCGACGGTGAGCGTCAACGGCCAGCGCCCGAGGGTGGCATCGCTCGTCACCGCAACCCGCCCGAGCCCGCCCATGCAGATTTCGGCGATGCGGCGCCCGGCTTCGATCCCGCCGGGATGGAGGCTGCCGGCATCAATCAGGCGTTCGCCGCGCCCGCCGCGCGCAACGCCAAGCCGCAGCAAGGCGGCGTCGCGCTCGAGCGCGACAAACAAATCCCAGGCCATCTGGTTGAGGCTGAACAAAGCGGTCATGGCGCGATCTCCACGCGGGTTGCGAGGCGTTGCCGACGTTTGGCGAGAGAGGCAAGGGCGGCTTCGGCGTTGGCGCCGACGGCGCGGAGCGAGCATACCGGGGCGCCGGCGGCGATTTCTGTCCCCGGCGTCGGCCGGTCCATCGTCCACGCTGGCCAGGGGGCGGCACCATCGACGCGCATCCGGCGCGGGGCATAAAAAATCGCCGCCGCCGCCGCCCGCAGCCCTGATCCGAGCCGCCGCGGCAGCCGGCCGTGGAGGCTCGCGAGATGCCAGCGGAGCGCCGCGCGCGGCGCGAGATCGAGGGTCGCGCCGGGACGCGGATTGATCTCCAGCAGCGCCCACTCATCGCCGTCGAGGAGAAAATCGGCGCTATTGATGCCGACGAGGCCGGTCGATTCGGTGATCGCTTGGATCGCCGCGGTAAGCCGCGCCGCAATCCTCGGCGCGATCGTCGCTGGGCGCACCGCGCCACCGAAGCGAAACGGCGCCCCAGGCGCGGGGTCGGGCCATTGCGCGCTGAAAAAGGCGGGTACCGCCTCGCGGCCATTGGCGACGAAGAAGGCAGAGACCGGCTGCCCGGCGCGGCGGGCTTGCAGATAGTGGGAGGGGCGCGGCGGCGTGCCGGCGGGGATCGCGCGAATATGGCCGCCACCCGCGCCGCCAATGCGCTTTTCGAGCCACGCCCCCGCGGGTGCCGGCGTCGCGCTTATCGCGGGGTGCGGGATGGCGTGGTGGCGGCAGAGCGCGGCAAACTGCGCCGGCGCCTTGACCCGCGCCACCACCTCCGGCGGATTGCCGAGAAGGGGCAGCTGCGCCGCGAGCCTTGCCAACCTCTCCGGCGTCTCTTCAAAGCCACTGGCATAGACGATCCCGCGAAGCGCAAGCCCCTCTCGCCGCGCGGTCGCGCGCAGCGTGTCGATCGCCGCCTCCAGCGCCGCCGGGTCGAGCCCGCCCGCGCCATCGCCGGCGACCGCGAGCGCCGCCGCCGCGAGCGCCCGCGTGTCACGATCGGCGAAGAGATCGGCGGCCAAGGGGATGAACCCGGCGCGCCGCGCCGCCGCGGCGAGCGCGCGAGCGGAAAGGCCGGTGACCACTAAGGCCGGCGTGCCGCGCCGATCGGCCATTTCTTCCGCCCCCGAAACCGCACTCAGGCCGCGACGAGGTCGCGGGCGAGGGCAAACGCATCGCGGAAATCGAAGGCGACCGGCTTTTCCGCTTCGATCATGCGCCGGAACAGGCCGAACTCGGTCTGATATTTGGTCTGGCCGATCGCAAGCGCGCCGAGTCCGCGCGCCTGAGCGGCGCCGAGCGGGGCACCATCGGCCATGACGTCGAGCCCTTCGATCCCGGCCGGCGGAACGGCGTTGACGTCAGCCGCAACGAGCAAATTTTGCGCAACCGCGATCTGCGGCGCCGAGAGAATCTGCACCCCAGCCTTGGCGGCGCAAAATACCACCTCAGCATCGGCGACGAGGGCGGATTTGCGCGCCTCCGTACTGCCATCGGCGGCGGCCACGGTCACCGAAAAGCGCCGGCTGATTTCGCTCGCGGCTTTTTCGACGCGCGCCGCGCCGTCATGGCCGACCAGGGTGACGGCCGCGCCGTTCAGGGCGGCGATCACGCCGGCGGCGAAGCCGACCACGCCGGTTGCGCCAAAAATCGCGACGCGCTGGCCGGCGAGTTCGGCGCCATGGGCGGTTTTGAGCAATTTTTCGGCCCGCGCCACCATCGCCGCGGCGGTGGTGAAGGAACCGGCGGGGTCGGCGAACAACGAGACGATGAAAGGCGGCACCATCGCTGCCTTCGCCGCCGCCATCATGTCGAGCGCCATCAGCGCGTCCTTGCCGGCGAAGAAAATGCCGGTGCGCACCCCGGCCTTGGGCGGGCGCGAAAAGATCGCATCCTGCACCAGCGGCGTCACATCCGCGAGCGTGACATCGGTATAAGGCAACACCGCATCATAGCCGGCATCGAGCGCCATGTGGACGTCAAACGGGCTCGCGTGTTTGAGCGGGCTCAGAAGATGGAGAATATGTTTTTCGGCCATGATGGGTTCCTTGGTCAGGCGATGGAGACAGTCGCGGCTTCGTTCCGTGCGCGACAGACATGGATTTCGAGCCCCGGCGCCGCTGCCTGCGCGGCGAGCGCCTCGGCCGAGGCGTGGCCGCGCGTAAACGCAAAGCCGCTCGGCCCCCAGGAGCTTTGCCCGATACCGACCGCCCCAGCGGCCGCCAATCGCGCGAGCGCTGCCGCCACCGCCGGGCTGGTGAAGCGCCCACCCTGGGCGGGGGCAAAATAATCGCCGAGAATTTCCTGCATGCGGGTGATCGCCGCACCAAAGGCCGCGAGGTCATCTTCGGCCAGCGCCGGCAGTGCCGCCATCAGCGCCAGCCGGCAGAGTTTCGCCGAAACCGGCTCGGCCATCGCTGGGAGCGCGGCGAAAGCGGCGATCTCGCCGGCACCGGAAAGCCCGGCGCGCCCGCGATCGAGCACCAAGATCACCCGCCAATCGGCGGGGATGGGAAGCCGCGCGAGCAGCGGCGGCGGTTGCGCGGCGTCGCCACGCCCGCCATCTACGACGAGCCCCCCGGCGTCGAAGAGCGCGATGCCGATGCCAGAGCGCGCGCCCCGCCCAAGCAGCGCCGCATCCCGGCGCGGATCGGGAGGCAGCCGATGCAGCGCGCGCAGCCCGGCACCGATCGCGAGCGCGAGCTGCGTTCCCGATCCAAGTCCGGCATGGGGCGGCATCGCCGCTTCGATGAAAAGCGCGTGATGAGATGGCAGGCCGAGAGCCGCTTGCAAAATCGCGAGATAGTGCAAGGCACGTTCTGCTTCGTGCCCTTCCACGATCGGCCGATCGGCTTGCTCGATCGAAATGCGCGTCGTCGGGCGGTCAAGCGCGAGACCAAGGCTTCCGAAACGGCGGCCGGGCCCAGCGCCAAGATCGAAAAATCCCAGATGAAGCCGCGCGGTCGTGGTAACGTGAGCGGCCATCAGCGGCTCGCAACTGGCAGTTTGACCGGGTGGTTGTTGACCGGGTGGTTGTTGACCGGGTGGTTGTCTTGGCACCTCATGATGGCGCATATTCCACATTGATGATGCCCATGGGAAGGGCACCTGCCGGACATTTTCGGGGCAAGGAACACCAGGATGGACGAGACCGTCTATGCCGAGCCAGACATCAGCGCGCGTCTTGCGCGCGATTTGCCGCATTGGCGTTATGAAAAAGACTGGATTCGCCGCACCTTTCGCACCCATTCGTGGAAGGGCACGCTGATGGTGATCAACACCGTCGGCCATCTCGCCGAAGCCGCCTGGCATCATCCCGACATCACCGCCTCCTACGCCTGGGTCGAAGTGCGGCTTTGCACCCATTCCGCGAAAGGTATTACCGACAAGGATTTCGCCCTCGCCGCCAAGATCGAGGAGGTGGTCACCTGGCGGCCGGGCCCGCCGCTCGAGGGCACGCCAGAGAAAGACGCGCGTTTTGCTT
>JAJYXY010000265.1 GCA_021801465.1 Pseudomonadota bacterium
CTGCTCGCGCAGCGCTTCCAAGGCAATCTTCGCCTTCAGCGCCGCATCAATCTTCCGTCTCGTCTTCGTCGTCATCATCCGCTCCGTCTATCACGACAGAACGGCACTCTTCCAACTACGCCCCCGGTCCCATTTTCCGGGTCCAGCTCGGTCGGCCAACCGGCCTGATGGCAGCGTGGACCGCGTGATTGACATGCCGGTGAAGAAAGTCACCAGCGTAATGTTCGGCAGGCCAGACCTGGATGTGCTATACGTCACCTCGATGACCAAGCCGCCACTGCCGCGCTTCCCCGGCGATGGCGTACTGTGCGGCGCGTTGTTCACGATCTACGGTCTCGGCGTCCGGAGCGTGCCGGAAGCCCGCTTCGCGGGCTGAGGGCACCACAGGAGACTTAGCGATCGGCTTGCTGTCATCCCCGCCGCCGCTGATGGGCATGTCGTTCGTAACTGGCCTGGGTTCTTGAATTTCGTCTACGGTATTCTGGTGAAGTCGATGGTGCAAGCATCTGACGATCGCGTTGTGGCGAGAGAAATCATGGAGCATGGCCGGGCAACTCGCGACGGTACTGTCGGCTTGACGCTGTTACGCTTGATGGAAAAATGATAGGCGTGTCTGACGTTGCGCGTGCCCGTCAAACGCTTGCGCATCCGCGGCAATCACGAAACAAGTCAGGAGAAACGACAGATGGCACGTGCCACGACACCACGAAGCGCCGCGCGGGGCGGCAAGGGCACTGGCGCCCGGAAGGGGGCGGCCGCGAAATCGGCGCCTGGCGCGGTGAAGGCGTCGGCACCGAAGCGGACCCCGAAAGCCGCGGCCAAACCGGTTCGCGCCAGTACCGGCGCGGGGCGTGAGCAACTCGCCGGGCGCATCGACCAGCTCGAACGCAACATCGCCTCGCTGCGCACCCGCCATGCCGAGCTGAAGCGCGCGCTGGCTGATCTCGCGGCCCGCATCGAGACACACCAGGCCGCCCCGGCCAAGCCTGCCCGCCGCCGCCGCGAACCCCAGGCAATCCCGGTCGAGGCGCCGCCGGCTATGGAGGAAACGCCCGATCAGCCCGAATAGGCGCCCGCCAGCACCTCCCTTCGCGGGCGCGAGGGATCTCGCGCTCTCGGAACCGCTGCCGGGCGAAGACGAGCGCAGGCGGGTGATCGCGCGTCTGGAGGCTGCCTTCACCGAGGATCAATCCTCCTTGTTCGACGAGGCGGAGGCGGCGCTGCGTGCGCTGCCGACCGACCCGGAGGTGCTGCTGCTGGCCGCCCTGGCGGCGCTCGTCGTCCGGCGGCCGGAGCGGGCGCAGACGTTTCTCAAGCGCTTCGCCAAGCGTTTTGTTGCGGGCAAACCGGTCACCCTGCTCGGCGCCCTGGCGCTTGCACAGCAAGGACAGATCGCCCGTGCCTGGCACCTGCTGGAGGCCGAAGACCTGGCCGATGACGCCGCCGCCGCGCGCTGGTTCATCGGCGCGCCCATCATGCTTGGCTGGCTCGCCGGAGCTTTGCGCGACATCCGGAGCCGGCGCCCGCGCGCCCAGGGGGCGCCCCGCGCCGCTTCTTTCGCTCGGCCACGCCCGCCCCCGAAAGCGCCGCCGCCAGCGCGGATATCCAAGCCACTTCCCGCGCCGCCGCCGGCACCGGAACGCGTCGATCTTCCGCGCCTGGTGGTGCCGCTAGACATCGCCTTCGAGATGGCCGATCTCCCCTCCCTGGCCACCCCGCCCGCAACCGGAGACGAGGCGCGGGCGTGGTTTCGCCTGCGCGCCGAACTCAACCGGCTCAGCCTGTTCGAGGGTTTCGACGAGCTGCTCTCCTTGCCGGCGTTGCGCGATGTCGAGGCGCACTGGTATCAGATCGAGACCGTGCGCAAGGTGCTCAAGCAGTATCGCGGCCGGGTGCTGCTCGCCGATGAGGTCGGGCTCGGCAAGACCATCGAGGCCGGCATGATCGTCAAGGAATACGCGCTCCGCGACATGGCCGAGCGCCTCCTCATCCTCACCCCGGCGGCGCTGGTCGGGCAATGGCGGGACGAGATGGCGGCCAAGTTCGGCCTCGATTGCGCGACCAGCCATGATCCGCTGCTGCGTGCCGATCCGGTGCGGTTCTGGGGGCAGCCACGGGTGATTGCCTCGATCGCCACGGCGCGGCGCAAGGAGCACGCCGCGATCCTGGCGGTGCTAAGCTATGACGTGGTGGTGGTCGATGAGGCGCATCACCTGCGCGATCAGGCGAGCGCCAGTTATCGGCTGGTCGATGCCTTGCGCAAGCGCTTTCTGCTGCTGCTATCGGCAACCCCGGTGCAAAACAGCCTGCTCGAACTCTACAATCTGCTGACGCTGCTCAAGCCTGGCATTTTCAAGACGGCAAAGGAGTTCCGAGCCCTCTACATGGTTCCCGGCAAGCCGCGCGAGCCGACCAACCGGGCGCGGCTGCGCGATCTCATGCGCGGCGTGATGGTGCGCAACACAAGGGCGCTGCTGGCGTTGCACCTGCCGCGCCGGCACGCAACGACGCTGCGCGTTACCCCGGGCACCGCCGAGGCCGAGAGCTATCGCGCGCTCACCGCGCTCGCCCGTGAGGCCACGGCGGCGGGACAGCCGCGGCTCGCGGCGCAGCATCTTCTCGCCGCCGCCGGCTCCTCGCCGTCCGCGGCGGCGGCGACGTTGGCGCGCTTTGCTGCCCACCATGCCGGGGATCATCGCTGGCGCGCACTCGGCGAGCGGTTCAGCGCAATCGGCGACGGCGCCAAGGAGGCGGCGCTGTTTCGCCTGCTCGGCCAGAACCCGGCGGAAAAGAAGATAGTGTTCGTGCATCATCGCGACACGCTCGGCCATCTCGCCAAACGCTTCGCCGACGCCGGGCTGCGTTTCGCGCGCTTCGATGGCGGCCTCTCGGGGCTGGAAAAAGACCGGGCGGTGGCGGCGTTCCGCGAGACGGTGCCGTTGCTTCTGTGCAGCGAATCGGGCGGCGAGGGACGCAATCTGCAATTCTGCAACACGCTGATCAATTTCGACATTCCCTGGAACCCGATGGCGATCGAGCAGCGCATCGGGCGCATCGACCGCATCGGCCAGACGCGCGAGGTGTTCATCTTCAACCTCACCACCGCCGACACTATCGAGGACGCGGTGCTGCGCATTCTCGACGAAAAGATCAACATGTTCGAGCTGGTGGTGGGCGAGGTCGGGGCGATCCTCGGCGAACGCGAGGAGCAGGAGGAGTTTTCGGCGCAAATTCTCGCCGCCTGGCTGCGGGCCAACGAGGGCGAGCGCGCCGCCGCCTTTGCCGCGATCGAGGATCGATTGCTCGCCGCGCGGCGGAGCTACGACAAGGTCAAGGCGCTGGACTCGGCGCTGTTCGGCGATGATCTCGATGCCGCCTGACGCCGCCCCGCCGGAGAATGACCGGCTGCGAACGTTTGTCGGCGCAGTTCTGACCCAGGCCGGCGCGCTGGTCGAGGCGGTGGCGCCGGATCTGATCGAAGTGCTCGCGCCGGAGCCGGTGCGAGACGCGCTCGCACTACCGGAACTCACGCAGCTTGGCTTCGGCGCGGCGCCGCCGGCGGGGGCGCTGCGTGTCGGGATCGAGAGCGACTGGCTCGATCGCTTCGCCCGTCTGTTCGATCAGCGCGGCCGCACGCTCCGTCGGGTACTTTGCCCGGAACTCCGCCTGCCCGCCGAGCCCGAGCGCGCGCTCGGCCACGAACTTGCACTTGACAACGCCACCCACCGTCTGCTCGGCGTGGCGCCGGCCTGGACGCGCTATCTTCTGTTCGTTTTCCGCTATGCCGCGGTTTCGGAGGAAAAGCGCGAGGGCTTGGTTTCGCTCGGCCTCAATCTCGCGACCGGCGCCCTGCCGGACGCGATCCTCGCCGGCGTCATGCCGTGGCTGGACGGCGCCGAGGACGATGCCCCGATGCCATCGGCGGAGGCTTTGCCAACGGCCTGGGAAGCGTCGCGGATGCAGGATAGTCTTGCCCGCGCCATCATGCCGCGGCTCGAGGTGGCGCTGGCGCCCTTCCTCAAAACCCTCCGCCGCCGTCTCGAGCGCGACCAGGAGCGGCTCCACGATTATCACAACGATCTGCATCGCGAGGCGGTGCGCCGCGAGGCCCAGCTCGCCCCCGACGATCCGGCGCGGCACCGGGAAGGGCTGCGGCGGATGGCGATCGCCGAGGAATATCGCGCCAAACGCGACGATCTTGCCCGCCAATACGCGCTCCGGGTCAGCGTCTCCTGGATGCAAACGCTGGAGCTGGTGATGCCGGTCGCGCGGTTTACCGTGCAACTCCGCCGTCGCAAGGCGGAGCGCGCATTCATCCTCGACTGGAACCCTCTCGCCCGACGGCTGGAGACCCCGCCTTGCGCCGCCAGCCTGTCCACCGAACGGCCGCGCCTGGTCTGCGACGAGGCCCTCCATCTCCTCACCCAAACCGGGCTCGCGCCCTGCCCGGCATGCGGCAAGCCGTTCTGCCGCGCCTGCCACCCCGCGCATTGCCCGAAATGCCACCATCCCGCCGCCGCGCCGCTATTCGCGCCGGCAGCAAGCGTCAGCGCACGGCCTTGAGCCAAAAGCATCCCCGAGTGGACGATTACGATACGGACGGATGCCACGGAGTTCGTCACGTGGCGTTCGGGCCGGATTGGGGGATCCTCTGGGTCGAAATCCGCCGGAAAGCCGAGGTTCTATGATCGGCGGCTCAGCGCGCTGTCCCTGCGCTGACCGTTCCTGCGTTTGCGCCGGATGGTGGGCTACCCGGCGCCGGCGTGCTTTGCGGTTTGGCGAGCACAGGCGGGCCGTTTCCGATAGAGAACCACCTTGTTCGTAAAGGGCCGCTATGCTTCCTTGCCGGCGATCCCCCTCCTCGCTGGAGATCTCCCATGGCTCTGAAGACAGCGCCGGCCAAGGCCGGATCCAAGAACCCTCCCCCCGTCAAGGCCGCGGCGCCCAAAGCCGCGCCGGGCAAGCCCGCCGCCGCGCCGACACCGGCAAAGGCGGCCCCGGTCGTTACCGCGAAACACCTCGCCGCGGCGCTCGCCGATCAGCAAAATCTTGCCCAGAAGCAGGCCGATTTTCTGGTTACCAGCCTGGTGGATCTCATGGTCGGCCATCTCAAGCGGGGCGATCGCCTGAGGATCGGCGGTCTCGGCATCCTTGAGGTCAAAAATCGCCCGCCGCGCATGGGACGCAATCCGGCGACCGGAGAGGCGATCCAGATCAAAGCCGGGAGGAAAATCACCTTCCGAGCCGCGAAGGAACTGCGGGACGCGATCTGACGGAAGCCGGACGGGCCCGCCGTGCTCCACGGCGGCCCTGGGTTCCGATCCGTTGACCGCGGCGGTTACAGCAAACCGAATGGACGGTAGCGGTTTTTCCCTTTCGCGACTAAGCTTGCGTCTGACCCCGCACCGGCTATAGTTCTACTGAGTCACGAATTCATTTTACAGATTCGCTCGGCGTGAAGCTCTGATATTCTGCTGATTCACATTTTGGCGGAGTTGGTGGCGATGGAGAGCGAAGCGCGTTTTGCGCGATATATCGAGAGTCTGGCCGGCGTGCTGGGACATGTGGATCGGGCGGAGCCGCTGAGGGGCTTATTGCACGGGTTTGCTGATGCCGGTCGAGCGTA
>JAJYXY010000046.1 GCA_021801465.1 Pseudomonadota bacterium
CGCCCGCGAGCGGGACGCCGGCGGCGCCGCGATTGAGGGCGGCATTGTAGCGTTCGATGAGCCCGGTGCGATAGGCAAGCTCGGTCGAGATCCAGGTGAAATCACGCGCCTCGCCGCGTGGCGCGATCGCCGGGGCGCGCAACGCAATGCCGTGATGGGCCCAGTGCTGCTCGACGAACTTGGTGCCGCCGATCCGGATCACCTGGGTGCTTTCGAGGTCGCCCGCCTCGGGCAGCAGAATATCGGCCATGTGGTTGGTTTCATCGAAAGTATAGGCAAAGGCGACGATGAACGGCATGCGCGCCATCGCCCGGCCGATCTCCGCGGTATCCCAGAACGAGATGGCGGGATTGGTGCGAAAAGCGAACCAGATCTCCGGCAATTCCGGCTGTGGCCATTCTTTCGGGGCCTCGCGAGAGAACATCCAGCTGAGATGGGTCGGGCCGAGCGCCTGCGCCCAGGGCGAATTGCCGACGATCGGCACCAGCGTGCGATGGGCGTTGCGCCCGGTTGGCGTCGCTTGCCAGTCTTTCTGCCCGGTCGGGTTGAAGTGCGCCACCATGAAACCGTCTTCGCCGGGCTCGACGCTTTTCAGGCGGTTCTCATGCGGCCGGTTGAGCCGCACCGTCGTCCCCAGCGTGCCGCCCGGCACTTCCAGCGCCCCAACCAGCACCGCCAGCATGGTGCGCGCCCAGCAGCATTCATAGGCGCCCCAGCCGTTATTGACGGTTTTCCCGAGGGTCACGGCGACGGGGCGGAATGGCAGCGTCGCGCCATCGATCTCGATGGTCTCGCCGATCGAGGCATGGTCGAGGAACTCGGCGGCGATGCGGCGAATGGTCGCCGCTGGGATGTCGCACACCGCGGCGGCCCAGTCTGGGGTATAAGGGGCCATGGCGTCGACCATGGTGGCAAAAGCGGTGCGGGCGGCGGCATCGGGCCGCGGGCGTATGTCGTCGTCGGGGCCGCGTGTCACCGCGTCGGCGACGGTGAAGCGCCCCTCCAGCGCCGGCTGCGCGCCTTCCGTGTCGAACGGCACCGCTTGGGCGCTGATCTCATCCCACAACAATGGTTTGAGGCTCAGCGGATCGCGCAGATAATAGCCATCTTCGCCGACCAGATAGGGCGAGGCGGTGCGATCGCGGAGAAAGGCGAGATCGAGCCGGCTTCGCGGATGCGCGAACAAAATTTCATGGATGAGGGCGAACAGGAAAGCGGCATCGGTTTTCGGCTTGATCGGCACCCATTCGGCCGAACAGGCGGCGGTCGGCGAGAGATGCGGCTCGACCTGCACCCGCTTGACGCCCCGGATGCGGGCATCGGCGTGGCGCCGCACCGCGCAGACGCCGCCCGAGACTTCGACATTGGCGCCGCACGAGATGATATAGCGGGTATGCACGGTATCGGCGGCGACAGTGAAGCCGCGATGCCAGAACTCGCCATAGAGATGCTCGGAATGGACGCATTTGACGCCTTGACCGGAGCCGAAACTGTAATCGATCGCGCCCCAAGCGGAGAGAAAGGCGGGGAACGTGCCCATATAACTCTGCGGCGTGCCGCCATGGCCGAAGGTGGCTGCGACGCGTGGCAAACCCGCCTCGTTCAGCAAGCCGCGCGCGCGAATGTCGCGGAGCCGGGCGGCGATGGTATCGAGCGCCTCATCCCAGGAAATCGGAACGAAGCCGGGATCTTCGTCGCGGCCCTTGCGCGGATTGGTGCGCTTCATCGGGGTCAGCACGCGGTGCGGATTATAGGTCTTTTGCACCAGACCAAACGCCTTGACGCAGACCCGGCCGAGGCCGGGATGGATCGCTGCCGCTTGGTGGCAGGGCTCGATGCGCGTTGCCACGCCGTTTTCGACGCGTACCGTCATCAAATCGGGGCCGGCGACGCAATTGTAGCAATAGCTCGGCACCGCACGGACGTCTTTTTTCGCTGACGTGGACATCATCTTCGCTCCCTTACGGCGCGGGCCGGAGATCGCGCACCCGCGCAGCCTTGCCCTCCGAGCGCGGCAGCGTGGTCGGCGCCTCGACCGCGATCGTCGCGCTGACGCCGATCAGCGATTTGATCCGGTGCGCAATCTCGCGCGCGAGCGCCGCATAGCCGGCGGGATCGAGGCACGGATCGGCTTCCACCCGCACCGTCAGCGTATCCATCACGCCCTTGTGCTCAACGACGAGTTGATAATGCGGGCTCGCGCCGGCGACGCCGACCAAGGCCGCCTCGACCTGGCTCGGATAGAGGTTGACGCCGCGGATGATCAGCATGTCGTCGCTGCGCCCGGTGATGCGCATGATCCGCGCATGCGTCCGCCCGCAAGCGCAGGGTGTGACATCGAGGCGGGTGATGTCGCGGGTGCGATAGCGCAGCATCGGTAGCGCCTCTTTGGTGAGCGTGGTGATCACCAGCTCTCCCGGCGTCCCGGGCGGCAGGGACGCGCCGGTCTCGGGATCCACGGTCTCGAATAAGAAATGATCCTCCCAGCCATGGAGGCCAGCGCCGGCTTCACACTCGACCGCGACGCCTGGACCCAGCACTTCCGACAAACCATAGACATCGCGCGCGACGATCCCGAGCCGCGCCGAGAGTTCGGCGCGCATCCCCTCCGACCACGGCTCGGCGCCGAACAGGCCTAGCCGCAGCGGCCCGGCGCGGAGATCGATGCCGTCGCGTTCGGCGACTTCGGCGAGGTTGAGGGCGTAGGATGGCGTTGCGCACAGCACGGTGGCGGCGAAATCGCGAAGCAGCGTAACCTGCCGTTCGGTGCCGCCGCCGGAAGCCGGCACCACGGTGGCGCCCAGGCGCTCGGCGCCGCCGTGAAAGCCGAGCCCGCCGGTGAATAGGCCATAGCCGTAGGCGTTGTGGATGACATCGCCCGGCCGCGCCCCGGCGGTGGCGAGGGAACGGGCGACCAACTCGGCCCAGAGATCGAGATCGCCGCTGGTATAGCCGACCACGGTGGGCCGCCCGGTGGTGCCCGAAGAGGCATGCAGCCGCAACACATCGGCGCGCGGCACGGCGAAAAGACCGAACGGATAGGCATCGCGGAGATCGGTTTTCAGGCTGAAGGGGAAGCGGGCGAGATCGTCGAGCCCGCGAAGATCCTCCGGCCGCACCCCCGCCGCCTGGCATTTCGCCCGGTATGGGGCGACGCGGTCATAGGTCCGCCGCAGCACCGCGCGCAGCCGCTCCCACTGCAAGGCGGCCAGCGCATCGCGCGACATCGTCTCGATCGCCGGCTGAAAGCGATAGTCATCGCGGACCCGGAGGACGTGCGGCGCGGCGCGTGCGGGATCGCTGCGGCCATCGCAAAGGTCACGACGAAAGGCAATGCTGTTGTCGGCGAGGCCCATCACCTGTCCCTCCCTCAGAACGGCTTCCGCGCAACGGCTCAATGTTCCGCCGCGCCGGCCATGTGCGCTTTCGCGATTTTCGCGGCCAAGCGTTGCTTCGATTTCGCCATATCGACGATGAAGCGGGTGTGCTGGCCGCGGGCGATTTCCTCGATCGCGTCGAAGGCGACGATATCGAGCACGACGCGGCGGCCCTCGATCCCGGCGATGGTCGCGGTGATGCGGACCTCCATGCCGAGCGGCGTGGCTGCGGAATGGTCGAATGCGGCGCTGACGCCGACCGAATCCTCGCCGACGTCACAATGTGCCAAAAGCAAGTTGCGGCAGGTGAATTCGATATCGCGCAGCAGCTCTGGGGTGCCGTAGATGCGCAGATCCTCGCCCATGAAATCGATCGTGCGCGGCCGATCGACGATCCTGGTTTCGGTGCGTGAGAGACCTGGGCGAAGGGTGTCTTTCATCGACGTTTCTCCTTGCAATAGCGGCTCTTGAGGAACAGGCCCCGGTTCGATCGAATGAGTTTAGGACCGCGGCTTCATAGACTCCTCGTCGAGGTCGGCGGTTGGCCGTCTTTTTACCGAAAAGAGTAAGTTTTTACCGAATTAGCCGACCTCTACAAGCGCGCATTGTCGGCACAAAAAAGCACGCGACATTGATCTAGATCAAAGCGCGATGCGATCATCGGGGGCAAACGAGGCCTTGCCGCATATTCGGTAATCCGGTGCGGAAATATGGTTTGAATGGGGCTGGCGATGGCTTCATCGACACCGCAAGACCATAACGGCGGAGGAGATCCGGGGATGGCCGAGACGGCTTACCAATGGTTGATGACCGAACCAGCCGCGCCCTTCATTCGGCGCGGGTTCGATCCCTTTCCTCCCGGCGCCGGCGAAGTGGTGGTGGCGATTGCTGGCTGTGGCGTCTGCCATACTGATCTCGGCTATGTCTATGATGGCGTGCGCACCCATCAGGCGCCGCCGCTTGCGCTCGGCCATGAAATCAGTGGCCGTGTGGTCGCCGCCGGCGCCGGCGAAGAGCGCTGGCTCGGCCAGGCGGTCATCATCCCGGCGGTGCTCCCGTGCGGAGAATGCGATCTTTGCCAGCGCGGTCTTGCGACCATCTGCCGGCGCCAGAAAATGCCAGGCAATGACATCGATGGCGGCTTCGCGAGCCATATCCGCGTGCCCGGGCGCGGCCTCTGCGCGGTCGATCCCGTCCGGCTCGCCGCCGCCGGCCTTGCGCTCGCCGACGTTTCCGTGGTCGCGGATGCGGTAACGACACCCTATCAGGCGGTACACCGCGCCGGCGTCGGGCCGGGAGATCTCGCGATCGTCATTGGGATTGGCGGCGTTGGCGGCTATGCCGCGCAGATCGCCGCCGCCTTCGGTGCAACCGTCGTTGCGATCGACATCGATACCAACAAGCTCGACGAGATCGGGCATTATGGCGCCGCCCTGACGCTCGATGCGCGGGCGCTCGATCCGCGCGCCCAGAAGGCGGCGATCGTCGCATTCGCGACCGCGCGCGGCCTGCGGCAGACGGAATGGAAAATTTTTGAATGCTCCGGCACCGCCGCCGGTCAAAGCAATGCCTGGGGCCTGCTTGTTCCTGGCGCGACACTCGCCGTGGTCGGGTTCACGATGGCGCGGGTGGAGATAAGGCTCTCCAATCTGATGGCGTTCGATGCCCGCGCGCTCGGCAACTGGGGCTGCCCGCCGGAACTTTATCCCGCCGCTCTCGACCTCGTGCTTGCCGGCAAAGTGCGGCTCAAGCCATTCATCGAACACCATCCGCTTGATGAGATCAACGCGGTATTCACCAAAGCGCACGCGCACGCGTTGAAGCGTCGCGCCATTCTTGTCCCCGCCTTCTGAGAGGAATCCGATCCATGGCTGAAACCCCGCTTGCCGTTGCCGCTCGCACCAAGCCCGCGACCCTGGCTTCGCATACGCTGGCCGAAGAGATTTCCTTCCCGGGGCTGCGGGTCGAAAAGCGCCCGGCGCGCCTCCCCGACGGCAGGATGGTCGAGGGGCTCTATAACACTTGGATCATTCTCGACAACCAAAGTCAGCTCAATTCCTATACGACGGCGATGGTGAAGGGCGTGATCCTTGCCTTTCGCGCGGCCTCGGTGGCGCGCGATGTCGTCGCCGTGGTCTTCACCGGCAGCGGCGATCGCGCCTTTTGCACAGGCGGTAACACCAAGGAATACGCTGAGTATTATGCCGGAAATCCACAGGAATACCGCCAATATATGCGC
>JAJYXY010000108.1 GCA_021801465.1 Pseudomonadota bacterium
TCCGGTGACCGCCGCTCTTCCCGGCTGGCATGAGGGGGCGGCGCCCAGTTGGGGGTCGTGGTATCGCCATATCGCGGTCAGCGACGTGCATGGCCAGACGGTCATGCAAACGCCGGACGGCCAGCCGCTTTTGTTGCTCGATCATGTTGGCAAGGGGCGGGTCGCGCTGTTGCTCTCCGATCAGATCTGGCTCTGGTCGCGCGGCCATCAAGGCGGCGGGCCGCAGGCGGAATTGCTGCGGCGGGTCGCGCATTGGCTGATGAAGGAGCCTGAGCTCGAGGAAAATTCGCTCTCGGCGCGTATCACCGACGGGCGCCTGGTCATTGAAAGCCGCAGCCTCGCCGCCCATCTGCCCGGCGTCGTCAGAGTGACCGATCCTAAAGGCAAGACGGTGGAGGTCGCGCTCACCGAGGTTGCGCCGGGGCGCACGCAGGCGACGCTGCCGGCGAGCGCGCCCGGCGTCTGGCGGGCCGAGGAAGGCGGGCGCACCGCTTTCGCCGCGGCCAACGGCGGTGATCCGCTGGAAATGGCCGATCTCCGCGCCACCGCGACCAAGCTCGCGCCGCTGGTTGCGGCGAGCGGCGGCAGCATCCATTGGCTCGACCCGGCGGGCGCGCCGGCGCTTCACCGCACCGAGCCCGCGGCGAGCCAAGCCGGCGCGCATTGGATTGGTTTGCGCCGCAATCACGCCCATATCGTGACCGGGATTGCGGCGCTGCCGCTCTTGCCTAACCCGGCCGCTTTGTCGATCATTCTCGCGCTCATGCTCATCGCCTGGCGGGAAGAAGGCCGATGAGCGGCGGCTGCGGGCAGCATCGAGAACAGGGAGGGTCGTGTCTTCCAGAACGTCGATTTCCCTGAGCGTGGCACATCCCCTGGCGCCTCGCCACCGTGGACGGCGCTGCTCGCGCTTGTCGGCTTCGTTGGGCTTTGTCTGCTCGTTGGCGGCGCGTCCGGCGCGATCACGGAAATTTCCATCCATGACTGGTATCCATCGCTGACCCGCCCGCCGGGAACCCCACCCAACCAGGTTTTTCCGCCTGTATGGACGGTGCTTTACGTGCTGATCGGCGTCGCTGGCTGGCGGGTCTGGCGCGAGCCGCGTTTTCTCATCCGCCGGCGGGCCGCAGCACTCAGCCTCTGGGGTTGGCAGTTGCTCTGCAATGCCCTTTGGACGCCCGCTTTTTTTGGGTTGCAAAGCCCGCTTGCCGGGCTTCTCGTGCTTGTCGTGCTGATCGTCATGATCGGCGCGACTATGTTCGCCTTCTCGCGCATCGATCGGCTTGCCACCTGGCTGATGGCGCCTTATGCGGGCTGGGTGTTTTATGCGACCTATCTCAATGCCGGGTTTTGGTGGCTGAATTGACCGAAAGGGAGGGCTCGATGCTTGCAGACGCATTTCATCAGCCACGATCCCACAGGCGCCGCTTGCGGATCGCGGCTTTGTTCACGCTTCTCTCCGGCGCAGCCATGGTCTCGGCCGGCCCTTCCTTGGCGCAGGTGGCGACCCCGGGCCTTGGCGGTGCGGGCGGTGGCGGCGGTGGCGCGCCGGGCGCCGGCCCCGCCGGATCGAACGCGAGTGACAAGGAAGCGCCAGCCTTGGCTCCGGCGCTGCCGGGTGCCATTTCTACGAACGATTCGGTCGCTCCGGCGACCAAGGTCGCGGCCGAGATGTCGCCCAATGACGCCTTGTTCGACGCCATCGAACGCGGCGACCAGCAGGGGGTGCGCGACGCTTTGGGACGAGGGGCGCAGATCGACGCGCATGACGTGCTTGGCGAGACGCCGCTCGAACTCGCGGTCGATCTCGGCTGGCATGCGATCGCCTTCACCTTGCTCTCGATGCGCGGCTCGTCGGGGGGCGGTGGGCTGAGCGCGGAGGAGGCCGCGGATGTGTCGATCCAGAGCCGTGCCGAAGCCAAGGAATCGGCCCTCGCGCGGCTGCCCGAGGCCACACCTGCGCCGCGCGCTATTGCGCATCTTGCCGCCGCGAGCGGCGCTGGCCTGATCGGCGGCGTCTCGCCGGCCGCTTTTGCCGGCACGCCTAATCCAGAGGCCGGGTTCCTCGGCTTTGCGCCGCTGCATTGAGTGCGTGTGCGCCCCTGATAGTGAGCCGTTGACATGAGTGTTAATGAGATGGAGTGCGTGCGATGAGCGTGAGAGACCGTCGCGGGTGGAGGGGGATGTGGCGCGGCGTGCTCGTCGGCGCCGTGCTCTGGCCATCATTCGTGCTCGCCGAGCCCTGTGCACGGCCGGCCGACAAGGATGCGTTCGACGTCGCGGCATTGAAAAGCCGCCTCATGATTACTGCGCTCACCTGTGACGCGCGGGAAAAATACAACGATTTCGTTACCCGCTACCGGGGCGAGTTATTGAGCCAAGATAAAATCCTCGATGCCTATTTCGCGCGTGCCTATGGCCGCACAGCGCGCAAGCAGCACGACGATTACACGACATCGCTCGCCAATACGCTCTCCGAACAGGGGTTGAAGCAAGGGACCGGGTTCTGTGAACAGAATCTCGGCACTTTCACCAAGGTGATGGCGCTTCCCGCGAACACCACCCTTCCCCAGTTCGCGGCCGGGCTCGCGATTGCGCAGCCGATCTCGCTCACGCTTTGCCCGGCGGCGCCGGCGGGCAAAACCAAAGCGAAAACGCGAGCCGCGACCAAAAACACGCAAGCCAACGCGACCCCCTGACACGGGGCGCACGTCGTCTTGCCGTCGGCGCGGCCGCTATGATAGAGAGATCTGCAGCGCAACGCGCCCTTGGGGGATAGTTTAGCGGTAGAACTCCCGGCTCTGACCCGGGCAGCCTTGGTTCGAATCCAGGTCCCCCAGCCAAATCTCGGAATGGCCGCCGGTAACCGTTTCGGTGGCCGTTTCTGTGTTTGCCGCCTGGGTGGTTACTGCCAACAAATCAAAGGGTTGGCGGAAGGTCGGGGCGACCTTTCCATCGTCCCAGGTACAGTTCGATAGCACGAAATTGAGCAGGCGGCGTTTCTGGCGCGGTTCCTGGCGCGCGAACAGGCGCTGGGCGTTCTGGGCCAGTTCGAGAATCCTGATCCCGTCATCCATGTAGGACTGCTCGGCGGTTTCGTGGCGGTCGATCTCGCGTTGGCAGCGGGCTTGGTCCTCGCGCCATTGGCCGGCGAACTGGTCGTAAAAGTCGCCGCCGATCTTGCCGTCCAGCTTGTCGATTTACATGCGTTGACTCTATCGCCGAGGCGTTTGTGCACCGAGCCGGGTGAGCTTGCCCCGGTGACGCCCGGCGAGGTGCTGCGAGAGGAATTCATGGCGCCGCTTGGCCTATCGGCGCGCCAGCTTGCCCGTGATCTGGGCGTCTCGTCCGATCACATCACGGAGATCATGCGCGGCGAGCGGGCGATCACCGCTGAGACTGCGCTCTTGCTGGCGAGGCGCTTCGGCACGTCCCCCCGCTTCTGGCTGAACTTGCAGGTTGCCCATGATCTCGCGGTTGCCGAGCGCGCCGCTGATGCCGCGTAAGCGGGCGCCACGTCCGCGCCAGCCCTCGCCCATGAGATCACGTCATCGTGATAATCCGGCTGCGTTCGGCGCCGTCCGGGGGTGTGTATGCCGCATCTATACCGTATGGCGCCGCCGAGGCATCCCGCGAGCGGCGATAACTCATTGAAAAGTTATGGCGTCCCGTACGGGATTCGAACCCGTGTTACCAACGTGAAAGGCTGGTGTCCTAGGCCTCTAGACGAACGGGACAACAAGAGCGTGCCTAAAGAACGGCCTTTCTCGGGTCAAGCCCGGTTTTCGCGGGGTTTTCCGTCATAGGGGTTGCGCGTTGCGCGGAGATCGAGGCGAACAGGGGTGCCGGGGAGGTCGAAGGTCTCACGCAGGCTGTTGATGAGATAGCGCCGGTAGGAATCCGGCAGGCGATCGGCGCGGCCGCCAAACAGGACCACGGTCGGTGGCCGCGTGCTCGCCTGGGTCGCGTAGCGGAGTTTGAGGCGCCGCCCATCGAGCAGTGGCGGCGGGTTGCGTGTCAGCGCCGCCTCGAGCCAGCGATTGATCTCGCTCGTGCCGATACGCCGGTTCCAGAGCGCATAGGCCCGCCGTACCGCCGGCAAAAAGCGCGCGAGCCCGGCCCCCGTCGCCGCCGAAAGTGGAATGGTTGCAACCCCGCGGAGCTGCGCAAGGCTCGTCTCCAGCCGATCGGCGATGGCGCGCCGTGTCGCCTCTGGCGTGGCCACCGCGTCCCATTTGTTGAGCACGATGACGAGTGCCCGCCCTTCCTCCTCCGCCAGTCTCGCAATTTGCAGATCCTGATCGTGGAGGCCAAGGGCGGCGTCGATCACCAGCGCCACCACATCCGCCCGCCGGAGAGCGCCGATCGCGGCGGAAGCGGCGAGTTTTTCCAGCGCTGCCTCGATCCGCGCCCGGCGCCGCAGCCCCGCGGTATCGATGAGTTGGATGGCGCCGAGGTCATCTTGGAGCAGCACGGGCACAGCATCGCGCGTGAGGCCGGGCTCGGGCCCGGTGAGTAGGCGCGCCTCGCCCAGCAAGCGGTTTATTAGCGTCGATTTTCCTGCATTTGGTCGCCCGAGAATGGCAAGCCTGAGTGGCGATTCCGGATCGCTCGCGGCATCACCCTCGGCGGCGTCGGCGGCTGGCAACGCCTCGCTGATCCGGCGCATGAGATCGGCGATGCCCTCGCCGTGCTCGGCTGAGACCGCGATCGGTGCCCCAAGGCCGAGGCGGAAGGCCTCCATCGCCTCCGCGTTGGCAAAGCGGCCCTCGGTCTTGTTTGCGACCAGAAGCAGCTTTCGCCCCTGGCGGCGGAGCCACGCCGCGAAATGGGCATCCGCGGGGGTGATCCCGGCGCGGGCATCAACGACGAGCAGAACCAGATCCGCGCGCGCGACCGCCGCTTCGGCGCCCGCGCGCATACGCCCGCTGAGGGAGTCTGGCGCCGATTCCTCCAGCCCAGCGGTATCGACGAGCGTCACCTCACGACCGCCGAGCCGCGCCGGCGCTTCGAGCGCATCGCGCGTCACGCCCGGAAGATCGGCGATCAGCGCGATACGCCTTCCCACCAGGCGGTTGAACAAGGTGGATTTCCCGACATTCGGTCGCCCGATGACGACGATACGCGGCAAAGCGCTCATTAACGCATCGCCAGCATGGCGCCGTCATTGGTCACCATGTACACGGTGCCGCCGGCGGCGATGGGCGCGAGCGCGACATTGGTTTTCTTGAGGGCGATCTCGCCGAGGATTTTCCCGCTATAGGGGCTGAGCGAAAGAACCTGGCCGTTGCTGCCGGCAACGATCAGGCGGTCGCTCACCAGCAGCGGGCCGATCCAACTGATCGGATCTTTTTGCTTTTTCGGATTTTTATAATGGGGCAGCGGCGTCACCCAGGCGACGTCACCGTCTGGCAGGTGGAT
This sequence comes from Pseudomonadota bacterium, assembly GCA_021801465.1. Classification (GTDB taxonomy): domain Bacteria; phylum Pseudomonadota; class Alphaproteobacteria; order Acetobacterales; family Acetobacteraceae; genus Acidibrevibacterium. The sequence continues at coordinate 5,422 of JAJYXY010000108.1, forward strand.
CGCCGCGACCTCGGCATCCTCGGAGACGAGGAACACCCAATCGCCGGCGACCCAGGGCGTTTGCCCGCTTGCCACCTCGCGCTCCCAAAGCCGCCGCCCGACATGGATTTCGATCGCGACCAAGAGCCCGCCGAGGCCGGCGGCATAGACGTGATCGCCAGAGACCACCGGCATCGCGGTGATCGAGGAGATGTCGGCGAGCGTGTTTTGCGCCCCGCCGGCGGTGATCTGATCGCTCCAGGCGAGGGTGCCGCTCTCGGCGCGCAACGCCAGGAGATCGCCCGAGCCGAAGCCGGCGATCACCAGCCCCTGGGCATAGGCCGGCGCGGGCAGGCCGAGTGCCGCCGTCGTCACCGTTGCCGCCGGGTGCATCCAGAGTTGTTTGCCGCCATTGGCGTTGAGGGCGTAGATCTTGTCGTCGATGGTGACGGCGAAGATCCGCCCGTCGGCGATCGTCGGCGCCGAGCGGATCGGCATCGCGAGCGATTGGCGCCAGCGCTCGGTGCCTTTCGCGGGATCAATGGCGATGAGATCGCCGCGGCCGGTTGCCGCGTAAAGCACGCCATGATCGATCGCGAGCCCGCCGCCGATATTGGTGCTGCGGTCTTGCTTGGCGCGGGTATCGAGGCGCCAGAGCCGGGTGCCGCGGGTGGTATCGAAGGCCTCCACCACGGCCTCGCTATCCATGGTGAAGATCACCCCGTCGGCGATGACCGGGCTCGCGGTGATCTGGCGCCGAAAGCCGCCGCCGGTGCCGATCGCGACCCGCCAGGCATCGTTGATGCGCTCACCAACGCGCAAATGCCCCATCAGATGCGCGGGATTGCCGCCGTCTTGCGGCCAGGCGACATTGACGACTGGTGGTGGCAAGGTGACCTTGGCCACCCCGCTCGTCACGACGAGGCCGTGCGCGGAGTGTATCACATCCTCGCGCTTGCCCTCGAGCGGGTGTTTGGGCGTACTGAGGACGCTATCCCAATCGAACCAGTCGCCGCAGCCGGAGAGCAAGGCAAGCGGCCCGAGAAGCGCGCTCCGGCGGGTGAGGCGCGAAAATCGTAACGACATTTACCCGCCCAGTTCGATCAGCACGGCGCCGGCGCGTTGGCGAAGCCCCGGTGGCGCCGCTTCGTCGCGCGAGAGGGTAGTCAGGATCTGCTTCGCCTCACCCTTTTTGCCGAGGCGGAGGTCGAGAAGGGCGCGCATCTCTGACGCGAGCGGGCGATAGGGATCATCCGCCGTCTCGAGCGCGGCGACGCGGCTTGCGAGCATCGCTGGATCGCCGCTATCGAGCTGATGCTGCACTGAGAGCAAGGCGGCGAGACGGGCGAGCAGGGGAGGGGTATCGGGCGCGCTCGCCAGGCGGTCCCAAATCGTGATCGCCGCCGGCAAATGGCCTGCCGCCGCCTCCAGCGCCGCTTGCTGCAGGGAGGCGAGATCGCGATAGCCGGCCCGGCCTTGCGCGCCGCCCTCGGCAATCACGGTCGCGAACCCCTCGGTTGCGCGTTTGCTATCCGGTGGCGTCGCGGTCGCCGCATGCATCGCCTCGAGATAGATCGCGGCGAGTTTTTCATCCGCCTGGCGCTGGCGCCATTGGCGATATTCATAAGCGCCGGTCGCGGCGATGACGGCGAGGGCGGCGGCGATCAGCCATCCGCCATAACGCAACAGCAGGCGCTTGGCCCGCTCGGCCCGCAATTCCTCATCGACTTCGTGAAAAATATCAGACACGCGCCCCACTCCAGCTCAAACGCCGGGGCGGACCATAGCCGGGCCAGGACAGGTCGGCAAACGGCGAGACCCGCGCGCTTGGCAAGACTCTCTTCATCTTCTCGCGCGAGAATGCCGCCTTATGCGCCGTCTTGCGATCCTTCTGGTCTGTTTGCTCCCCGCCGGTTGCGGTGCCCCGTGGACGGAGCCGGTGGCAGCCGTCGCGGGCGCGGATCTCGTCAGTGTCATGGCATTCAAACGCGACATGTTCGATGTCGTATGGTCGGGCCTGACGGGGAAGGATTGCTCCGTCGTCCGCCTCGATCGCGGCGAAAGCTATTGCCGCCCCGTCGATCCGCCTTTGCCGCTGCCGCCCTATTGCACCCACACGCTCGGCGACGTGAATTGCTGGACCAGCCCCGCCGTTCTGCCCAATCCGCCGCCGGGCGTCGCCGATGCGCCGACGCAGCTCACCCCCGAACAAGAGGCCTATCGCACCCGCACCTGGCCATAAGCCAGCCGAGCGGTCAGGGCGCCGGGCCGATCGGGCCGGGGCCGGGTTCGTCTCCGCGCGGTGGTGCCCCGCCCGGTGATGGCGATTCGGATGATGACGCCTCGGGTGATGACGAGGGAGCCAACGCGTCCCCCGGCGCCCCCTCGGGCACCGGCTCGGCGGGATAGGAAGCCGGGGTGCTGTGCGCGCGACCATCCGGAAGCCAGCTCGTCGCGCGTTCGGCGCGTGCCAGCGCGTTATCGAGCGCCGCCATGGTGGCCGAGAGATCGCTGCTCTCATCACGCATCCATGCCCGCACCGCCCATAGCCAGACGCCAACCAGCCCCTTGGTCCGGAGCCGCCCGAGCGGGCCGCGCGCCGAAACGCCCGCCGCTTCCAAAAGCCAGCGCATGCTGGCGAAGTTGGCGCAGCCGAGCATGCCAGCAAGCGGCGGATCAAAGGGAAGGTGGCGCAGCAAGGCGCTCACCCCGGCGCGATGGGCCTGCAAGACATCGAAGCGCCGCATCAGCATCTCAAACAGCCGGTCGCGCACGGTGCCTTCCTCCGGCGCGCCGGCCAGCGCCGCGGCATCGGCGAGGCGGCCAAAACGGATCAAGACGAAGCTCTTGCGCGGAAAGCGAAGCCGCGCGCGCTCCAGCGGCAAGCCAGCCGCCCGCGCCGCACCCACGATGCTAAAGCGGCGCCAGCCTTCGGTGGCGATCGCGGCGAAGGCTTCCGCGAGCAGCTGGCGATCGAATTCGTTGTCGTCCATGGCTTCCTTGCCTCACCTATTGCCCGTCGTCATGGGCTTTCGCGTGCCCGCCACTGTGCGACATTGCGGTTGTGCTCGTCCAGAGTGCGGGCGAAGACATGTCCGCCAGTGCCGTCGGCGACGAAATAGAGCGCGTCACTCGCCGCTGGATGCAACACCGCGAGAATGGCCGCGATCCCTGGGCTGTCGATCGGCCCTGGCGGCAAGCCCTGTACATGATAGGTGTTATAGGGGCTCGCGATGGCAAGGTCGGCGCGGGTCAACTTGCGTGCAAGGCTGCTTTTTCCCCCGCTCACCGCATAGACCACGGTCGAGTCGGCTTGCAGCCGCATCCCCTGGCGCAAGCGGTTGAGAAACACCGCAGCGACTATCGGCCGCTCCTCGGGGCGCGCGGTTTCGTGCTCGACGATGCTGGCGAGGATGAGCGCCTGCGCCGGGCTTGCGAGCGGCAGATCGGCGGCGCGGCTCGCCCAGGCGCGGGCGAGGGTTTCGCGCATCGCCGCTTCCGCCCGCGCGATCAAAGCCCCGCGCGAGAGGCCGCGCGGAAAGGCGTAGGTTTGCGGCAGCACCGCCCCCTCGTCGAGCGGCGCGGGTGCGGCGCCGGCGAGGGCATCGGTGCGCGCGAGCAAGGCAGTGATTTCGGCCGCGGTGAGGCCTTCCGGGATCGTCACGCGGTGCTCGACCGCGGGCGCCTGCCGCAGGATGGTGATCACCATGCGCAAACTGGCATGGGCTGGAAAGGCGAATTCGCCGGCACGGAGCACGCCGCCGCGATCCAACAGCAGCGCCAGGCGAAACAGCCGCGCATCCGAAACCACCCCGGCGCTCGCGAGCGCACGCGCGACCTCGGCGCTGCCGCCGCGCGGCACCGCGATGTCGCGCGCCTCGGCGAGCGGTCCCGGCCAGTCGAGAAGGCGGATGGCGAGCTCGCGCCCGCCGCCCACCAACGCATTGGCAATGAGCGCCGCCCAGAAGACCCGCGCGAGCCAGCGCCGCTTTGGGTTCGGCTCAGGGGGCGGCGCGGAAGATGATGCTGGCGTTGGTGCCGCCAAAACCAAAACTATTGGAAAGAGCAATGCGAATCGGTCTCTCCTGCGCGCTCTTCGCCACCCGGTCGATCGCGCTCGCCCTGCTCGGCGCGTCGAGATTGAGGGTCGGCGGTGCGACGCGATCGCGGATCGCGAGGATCGAGAATATCGCCTCCACCGCGCCCGCCGCGCCGAGCAGATGGCCGATCGCCGATTTGGTGGAGGACATCGCGACCTTGGATGCGGCATCGCCGAGCAAACGTTCTACCGCTTCGAGTTCGAGGTCATCGCCGAGCGGCGTCGAAGTGCCGTGGGCGTTGATGTAATGGATATCTTCCGGGCCGATCCCGGCATCGCGCATGGCGTTGTGCATGGCACGGAAGGCGCCCTCGTGGCCCTCGGCGGGGGCGGTAATGTGATGCGCGTCGCCCGAGAGGCCATAGCCGAGGATCTCGGCATGGATTTTGGCGCCACGCTGGCGTGCGTGCTCGTAATCCTCGAGCACCAGCACCCCCGCGCCCTCGCCCATGACGAACCCGTCGCGGTCTTTGTCCCATGGGCGCGAGGCACGCCCCGGCTGATCGTTGAAGCCCGTGGAAAGCGCGCGCGAGGCACAGAATCCGGCGATGCCAAGCAGGCATACCGCCGCCTCGGCGCCACCGGCGAGCATCACCTCGGCATCGCCATAGGCGATCAAGCGCGCGGCATCGCCGATCGCATGCACGCCGGTCGCGCAGGCGGTGACGGCGGAATGATTGGGGCCCTTGAGGCGATATTTGATCGAGACATGGCCAGAGACGAGGTTGATCAGCGCCGAAGGGATGAAAAACGGCGACAAACGCCGCGCCCGCCCCTCATGGACCTGCACCGACCCTTCATAGATCGATTGCAGCCCGCCGATCCCAGCGCCGATCATCACCCCCGCGGCGCAGCTTTCCGCTTCGGTTTCGGGCTGCCAGCCGCAATCCTCGATCGCCTCGGTCGCGGCGACCAGGCCGAGCTGGATGAAGCGGTCCATTTTTTTGTGGTCTTTCGGCGGGATCCACTCCGCGACGTCGAGCTTGCCCTCGGCGCGCGGGCCTTCCGGCACCTGCCCCGCGATTTTCGCCGGCAGATCGGCGACATCGAACGAGTGAATGGGCGCGATGCCCGATTCGCCAGCGATCAGCCGCCGCCAAACCGGTTCGACCCCGACACCGAGCGGGCAGGCGATGCCCATCCCGGTGACGACCACGCGGCGCCCATGCCTCATTGCCCGCTCATCCCGCCCTTAACGCCACGTCAGGCCGCCTTCTGCTTCTCGATATATTCGATGGCGTCCTTCACGGTGCTGATTTTTTCAGCCGCGTCTTCTGGAATCTCGACGCCAAATGCCTCCTCGAAGGCCATCACCAGCTCGACCGTGTCGAGACTGTCGGCGCCGAGATCGTCGATGAAGGACGCATCGACCGTCACTTTCGACTCCTCGACGCCAAGATGTTCAACGACGATTTTCTTCACCTTTTCGGCGATTTCGCTCATTAGTTCCTCAACTCCTAAATGCCGGCGTTACCAGCCGCGCCCGGCTGACGCGGTTGCATGATCACCCGCCCGTGGCACGCCATGGCCGCCGGCCCGATGAATCTTTCGCGCGCTTAGCACGGTTTGCGAGGTGACGCCAACACGGTGCGCGGGATTTTTGCCCCTTCACAGCATCGCCATGCCGCCATTGACGTGCAGCGTCGCCCCGGTGACCCAGGCGGCTTCGTCGGAGGCGAGATAGACCACGGCCCCGGCGATATCGTCCGGCTGGCCGAGGCGCCCGAGCGGGATGCGCTGAGCCAGCGCCGTGCGCTGCGTCTCGGGCAAAACCTCGGTCATCGCGGTTTCGATGAACCCTGGGGCGACGACATTGACAGTGACCCCGCGCGAGGCAACTTCCTGGGCTAGCGCCTTGCTCATGCCGACGAGACCAGCCTTGGCGGCGGCGTAATTGGCCTGGCCGGCATTGCCGGTCGCACCGACAATGCTGGAAATGCTGATGATCCGTCCCATTCGCCGGCGCAGCATGCCCTTGAGCGCGGCGCGGGCGAGGCGGAACGGCGCGGCGAGATCGACCTCGATGACCGCCTGCCAATCGGCATCCTTCATGCGCAGCGCAAGCCCATCGCGGGTGAGGCCGGCATTATTGACCAGGATATCAACCGGCCCCGCCGCCGCTTCCGCCGCCGCGATCAGACCTTCGGCGGCGAGGGGCTCGGCGAGATCGGCGGGCGCGACGAACGCCCGCGCGCCGAGTTCGCCAGCAAGCGCCTCGAGCGCCGCAACGCGGGTCCCCGAAAGCACGACTTTCGCCCCCTGGGCGTGAAGCGCGCGCGCGATCGCCGCACCAATGCCGCCCGAGGCGCCGGTGATCAGCGCAATCCTGTCATCCAATCGGAACATCTCGTTGCCCTCAGAGCCGCTTCAGCAAGGCGTCGATTTCGGCCGGCGAGCCGACGGCGTCGATCGCCGTCCCCTCGGGTGCGATGCGGCGAACGAGACCGCTCAGCACTTTGCCCGCGCCCAGTTCGACGAAGCCATCGACGCCGAGCGCGAGCATCGCCAGCACGCTTTCGCGCCAGCGCACCGTGCCGGTGACCTGGCGAATGAGAAGCTCACGAATGACGGCGGGGTCGGTCGCCTTGGTCGCGGTGACGTTGGCGATCAGCGGCACTACGGGCGGCATCAGCGGCACATGCGCGAGCGCCTCCGCCATCGCATCGGCCGCCGGCGCCATCAAGGCGCAATGAAACGGCGCCGAGACCGCAAGCTTCATTCCCCGCTTGCCGCGCCCCTTGACCGCGGCGATCGCCCGCTCGATGGCGCTGGCGTGGCCGGAAATCACCACTTGCCCGCCGCCATTGTCGTTCGCCGGCTGCACCACCTCGCGCCCCTGCGGCCCCTCCGTCGCGGCGGCGCAAATCGCTTCGGCTTCGGCGAGGTCAACGCCAAGCAACGCCGCCATCGCGCCTTCGCCGGGCGCAACGCAACGCTGCATCGCCTGGCCACGCAAGCGCAAAAGCTTGGCCGCGGCCGCGATTTCGAGGCTGCTTGCGGCCGCGAGCGCGCTATATTCGCCGAGCGAATGCCCAGCGACCGCGGCCACGCGGTCGGCGAGCCGAAACCCGCCCTCGCGCTCCAGAACGCGCAATGTCGCGAGCGAGACCGCCATCAGCGCCGGCTGCGCGTTTTCGGTGAGTGTCAGCGTCTCGGCCGGCCCCTCGAACATCAGCCGCGAGAGATTCTGGCCGAGCGTGTCGTCCACCTCTTGAAACAGCTCGCGCGCCGCGGGGAAATTCTCCGCGAGATCGCGGCCCATGCCAACGCTTTGGCTTCCCTGGCCGGGAAAAATGAACGCATAAGGCATCGCTCGTTTCCACCTTTTTGCAAACCGCGCGCCTATCGCCCGGGGCGGCCTCTGTCAATCTCGCGCGGTCTTGCCGCGGGTTTAGTTCGCCGGTTCAGCCCGGTGGTTCAGCCCGCTGGGCGGGCGAGGGCGGCGATCGCCGCGCGCAGCGCCGGGATGCCGGTGCCGGTCTCTGCGCTGGTTGCGATCACGTCTGGATGCGCGGCGGTATGGGCGCGGGCTAGGCGCGTCGCTTCGGCCAGTTTCGCGGCCGCCTGCGTCGGCTTGACGGCATCGGTTTTGGTCAGCACGAGCTGAAAGCTCACCGCCGCCTGATCGAGAAGCGCCATCACCGCGCCGTCGGCGGGTTTGGTCTCGATCCGCGCATCGAGCAGCAGCAACACGCGGTAAAGCCCTGGCCGGCCGCGCAGATAGTCGAACATGAGCCCCTGCCAATCGGCTTTCACCGACTTCGCCGCCTCGGCATAGCCATAGCCGGGCATGTCAACGAGCATCAGCCGCGTGCCGACGGCAAAGAAATTGAGCTGCTGGGTGCGCCCTGGCCGGCCGGAGACGCGCGCAAGCAGCCGGCGACCGGTCAAGGCATTGACGAGCGACGATTTGCCGACATTCGAGCGCCCGGCGAAGGCAATTTCCGGTAGTCCGGGCGGCGGCAACTGGGCGAGGCTTTGCGCGGCATGAACGAAGCGGCTTTCGGCCGCGAATAAATTCTCGCCCGCGGCGAGTGCTGCCCGTTCTGCCTCGGTCGTGTCCATGCGAGGCCAGGTTAGGTCCGCACCGGTTTGGTTTTTTTCTCACGATCCCTCTTTTCCCGATCTGGGCCGAGATGCGTCGAGCGCATGATAAGCCATTGCTGCCCGATCGACAGCAGATTGTTCCATGTCCAGTAAATCACCAGCCCCGCGGGAAAGCGCGCCAGCATGAAGGTGAAGATCACCGGCATGAATTGGAACATGCGCGCCTGGACGGGGTCGGGCGGCGGCGGGTTGAGCTTTTGCTGGAGGAACATCGAGACGCCCATCAGAAGCGGCCAGGCGCCGAGATGGAGGAAGGGCGAAATGGCCGTCGGATCAACCGGAATGAGGCCGAACAGGTTGAAAATATTGGTCGGATCGGGCGCCGAGAGATCGTGGATCCAGCCAAAAAATGGCGCCTGACGCATCTCGATGGTGACGAAAATCACCTTATAAAGCGAAAAGAACACCGGCACCTGGATCAGCATGGGAAGGCAGCCGCTCGCCGGGTTGACGCCTTCGGCTTTGTAGAGCGCCATCATCTCCTGCTGCTGGCGCGCCGGATCGTCCTTGTAGCGCTCACGCATGGCCTGCATTTTTGGGCCAAGAAGACGCATTTTCCCCATGGATTTATAGGATTTATTGGCGAGCGGGAAAAACAGCGCCTTGACGAACACGGTAAACGCCATGATCGCCAAGCCAAAATTGCCAAGCAAATGATAGAGCCAGTCGATCGCGTAGAAAAACGGTTTGGTGAGGAAATAGAACCAGCCGAAATCGACCGCTTTGTCGAAACTCGGGATCCCCAAAAGCCGCTCGTAATGGTCGAGGAGATGCACCTCTTTCGCGCCGGCGAAGAGATGCGTCACCGTCGCCATCTCGGCGCCGGGGGCGATGGTTTGTGGGGTCGCTGGGGTGAAATCGACCTGGTAGCCCATGTCGTCGCCGCGCTTGACGTCGCGGAAGGCGACGCTCTCATCGCTCGTTTGCGCCGGGATCAGGGCGGTCAGCCAGTATTTGTCGGTGATGCCAGCCCAGCCGCCCGGCGCGGTCGCCTGATAGGCAAGGCCATCTGTGCGTTCGCCGGCGCTTTTCGCCTTGGCGTAGGTCAATTCCTGCAAACGGCCGCCGATGACGCCGAGCAGGCCCTCGTGGAGGATATAATAGCCGGATGTCGGCGGCGTGTGGTCGCGGCGGATCCGCGCCCAGGGAAACAGGGCAACCGGGGTTGCCGTTGTATTGGTGACACTCTGGCGGGCGGTGAACATATAATTATCATCCACCGAGAGCGTGATCGCAAAGCGCAGGCCCGCGCCATTATCCCACGACAGCGTGACCGGCGCCGCTGGCGTCAGGGTGGGGGCGGAGGCGGTCCAAAGGGTAGTGTTGTCGGGAAGCGGCAGCGTCGTCCCCGCAGGTGCGCTCCAGCCGAATTGCACGTAATAGCCGGCGCCGCTTCCCGGGCGGGCGAGAAGTTGCACCAGCGGCGAATGGGGGGCGATCGTCTCGTGATAGTCGCGCAACACCAGATCATCGAGCCGCGCGCCGGCAAGGCCAAGGCTGCCGGCCACGCGTGGCGCGCTGATGGTAAGGCGCGGGCCGGCATCGGGGGCACCATCGCTCGCGCCGGCCTCGCCCATCGCATGGGCGGGCGCATGGGCGGGGAGGGCAGACGTGGGCGCGCTCTCCTCGGCGGTGGGCGCGGGCGGAGGCGGTGCCACGCGCTTGTAAAGCGCTTGAAACCCAAAGAGAATCGCGATCGAGAGCGCGATCGCGAGAAGCAGGCGGCGTTGTTCCATGATCAAACGGTCCGGCGGCTAGCGGTTGCGCGCGGCGGCACCGGGTCGATCCCGCCCGGCATCCACGGATTACAGCGGAGAATGCGCCAAAGGGCGAGGCCACCGCCGCGCCAGGGGCCGTGCGTTTGCAGGGCCTCGATGGCATAGGCACTACAGCTCGGGTGATAGCGGCAATGCCCCCCGATCAGCGGGCGCAGCAGCCATTGATAGAGCCGCACGAAGGCGATCAGGCCGCTGGCGATGACGCTCGCGATGGCGGTAGCCAGCGTCGAGAGCGGGGCTGGGCGCGGCGTGCGCTGTGACAGGCCGCCGGTCATCGCGGCGCCAATCGGCCGATCGCCTCCAAAAGCTCGGCGCGAAGCAGGGCGAAACGGCGCCGTGGCGTTTCCTTGCGTGCGATCAGCACGAAGTCGGTGCCAACGACCGGATGCTCGGCGAAAACTAGCCGCGCCGCTTCACGCAACCGCCGGCGCGCGCGGTTGCGCGTCACCGCGTTGCCGATCTTGCGGGTGGCCGTGAAGCCGATGCGTGCCCGCGGCGGCTGGTCGCACGCCAGCTTATCAGGTTCTTGCTCATTTTCCCGGGCAACGCGCCCCGGCTCATCGTGCCGCAAAGCCTGCACGATCACGCCAGGCATGTGCATTTTACGGCCCTTGCTGGCAACGGCAAGAAACTCTGGCCGCCGCTTGAGACGCGCGGGCCCGCGCACGCCGCGCTCATCTAGCCCGGCGATGTCAGAGGGCGCCGACATGACAATCGGGCAAGGGCATTGGCGTGGCGGAAATTCGTCCGTCGCCGATCACGCCGAGAGGCGCTTGCGGCCCTTGGCGCGGCGGGCCGCCAAAACTTTGCGACCGCCGACCGTTGCCATGCGGGCGCGAAAGCCATGGCGACGCTTGCGGACCAGCTTCGAGGGTTGATAGGTGCGCTTCACGACGCTCTCCAGATCTGGAACATGCTACAAAGGCGGGGGGCCGATCCCTCGGCCGCCCGCCGCCGGAGGCGTGGTATAGAGGCAGGGCAACGATTGCGTCAATCACCGCGCGCGGGGCATGATATTTCCCATGACGAAGTCGACGATGTCGCGGCTCGCCCTTCTTCTGCTGTTCGCGCTCACCGCCGCTGGCGCCTTTGTGCTCGCCTTGCGTGGCGGGCTGAGCTGGGCATCCTTGGCGGCGCACCAGGCGCAATTGCGTGGCCTTGCTGCGGCCAATCCGGCCGGCGCGGCGGCCGCTTATGTGCTCGCCTATTGCGCCGTGGTCGCGCTTTCGGTGCCGGGTGGCGGGATTCTGACCATTGCCGGCGGGCTGATGTTCGGCCCCTGGCTCGGTGGCGCGCTCGCGGTTTGCGGCGCGGGGTCGGGGGCGGTCGCGTTGTTTGTGCTCGCCCGCTTCGTCTTCGGCGCCTGGTTCGCGCGGCGTTTCGGCCCGTTTGCCGCGCGTCTCCAGGAAGGCTTGGCGCGCGATGGGTTCAATTATCTGTTGGCGCTGCGTCTCGTGCCGGTGGTGCCGTTCTGGCTGGTCAATCTTGCCCCGGCACTCCTCGGTATGCGGCTTTTACCGTATGTCGGTGCAACCGTGCTCGGAATCATCCCGGCGACCCTGGTGTTCGCCGGGATCGGCGCTGGCCTTGCCGACGTGCTGGCGGCGGGGCGGCCACCCGATTCGCACCTGCTTTTTACCCCACATATTTTCCTGCCATTGCTTGGGCTTGCGTTACTTGCGCTGCTGCCCGCGCTATGGCGGCGGCGGAAACGGCTTTTTGCTTAATTTTTTTCTTAAAATCAGCGGTTTTCGCGACCTTGCGTGGGAAAAAACTTGCCACCACATGGCGAAATCATCACAATCTCGTGTCATGTCGAGCCTTTTTCGCCCGCGCGCCCCGTTTGGGCGTCTGACCGCTGTATTCCCCGGCATGCCCGGCAGGAGAGCGCGCGCCGGCGCGGGCTGTTTGGCGGTGGCGTAGGCATGGCGGCGAACCCGGTCCGCGCATCGTATCGCAGCCTTTCTTCCCGGCTGCTGTGGCTGACTTTGGCGATCGTGCTACTCACCGAGATATTGATTTTTTTTCCTAGTCTCGGCCATGAACGCCGCGTCTGGCTGCAACGCCATGTCCGCGAGGCCAATATCGCTGCCCTCGCCGTCGCCGGGGCGCCGCATGGCCTCCTTGATCCTGCGACGCGCGACGATTTGCTGCGCCTTTCCGGCGACGAGCTGATCCGCCTCCATCGCGCCTCAGGCGTCGAGCTAGTGCTTGCGCCGCCGGAGGAGATCACACCGGTGGCGCGTTATGATCTTCGCCATGAGACGCAGCTCGCGAGCGTCGGCTACGCGCTCGCCGATCTGTTTCGCAGCCATGACCGGCCGATCGCCGTCATTGGCAACAGCCCGCTTCGCCCAAAGACGGTGGTCGAGCTGATCATGCACGAACGCGAATTGCTCGAGGTTCTGCATGACTATGCCTGGAGCATCGCTGGGCTGTCGCTGGTTATCGCGGCGGTGACCGGGGCTTTGGTCTATTTCGCCATGCTCGCCTTGCTGGTGCGGCCGATCCGGCGGATCACCGGCTCGATCGTCGCCTTTCGCGCCGATCCCGAGCGCGGCGTGCCGATCGATGCGGCGACGGTCAGCCTGCTCGGCGATGACGAGATGGCCGAGGCGGCGCGCGAGCTTGCCGATATGCAGCGCGAATTGCGCGCAGCCCTGTGGCGCAATGCGCGCCTTGCCGCTCTCGGCACCGCGGTCGCGACCGTGAGCCACGATCTCCGCGGTATCCTCGCCTCCGCCATGCTCGCCGCGGATGGCCTGACACAGAACGAAAATGCGCGCGTGCGGCGTTCGGGAGAAACGCTGGTGCGTGCGATCGAACGCGCAACGGAGATGGTGCGGCGCACCCTCGATTTCGCACGCGAGGGGCCGCCGCCGGTGGTCAGGCAGCGCTTTCCGCTTCGCATCCTCCTCGATGAGGTGCGTGAGGCGCTGGCGCCCGCCTCGCCCGGCTTCGCCATCGCCCCCTGCCTCGACGATCATTTGGAGATCGAGGGCGATCGCGATTTGCTGTTTCGCGTTTTCGTCAATCTCCTTCGCAACGCCGCCGAGGCCGGGGCGCGGGGCGTCACGGTGAAGGCGCAGTTCACGACGGGCGGGGAGGTGGAGATTTTCATCGCCGATGACGGGCCGGGCCTTCCCGAGCGGGTGCGTGAGACGCTGTTTCGCCCCTTCGTCGGGTCTTACCGGCGCGGCGGCACTGGGCTTGGGCTCGCCATCGCCCGCGATCTCATGCGCGCCCATGGCGGCGATCTCGAGCTTGCCGAGACTGGGCCCTCCGGCACCACCTTCCGCCTGACCTTGCCGGGTCTGCCGTCAGAGGTGAGCCCGGGCCCGGCGGTGGGGCAAGCCGCCGCCTCCTGAGCGAGGCAGCGCCCGCTTTTTCGGCGCGAGAAGCGTCTCTTGCGCCCGCCCGCCTTGCCAGCCCGACGCGCTCGCCGCCATGATCCGTTCATGTGGGGGCAGGATGGGTGAAACCGCGGCGTTATGTGTCTGTGGGAGCGGCTTGCGGGCCGAGCGCTGTTGCGCCGCACCGCCGGCGCTGCTCGCGCCGAGCACGGCGGCATGGCGGCTCGCTCCCCTGGTCGCCGAGGCACGAAAAGCCGCCGCCGGTGATCGCGAGACCGCTCTTCGCCTTCTCCGTGACGTCCTCGATCTCGCGCCGGGCGAGAAGGAGGCGCTTTTTCTCGCCGCGCGCCTGTTGCGCGAACAAGGCACGGTCGCGGCCGCCGAGGCGCTGCTCCGCCGCGTCCTCGCGCTTGACGCCAATCATGTCGAGGCGACACATGGGCTCGCCCTTCTTCTCTTTCAGCGCGGCGCGCTCGAGGAGGCGGAGGGGTTTGCGCGCAACGCCGTCCGGCTCGCGCCGCAGCATCCGCAATCCCATAATCTCCTCGGCATGGTGCTCACCGAGGCTAGTCGTGCCTGGCTCGGCGAATATCATTACCGGCAGGCGCTCGCGCGGCGGGGAGAGCGCGACCCCATCCTGCTCGCCAATTTGGCGTGGAGCCTGAAGGCGCAGGGGCGGGTGGCCGAGGCGCGGGCACTTTACGAGGAATCCTATCGCGCCAAACCCGATGAGCTGAAAACCCTCCTCGGCTGGGCGGCGCTTGAGGAGGCCGATCGCGCGTTCGATCGGGCGCTTGTGCTTCTCGATGAAGCGGCGCGGCTGGCGCCGGGGCAGGACGAGATAGACGTCGCGCGGGCAACCGTGCTCGCACGCCAAGGGGCCGGCGAGGTGGCTCTCGCCTTACTAGAGGGGGTGGGGGGCGAGAGCGCGATGGTGCTTTCGCAAAAAGGCCGGCTCCTCGACCGGCTCGGGCGTCATCGCGAGGCCTTCGCCGCCTTCGCCGCCGGCAAGGCGCGCGCCCGCGCCCTCGGCGCGCCGACCTATCTCGACGCCACGGCGCATGATCTCGCACGGCGGCTGAAACATTTCTTCAGAAGCGCGCAGCTCGCGACCCTGCCTTCCCCCGCGCCGCTGGCGGGGGGGGCGTCGCCCATTTTCGTGCTCGGCTTTCCGCGCTCCGGCACCACCCTGGTCGAGCAAATCCTCTCCGCCCATCCCGCGATCGCGGCAGGCGATGAATTGCCTTTCATTAACGATCTCGTGCATGCCTTGCCGCGCTTACTGGAAAGCCCGCTCGCCTATCCCGAGGCGCTGGCCGAACTTTGGATGGCCGATCGCCGCGAGGGTCTCGATGCGTTGCGCGCGCATTATCTTCGCGCGGCGCGCCTGGCCGGCGTGCCGATGGCGGCGCGACCCTGGTTTACCGACAAAATGCCGCTCAATGAAATGCATCTCGGGCTGATCGCGCTGTTATTTCCCGATCGCCCCCTGATCCATCTCATCCGCCACCCGCTCGATGTCGTGCTGTCGGTGTTTTCCACCCATTTGACGCATGGCTATTATTGTGCGGCCGAGCTTGAAACCATTGCCCGCCATTACGTGCTGGTGATGGACCTCGTGCGGCATTACCGTGCCGAAATGACACTGCGCTATCTGCCGCTCCGCTATGAGGATCTGGTGGCGCGGCCCGAGGAGGGCGTGCGCCGGCTGCTGTCCTTCATCGGCGCCGCGTTCGATCCCGCCTGCCTCGCGTTTCACGAAAATCGCCGCCATGCCCGCACCGCGAGTTACGCCCAGGTGACGGAGCCGCTTTATGATCGCGCCCTCGGCCGCTATCGCCATTATCTTGCCGAGCTCGCGCCGGTCATCCCGATCCTCGCACCGCTGATCGCGCGCCTTGGCTATACGATCGAAGGTGAGGCGCCGGCGCCGCGCCCGATCTCAGAGGGCCCCGCCGCGGAGAGCCCCATCGCGGAGACGCAAAAGGCCGAGCTTTTCTCCGAGGAGGATAGCGCCGCCCTTCTCAGGGAAGCGGGCGAGCTTGAAGCGGCCGGGCGGCTGGACGCGGCCGAGCTAGTACTCACCCGCATCCTCCGCGCGCAGCCCGATCATCCCCATGCGACGCATCTTTTGGGCGTCGTCGCCTATCGCGCCGGGCAGATCGAGACGGCGCTTTCGCGGATGGAGCGCGCGCTCGCGCTTGCGCCCGCGACCCCTCTTTATTTGCGCAATCTGTGCGAGATTTACCGTCTCGCCGGGCGCCATCAGGAGGCTCTTGCAACCGGCCTGCGGGCGGTTGAATGCGCGCCGGAGGATCCGCTGGCATGGGGCAATCTCGGCATCATCCATTATCATCAGCGCGATGTCGCCGCCGCCCGTCACTGCGCCGAGCGCGCCCTGGCGCTCGCCCCCGATCAGGCGAACGCACATTTCCTCCGCGCCGAGACCCTGCTTCTGAGTGGCGATTGGGCGGCGGGGTGGGAGGAATATGAATGGCGCTTTCGCCTCCCCAGCGCGGGACGGATACTGCCGGAGACCGAAAAGCCCCCTTGGGACGGCGCCCCCTTGCCGATGGGGCGGCTGCTTCTGATCGCCGATCAGGGTTTTGGCGATGCGATCCAGTTCTGCCGCTATATCCCATGGGCGGCGGCGCGGGTGGGCGAGATCGTGCTCGCCGGCGGGCGGGAATTGACGCCGATTTTGCGCCAGTTTCCGCAAATCAGCCGTATCGTTGAAAATATCTCGGCCGCGAGCGCCTTTGACGCCTATGCCGCGCTCTCGAGCTTGCCGCGCCTTGCCGGCACGCGGCCAGAGAGCATACCCGCGCCCATCCCGTATCTCATCGCCGAGCCGGCCTTGCAGGCAAACTGGCGCGCGCGTTTGGCGCGCCTGCTGCCACCGGGCCTCGTGCGGGTCGGCCTGGTCTGGGCGGGTCGGGCGAGCCATGCCAATGACCGGGCTCGCTCGACACGTCTCGCACAGCTCGCGCCCCTTGCCGCGGTTCCCGGGATCGCGCTGGTCGCGCTGCAAAAGGGCGACGCCTGCGCCGAAGTGGGCGATTATCTCGGCGCCGCACCACTGCTTTCGCTTGGCCCAGAGCTTGCGAGTTTCGCCGACACGATGGCGGTTTTGGACCATCTCGATCTTGTGATCACGGTCGATACCGCGCTCGCCCATCTCGCCGGCGCGATGGGCAAGAAAGTGTGGATCATGCTCGCCTACGCCGCTGATTGGCGTTGGCTCGCCTCTGGCGCCGACACCGGCTGGTATCCGAGCGCGCGGCTGTTTCGCCAGGATGCGCGCCGCGATTGGTCGCAGCTCGCCGGCGAGGTTGCCGACGCGCTGCGCGCCTTGCTTTGCGCCAATGTCCTATAAGGGAGGGGGTTGACGTATAGGTAAAAGGGGGCGTAAAGGCGGCGCTGAGGGAGAAAACCATGCAGACCTTCGATGCGGAGCGTCCCACCCTTGCGCCCAACCTCCCAGCTTTGCTCGAGCGGGCGGCGGCGCGATTTGGCGAGCGCCCGGCGCTTTGGTTCATGGGCCGGCGCTGGCGCTATCGTGATCTCGCCGAGATGGTCGATCGTCTTGCCGCTGGCTTGCAGCGAATTGGCGTCGGGCCTGGGGTCAAGGTGGGCCTCTGCCTGCCGAACACGCCCTATTCGGTGATGTTTTTCTTCGCCGTGCTCAAGGCCGGCGGCGTCGTCGTGAATTTCAATCCGCTCTACGTCGCGCGTGAGATTGCAGCGCAGATGGCCGATTCCGAGGCCGCGATCATGGTCGTGCCGGATTTGGCGCGCGTGCTTACGCCGGTGCTCGAAGCAGGAGCCAAGCGCGTCATCCTTTGTCCGATGCGCGCGATCCTGCCGCCGCTCAAGGCGCTCGCACTCTATGCGCTGCGCCGGCGCGAGATCGCCCCCTCGCGCGATCCGCGGATCATCCCGTTCGCCGCATTGATGGCCGAAGGCAAGCCCGCGCCGGTCCCGATCAGGGCCGATGACCTCGCGGTTTTGCAATATACCGGCGGCACCACGGGCGTGCCCAAGGGGGCGATGCTGAGCCATGGCAATTTGCTCGCGTGTATGCGCCAGTCACTCGCGTGCGCGCCGGACCTGACGCCGGGGCAAGAGCGCATGTTTGCCGTGCTGCCTTTGTTTCATGTCATCGGAGTGACGGGTTTGATGAATTTGTCGCTCGCGATCGGGGCGGAAATCATTTTGCTGCCGCGCTTTGTGATCGATGACGTGATGCGGACGATCAGAAAGACGCGGCCGACGATCTTCCCGGCCGTGCCGACCGTTTTGACCGCGGTGCTCGCAGCGGTGACCGATCGCGGCGCCGACGATCTCGCGTCGATCCGTCTTTGGACCGGGGGGGGTGCTGCTTTCCCGGTTGAGTTGTGCGAGCGTCTCGCGGCGGTGACGGGGAAGCGGTTCTTCGAAGCCTATGGGCTCAGCGAAACCTGCGGCGCTTCGGTCTCTAACACCACGTTCGCGCCGATCAAACCGGGCTCGGTGGGCCGCGCGGTTAGCGATACCGTGATCGAAATCCGCGATCCCGAGCATCCCGAGCGGCTTCTCGGCGTCGGCGAAAAAGGTGAAATCTGTATCCGCGGGCCGCAGGTGATGATGGGCTATTGGAAGCGGCCGGAAGAGACAACGGCCGCTTTCATCGATGGTGCGTTCCGCACCGGCGATGTGGGCTACCTCGATGAAGATGGCTATCTCTTCATCGTTGATCGGCTCAAGGATTTGATTATCGCCGGTGGCTACAACATCTATCCGCGCATTATCGAAGAAGCGCTTTATCGGCATCCGGCGGTCCTCGAGGTCCTAGTGATCGGCGTACCCGATTCTTATCGCGGCGAGGTGCCGGCAGCGCATGTTGTGCTGCGGCCCGGCATGACGGTGAGTGAGGCGGCGTTGCGCGCTTTTCTCGCCGGTGAAATCTCCAAACTCGAAATGCCGCGCGATATCGTTTTTTGTGAGAGCCTCCCGAAAACCGCGATCGGCAAACTCTCGAAGAAAGATTTGAGAGAGAAACTTGGCGCGGACTCATCGCGATGACGAAAATCTCTGGGTCCACGCAAGCGCTTGGAGGGGGCGCGTTGATTGCGGGCGAGCGGCTTTATACGGTGACCGAGCTTGCGCGCGAGATCGGGGTTACTGCGCGCGCCATTCGCTTTTACGAGGATAAAGGGCTGATCCTGCCGCGCCGCGCCGGGACGACGCGGGTTTACACAAACCGTGATCGCGCTCGCATGATTCTCATCCTGCGTGGCAAGCGGCTTGGGTTTTCCTTGCGCGAAATCAGGGAATATCTCGAACTCTATGACATGGACCGAAGCCAGGTTCCGCAAATCAACCTGCTGTTGAAATTGGTGCGCACGCGGCTTGCCGCCCTTGAGGAGCAAGAGCGCGCCCTCGATGAAATCCTTGCCGAATTGCGCGCAGTCGAGCGCGAGGCCATGGAAGCCCTCGAGACTAAGCCTACACCGCGAAAACGCCTCGCGAGCTGAGCGCAAGACAGCGCCAGCGCCGTGAACAAAGCCGAAGCCACTGATATGGGATGCATGACATGACCAAGGCCGTAATCGCGGGTTTTGCCCGCTCCCCCTTCCAACCAGCGAAAAAAGGCACGCTTTCGCGCCTGCGCCCCGATGATCTCGCCGCACAGACCGTGCGCGGGTTGATCGATCGGCTTGGCATTGACCCGGCGCTCATCGAAGATCTGATTCTTGGCTGCGCGATGCCGGAAGGGGAGCAAGGGCTCAACGTCGCGCGTCTCGTCGGGCTGCTCGCCGATCTGCCGATCAGTGTCGCCGGCGTCACCGTCAATCGCTTTTGCGGCTCGTCTATGCAGGCAATTCACATGGCCGCGGGGCAGATCGCGCTCGGTGCCGGCGAGGCGTTTCTCTGCGCCGGCGTCGAGAGCATGAGCCGGGTGCCGATGATGGGCTTTAACCCGATGCCCAACCCGGCTTTGCACGCGAAAATGCCATCGGCCTATATCAGCATGGGGGAGACGGCGGAAAACGTCGCCAAATCCTTCAAGATCAGCCGAGCCGAGCAGGAGGCGTTTGCCGCCGAAAGCCATGCCCGCGCCGCCGCTGCTGCGCGTCGCGGGCATTTCACCGACGAGATCGTGCCGATTACGACCAGGGATGGCGTTGTCGAACATGATGGCTGCATCAGGCCGGAAACCACCGCCGAGACTTTGGCGACATTGAAACCGGCGTTTAGCGCCGATGGCACCGTGACCGCGGGAACCTCGTCGCCGCTCACCGATGGCGCCGCGGCTGTGTTCGTCTGCAGCGAGGATTTCGCCCATCGTCATCATCTCCAGCCGCTGGCGCGCATCCGCGCGGTGAGTGTTGCGGGCTGTGCGCCCGAGGTGATGGGGATCGGGCCGGTTGCCGCGACGAAGAAAGTCCTCGCCCGCGCCGGCATCGCCATCGCCGATATCGATCTCATCGAACTCAACGAGGCGTTCGCTAGTCAGGCTTTGGCTTGCGCGCGCGAACTCAGTATTGCGGCGGACAAAATCAATCTCGATGGTGGCGCCATTGCGCTTGGCCATCCCTTGGGCGCAACCGGTGCGCGGATCACCGGCAAGGCGGCATCGCTTCTCAAACGTGAAGGCAAGCGGTACGCCTTGGCGACGCAATGCATCGGCGGCGGGCAGGGCATCGCGACGCTTCTGGAGCGGGTGTAATGAACGCGATCAAAAAGCTCGCAGTGATCGGCGCAGGCGTGATGGGCGCGGGCATCGCGGCACAAATCGCCAATGCTGGATTTTCGGTGTTGCTGCTCGATATCGTACCCAAAGCGGGCGGCGATCGTAACGCGATCGCTAAAAATGCCATCGCACGGATGCTGAAAACCGAGCCCGCACCGCTCATGTCACCGGCGGCGGCGCGCCTGATCACGCCCGGCAACACCGAGGATGACCTCGACAAGCTTTCCGAGTGTGACTGGATCATCGAGGCAGTGATCGAGGATCTCGCGATCAAGCAGGCGCTCTATCGCCGCATCGACATGGTGCGCAAGCCAGGTGCCGCAATTTCCTCGAACACGTCAACCATTCCGCTCGCGGCTCTGGTCGAAGGGCTGCCGGCAACCTTCGCGGCGAGTTTCCTCATCACCCATTTCTTCAACCCACCGCGCTATATGCGCCTACTTGAGTTGGTAACCGGGGCCACGACGAACCGTGATCTTGCAGAGCGTATCGCATCCTTCTGCGATCATGCACTGGGTAAAACCATCGTTCCTTGCAAAGATAGCCCCGGTTTTATTGCCAATCGTCTCGGTGTCTATTGGATGCAAATCGGCGTTCTTGCCGCGCTAGATCTCGGTCTCACCGTCGAGGAAGCCGACGCGGTGATGGGGCGGCCGTTTGGCATTCCGAAGACCGGTATTTTCGGCTTGATCGATCTCGTGGGTCTTGATCTCATGCCGCATGTCAATGCGAGCCTCGCGCAGGCATTGCCGGCGAGTGATCCGTTTCATGCCGCGAATCGCGACGTGCCGTTGATCCGCAAAATGATCGCCGAAGGTTTCACCGGCCGCAAAGGGAAGGGCGGATTTTATCGGCTGCGTCGAGAAGGAACGGCACGTATCAAGGAGGCGCTCGATCTTGCGAGCGGCGAATACCGGCCCGAACGCGCGCCCTGGATTGCCGCCGATGTCTTGCGCGATCCAAAAATACTCTTGACCAGAAATGACAAATTCGGTGCCTATGCCCGCCGCGTCGTTGCCCACACGCTTGCCTATGCCGCGCGCTTGGTGCCAGAGGCGGCGGATGATATCACCGCGATCGACGAGGCGATGCGGCTCGGGTATAATTGGAAGCTTGGCCCGTTCGAGTTGATTGATCGCATCGGGATGCGGGAAACCAGCGCGATTCTGGCCGCCGAAAGCATCGAGATGCCAGCGTTTGTTGCGCAGGCGGCGAAGGCCTCCGGGTTTTATCGTTTGCACGAGACGCGCCCGCAATATCTCGGCACCGATGGCGCCTATCACGACGTATTGCGCCCCGCCGGTGTCGTGCTGCTTGAAGATATCAGACGCGCGGCAAAGCCGGTGATCAAAAATGGCTCGGCTTCGCTGTGGGATATCGGCGATGGCGTCGCCTGCCTCGAATTTACCACCAAGATGAACGCGCTCGATCCCGGCATCGTCGAACTGATCGAACGTTCGGTTGCCATAGTTGGTGAAAAATTCAAAGCCTTGGTGATTTATAACGAAGGCGGCAATTTTTCGGTCGGCGCCAATCTCGGCCTTGCAGCGTTTGCGGCCAATATCGCCGCTTGGGGCGAGATCGAAAAGACGCTCGCGGCCGGGCAAAAAGCGATGCTTGCGCTCAAATACGCCCCTTTCCCGGTTATCGCGGCGCCGGCCGGCATGGCGCTCGGCGGTGGTTGCGAAATCCTGTTGCACGCCGATGCCATCGTCGCCCACGCCGAGACCTATGCCGGACTGGTCGAATGCGGCGTCGGGCTCGTGCCAGGGTGGGGCGGCACCAAAGAGATGCTCGCGCGGCTCGCCGCGTCACCCGCCCTGCCGAAAGGGCCGATGCCGGCAGTGGCACAGGTGTTCGAGATGATCAGCACCGCGCGCGTCAGCAAATCGGCGCAAGAAGCGCGCGAGATGGGGATCCTCCGTCGCGGCGATGAGATCGTCATGAACCGCGAGCGCCTGCTCGCGAGCGCCAAGGCGCGGGCGCTGGCGATGGCCGCCGATTATCGCCCGCCGGAGCCACCGGTTTTTGCGCTCCCGGGCCCGTCCGGGCGCGTTGCTTTGACGATGGCGGCGGAGGGGTTTCATCGCCAAGGCTTGGCGACGGGGCATGATCTCGTCGTCGCGGCAGCGCTGGCGGATATTCTTTCGGGCGGCGACGCCGATCCAACCATCCCGCTTGAGGAGGAGGCGGTGCTGGCGCTCGAGCGGGATGCGTTCATGCGTCTCGTCCGCACCGAGCCGACGCTCGCGCGCATCGCGCATACGCTCGAGACCGGCAAGCCGCTTCGTAACTGATCGCCGCAGGGAGCCATCACCATGCAAAACTACAAAGCGCCACTTCGTGACATGCGTTTCCTGACGCACGAAGTTTTCTCGGCACCAATCGCCGCTGCTGGCGGCAACGGCGAAGCGCTCGCGCCCGACCTGATCGACAGCATCCTCGAAGAAGCGGGCCGCTTCGTTGAAGAAAAGCTGTTGCCGCTCAATGCTTCCGGCGATGAGGAGGGGTGTCATTACGAAAACGGCGTCGTGCGGACGCCAAAAGGTTTCAAGGAAGCATATGATCTTTTTCGCGAGGGCGGG
Organism: Pseudomonadota bacterium; assembly: GCA_021801465.1. Classification (GTDB taxonomy): domain Bacteria; phylum Pseudomonadota; class Alphaproteobacteria; order Acetobacterales; family Acetobacteraceae; genus Acidibrevibacterium. The sequence goes on from JAJYXY010000108.1 coordinate 28,059, forward strand.
TGGACTGCGCTCGCCTGCGATCTCGACTATGGCGGCCAGGGGCTGCCGGAACGTGTGAACAAACTCGTCGAGGAAATGATTTGCAGCGCCAATCTTTCCTTTGGCCTCTATCCTGGTCTGTCGCGCGGCGCCTATCAGGCGTTGCGTGATCATGGCTCGGAAGAACTGAAGCGGCGTTTCCTGCCGAAACTCGCGGCCGGCGTCTGGAGCGGCACGATGTGCTTGACCGAAGCGCATTGTGGCACCGATCTCGGCATGCTGCGCACCCGCGCGGTGCCGCAAGCGGACGGAAGTTATGCCCTCTCCGGCAGCAAAATTTTTATTTCGGCCGGTGAGCACGATCTGACCGAAAACATCATCCACCTGGTGCTCGCGCGCCTTCCCGATGCGCCTTCGGGGACGAAGGGGATTAGTCTCTTCCTGGTGCCGAAATTCCTGCCTGACGAACAAGATCGCCCCGGCGCGCGCAATGGCGTGCTGTGCACGGCGATCGAGCATAAAATGGGCATCAAGGCTTCCGCGACCTGTCAGCTTACCTTTGAGAATGCCAAAGGCTGGCTGGTTGGCGCGCCGCATCGTGGGCTTGCGGCGATGTTCACGATGATGAATAGTGAACGGCTCTCGGTCGGCATCCAGGGTCTCGCGATCGCCGAAGCGGCTTATCAGAGCGCCGTTGCCTACGCGCGCGAACGCATCCAGGGGCGTTCGTTGAGTGGCGCGAAAAACCCCAATCAGCCGGCTGATCCGATCATCGTCCATCCCGATGTGCGGCGTATGCTGCTCACCATGCGTGCTTATGCCGAGGGTTGCCGCGCGCTCGGGCTTTGGGTTGCCGATGCGCTGGATGCCGTCGAGCGCGGCGAGGGCGAAAAAGCCGAGGATTTCGCAGCCCTGATGACACCGGTGGTCAAGGCGTTGTTCACCGATTTCGGCTTCGAGGCGGCCAATCTCGCGGTGCAGGTTTATGGTGGTCACGGCTATATCCGTGACCATGGCGTTGAGCAGTATGTGCGCGATGCGCGGATCGCGATGATTTATGAGGGCACCAACGGCATTCAGGCGCTCGATCTCGTCGGGCGCAAATTGGGTGCGCATTACGGGCGATTGCTGCGCGGATTTTTCCATCCCGTTGCGGCTTTCATCGGCGCGCACAAGGAAGATGCGGCGATCGGCAAGATGGTCCATGCACTGGAAAAAGCCTTTGGCGCCCTGCAACTCGCGACCGCTCATATCGCCGAAGCGGGCATGCGCGACCCCGAGGAAGCGGGGGCTGCGGCGAGCGAGTATCTCCGCCTTTTCGGCCTCGTCGCGCTTGGTTTCATGTGGGCGCGCATGGCCAAAACCGCTGCGACGAAGCTCGCGGACGGTGCGGAAGAGTCCTCGTTTTATCATGCGAAGCTTGCAACCGCGCGCTTCTATATGGAGCGCATCTTGCCGCAGGCGGGCGCGCTCTATCTTTCCATCAAATCCGGTAAACAGGCGATGATGGCGCTGGCGGAAGCGGCGTTCTGATCAGCTGAGCAAAATTGTTCTTTTTTGAAAAAAAGAACCAAAAAACTTTTCCCTGTGGGGCAGTGCCTACGGCACTGCCCGCTCGACGGAATTTGCCACTCCGAGAAAACGCGAAGAAAGTCTTTTTGGTTCTTTTTCTTCAGAAAAAGAACGCCTTTAATCTCGAGCGCCATTGATGCGCATTTTCGTCTGTGAATTCGTCACCGGCGGCGGGTTCGCGGGTGCGCCGATCCCGGCTGGCTTGCGCGCCGAAGGGGAAATGATGCTGCGCGCTTTGCTCGCCGATCTCGCGGCTGTTCCCAGGGTTAGGCTTCGCGTTTGTCGTGATGCGCGGCTTGCGGCCTTCTCTGTTCCGGCCGAGACGGTTGCTGTCGAGGCCGACGCCTTTTGGGACATCGTGCGGGCGGAAATCGCGGCGGCGGAGGCGTTCTGGCCGATCGCGCCGGAAAGCGATGGCATTTTGCTGCGGCTCTCCGCAATGGCGCGGGGAAAAATTCTTCTCGGGTCATCGCCGGAGGCGGTGCGGCTCTGCACGAGTAAGACCGCGACCGCCCGGCATCTCGCGGCGCACGGTGTTCCGACAGCGCCCGCCCTCGCGCCCGGGATTGCGGCACCGCACGGCGCCATCGTCAAACCCGATGACGGCGCCGGTGCCGAAGGCGTGCGGTTTTTCGCCGATCCCGCGGCCGCATTGGCCACCGCGCGCGGCACGCAAGGCCTGATCGCGCAGCCTTTCATCGCGGGCGCGCCGGAAAGTCTTTCGCTGCTCTGCAACGCTGGCGAGGCGACCTTATTGTCCTGCAACCGGCAAATCATCGCGCGTCTGGGCGACGAATTTCATTACCGTGGCTTCGTGGTCGGCGGCGCGGAGGAAAAGCGCGCGCTTTATACGCCGCTCGCTGCCGCCATCGCCCGCGCCATCCCCGACTTGTTCGGCTATATCGGCGTTGATCTCATCGCGGCCTCTTCCGGCCCGGTGGTGCTGGAGATCAATCCGCGATTGACCACTAGCTATGCCGCCCTGGGCGAGGCCCTTGGCGTCAATCCGGCCGCCATGGTGCTCGCGCTCGCCGCCGGCGGCGATGTGCCGAAGTTGCAGCCGGTGCGCGCGGTGACGCTCGCTCTTGCGCCCTGATAGTTTGCCCCGCCGATTATTCCCGCGGCATTGTCTTGGCGATGGCCGGCGCTGCCGAGATCGCCGCGAACCACGCGGCGAGGCGCGGATGGCCGGGGCGCCAGGGCTCATCGGCGAAGCGGAAATCGAGATAGCCGAGGGCGCAAGCGATGGCGATGCTGCCGATATCGAGCGATGGTCCCGGCGGCTCGGCCTCGAGCGCCGCGATCGCGCGGGCGACGACCGCTTTCTGCTCCGCGAGTGTGGCGTCGCGCGCGGCCTCACGCGGCTTGGCCTGCTCCATCCGCCGCCCGACCGCCGCATCGAGAATCCCATCCCCGAGCGCCTGCAATTTCAGCGCATGCCAGCGCGCGGCGCTTCCCGGGCGGGGAAAGAGCGGCGGCGCATCGCCGATGCTGTCGAGATATTCGGCGATCACCGGGCTGTCATAGAGCGCCACGCCATCTTCGGTGACGAGACATGGCACTTTCGACAGCGGGTTCGCAGCAAGCAGGGCCGCCGGCCGTTCATGCGGGTTGGTTCGCAGCGTTTCGATTTGCCCATCGATGTCGCGGGCGATGGCGCAGGCCATGACCTTGCGGACATAGGGGCTGGTCGGCGAATAAAAGAGTTTCATGGCGCGGCCTCCGGGTGATTGG
>JAJYXY010000301.1 GCA_021801465.1 Pseudomonadota bacterium
CTTGGAAACCGCCGAGGAGCGGCTGTTCGCGCTGCGTGCCGCGGCGCGCAAATATCAGGTGCCGGTCGCCGAACTCCCCGCGTTGCTCGAGGATCTCCGCCGCCGCCGCGCCATGCTCGACGAGGGTGCGGCGCGTCTTGAGGCGCGGGCGGCCGAGGCCGCCTCGGCGCGGGCCGCCTATCTCGAGGCGGCGGCGCGGCTGGCGGCGCGCCGGGCGGAGGCGGCGGGGCGGCTCGAGCGGGCGATCATGCGCGAACTCGCGCCGCTCAAATTCGCCGCCGCCCGCGTCAAGGTCGAGATCACCCCGCTCGACGAAGCGGCGTTCGGCGCCTCTGGCACGGAGACGGTGCGGTTCCTGATCGCAACCAACCCCGGCGAGGCGCCGGGGCCGCTCGGCCGCATCGCCTCGGGCGGCGAATTGTCGCGGCTGATGCTGGCTTTGAAAGTGGTGCTGGCGCGGTTTTCGCCGGCGCAGACGCTGATTTTCGACGAGGTCGATGCCGGGATCGGCGGCGCGACGGCGGCCGCCGTCGGCGAGCGCCTGGCCCGCGTCGCGGATGGGCGGCAAGTCCTGGTGGTCACGCACAGCCCGCAGGTCGCAGCGCGCGGGACGCGGCATTTGCGGGTGGCGAAGACGCTCAAGGGCGGCCGCGCGAGCACGATGATCGAGCCGCTCACCGGCCGCGCCCGGCGCGAGGAGATCGCCCGCATGCTGGCCGGTGAAACCATCACCGAGGCCGCCCGCGCCGCCGCCGACGACCTCCTGGGCGCGGCATGAAAGCGCGCCCGCCGGTCGAGACGCTGTCACGCACAGAAGCCGCGGCGGAACTCGCCGATCTCGCGGCCGAGATCGCGCGGCTCGATGCCGCCTATTACCGCGACGATGCGCCCGAGGTGACGGACGCCGAGTACGACGCGCTGCGCGCGCGCAACGCCGCGCTCGAGGCGCGCTTTCCCGATCTCATTCGCGCCGATAGCCCCGCCCGCCGGCTCGGCGCGGCCCCGGCCGCGGGATTCGCCAAGCGCCGGCATCTGCAGCCGATGCTCTCGCTCGGCAATGTTTTCTCAGACGCCGAGTTCGCCGAATTCTGCGCCCGCGTGCGCCGCTTTCTCGGCCTTGCCGAAGATGCCGCACTCATTTTCGTCGGCGAGCCGAAGATTGATGGGCTCTCGATTTCGCTGACCTACGAGCATGGCAGGCTGGTCCACGGCGCGACCCGCGGCGATGGTATCGTGGGTGAGGACGTCACCGCCAATCTCCAGACGCTCGCCAGCATTCCGCCGCGATTGGCGGGGGCGGCGCCGGCGCTGATCGAGATTCGCGGCGAGGTGTTCATGACCAAGGCGGATTTTCTCGCGCTGAATGCCGAGCAAGCGCGCGAGGGGCGCAAACCCTTCGCCAATCCGCGCAACGCGGCGGCGGGATCGCTCCGCCAGCTCGACGCGCGCATCACCGCCGGGCGCAAACTCTCTTTTTTCGCCTACGCGATGGGCGAGGCCAGCGAGAGCGTCGCCGAAACCCATAGCGGCTATCTCGATCGGCTGCGCGCCTTCGGGTTTGCCGTCAATCCGCTCTCGCGCGTGCTCGCGGGCGAGGCGCAGGTGTGCGCGTTTCAAGCCGAGATGGCGGCGCTCCGCGCCGGGCTCGATTACGACATCGATGGCGTGGTCTATAAGATCGACGATCTCGCCTGGCAGCGCCGGCTGGGCTTTGCCGGGCGCGATCCGCGTTGGGCGATCGCTTGGAAATTCCCTGCCGAGCGCGCCGAAACCCGGCTTGAGGAGATTCGCATCCAGGTCGGGCGCACCGGCGCGCTGACGCCGGTCGCGCAGCTGCAGCCGGTCAATGTCGGGGGCGTTCTCGTCACCCGCGCGAGCCTGCACAACGAGGACGAGATTGCGCGCAAGGATATCCGCATCGGTGATACCGTGGTGATCGAGCGGGCCGGCGACGTCATCCCGCAGATCATCGCCGTGGTGCTCGCAAAGCGCCCGCCGGCGGCAGCGCCATTCGAGTTCCCGACGCATTGCCCGGCCTGCGGCAGTCTTGCCGTGCGGGTCGCGGATGAGGTGGTGCGGCGTTGCACCGGCGGGCTGGTCTGCCCGGCGCAAGCGGTCGAGCGGCTGGTGCATTTTTGCGCCCGCGGCGCCTTCGATATCGAGGGGATGGGGGAAAAAACCGTCGCCGAATTCTACGCGGACGGGTTGATCCGGGGGCCGGCCGATATTTTCCGCCTGGCGGCGCACGAGGCCGAGATCGCGGCGCGGGAGGGCTGGGGCGAGGTTTCGGCGCGGAAATTGATCGCGGCGATCGCGGCGCGGCGGCGCATTCCGCTGGAGCGCTTCATTTTCGCGCTCGGTATTCGTCGCGTCGGTGAGACCACGGCAAAGCTCCTCGCCCGCCATTACGGCAGTTTCGCGCACTGGCGGGCGGAAATGCAGGCCGCGCAAATGGTGGGCTCGGAGGCCCGCTCGGCGCTCGGTAATATTCTCGGCATCGGCCCGGCGATCGCCGAGGAGCTGGTCGATTTCTTCGCGGAAGCGCGCAACCGCGCGGTGCTCGATGATCTCGCATCCCTGCTCGAGATCGAGGACGTCGACGCCCCTGGCGCGGCGTCCTCGCCGATTGCCGGCAAGGTGATGGTCTTCACCGGCACCCTCACCACGATGAGCCGCGCCGAGGCCAAGGCGCGCGCCGAAGCCCTGGGCGCGCGGGTGACGGACAGTGTTTCGCGCCGCACCGATTATGTCGTGCTCGGCGCCGAAGCGGGCTCGAAAGCCCGCCGCGCCGCCGAACTCGGCGTTGCGCCCCTGAGCGAAGAGGAATGGCGCCGGCTCGCCGGGCTCGAGGCGGTCGACGCGCGCAACGCCCCGCGCGACGCCCTCGACAATGCGGGAAGCGACCATGAGCCGGCCCCTATCGCGAGGACCCACGACCGCAAAAACGCGTGACCCGGCGGAACCCTCGCGGGTAAGGCGATCGCCTACTCGGCGGCGTCGAGCAGGCTCTCCTTGCCGCTATGGATCGCCTCCATCGCCTTCTCGACATGGTTGCTGAAGACATATTGCGCCGGGCGCTGGCGATCGAGCGGAATTTCCGGCGCCATGGGCCCCTCGGTGCGCGGCCCGCGCAGCGCGACGGCGGCGACCTTCAGGGGATGGCGCACGGCATCCATCACCGCGGTCGCCTCATAGCCGGAATGGACCATGCAGTCGGCGCATTTTTCGTATTGGCCGGTGCCGTAGCTGTCCCAATCCGTCGTCTCCATCAATTCCTTGAAGCTTTTGGCATAGCCCTCGCCGAGCAGGTAGCACGGCCGCTGCCAGCCGAAGACGTTGCGCGTCGGCTTGCCCCACGGCGTGCAGCGGTAAGTCTGATTGCCGGCCAGGAAATCAAGGAACAGCGAGGATTGATTGAATTTCCATTTCTTGCCCTTGCCGCGCGCGAAAATGCCGCGAAACAGCTCTTTCGCTTTCTGGCGATTGAGGAAATGTTGCTGGTCCGGGGCGCGCTCATAGGCATAGCCTGGGGAAATCATCACGCCATCGACGCCAACCTTGGTCACGTCGTCGAGAAAGGCCGCGACCCGGGCGGGATCGGCGCCGTCAAACAGCGTCGTATTGATGCAGACCCGAAAGCCGCGCGCCTTGGCGGCGCGGATGGCCGCGACGGCGCGTTCGAAAACGCCCTCCTGGCTCACCGCGTGATCATGCATCGCGCGGTCGCCATCGAGATGCACATCCCAGGCGAAATTACGATGCGGCTTGAAGAGATCGAGCTTTTTCTCGAGCAGCAGGGCGTTGGTGCAGAGATAGACGAACTTGCCGCGCGCCAACATGCCGTCCACGATCTCGGGCATTTCCTTGTGCAGCAAAGGCTCGCCGCCGGCGATCGCAACCACCGGGGCGCCGCATTCATCGGCCGCCGCGAGACAGTCAGCGACCGAGAGCCGCTGATTGAGGATCGGCGCCGGATAATCGATCTTGCCACAGCCCGAGCAGGCGAGATTGCAGCGAAACAACGGCTCCAGCATCAGAACCAGCGGATAGCGCTTGCGCCCGGCGAGGTGTTGTTTGACGACATAAGCGCCGACACGGATCATCTGGTTCAAGGGGACGGGCATGGTGTCGGCCTTTCAGAAAGAGGAGGCTTCGGCGGGCTCGCTGTCGGCGAGCTCGGGCGGGAAACGAAAGCGCACGTTTTCCGCAACCCCTTCGAGCGTGGTGACTTCGATGGCGCCGAAGCGGCGCAACCCTTCGATCACTTCCTGGACCAGGGTTTCCGGGGCGGAGGCGCCAGCGGTAAGCCCGACCGAGCCGATGCCGGCGAACCAGTCCGGGCGCAAGGCGCTGGCATCGTCGATCAGATAGCTCGGCTTGCCGAGTTCGGCGCCGATTTCGCGCAGGCGGTTGGAATTGGAGCTATTCTGGCTGCCGACGACGAGGATGACATCGACCGCCTTGGCGAGTTCGTGAACGGCGGTCTGGCGATTCTGCGTCGCATAGCAGATATCGCGCACGTCCGGGCCCTTGATCGCCGGGAATCGCTCGGTGAGGGCGGCGATGATCTGGCGGGTATCATCCACCGAGAGGGTGGTTTGCGTGATATAGGCGAGTTTCTCGGGATCGGCGACGGTAAGGGCGGCGACATCGGCAACGGTCTGCACGAGATGGACCTTGCCCGGGATCTGGCCGATCGTCCCTTCCACCTCGGCATGGCCGGCATGCCCGATGAGCACGATCTCGCGCCCGGCGGCGGCATAGCGGCGCCCTTCATTATGCACTTTGGCGACGAGCGGGCAGGTCGCGTCGATCACCGCGAGGCCGCGGCGGGAGGCGGTCTCCTCGACCACGCGGGCAACGCCATGGGCGCTGAAAATGGTGGTCGCGCCGGTCGGGATCTCGTCGAGTTCATCGACGAAAATGGCGCCGCGGGTGCGCAGATCCTCGACCACATGGCGGTTATGGACGATTTCGTGGCGGACATAGATCGGTGGGCCATATTTCACGAGCGCTCGCTCGACGATCTCGATGGCCCGCTCGACGCCGGCACAGAAGCCGCGAGGCTGGGCCAGGACGACACGTAACATTCGCTCGCTCCCGCAAAAATCCATACCCGATGAAAAACAAGACATTGGCCGGCGCGACGAAACCATCAGGCTCCCTCGTGCCTCACGAATTCCACGATCAAGAGGGGTATATGGTATCGCGGCGTCACTCGGCAATGCCTATCAACCGCCGGCACAGAGCCCGCGCGGCGATCATTCACCTCCGGGTTTCATGTCTGGGCTTGACTTGCGGCGCGCAAAAGAAAATCTCTAGGCTGGAGTGATGTTGAGGTCCCCCCGCCCGAGTCCCGCCGCGCCATCCGTGCGCGGCGGGCGGTGAGGGGACGGAGCAAGCCTTATGATCTGGACGAAGGCGGCGGCCGCGCCGGCCGCGCCGGTTCCGTGTGGCGTGACCGGTCTGGTGGCGCCGAGAGAGACGACAAAAAGAGGTGATCGATGGTTAGGCCCCGGACGCCGACTCTGGATCGCGTGGATGAGCCGCGCGATCTGCGCAATTTCTCCATCGATCA
>JAJYXY010000083.1 GCA_021801465.1 Pseudomonadota bacterium
CAATCAATTTTACGGAGTTTTACCGACCATGCCGACCCCCGCGCCCACCTTGGTCATCGATCTCGACGGCACGCTGGTCGATTCGCTGCCGGCGATCGCGCGCGCCCTGAACGTCGTCCTGGCCGCGCGCGGCTTTGCCCCGCTCGCCCCCGCCGCCGTTGCGCGTCTCGTCGGCGATGGCGTCGCCGTCCTGCTCCGCCGCGCCTTCGCCCTTTACGGCGCCGAGGCCGATGACGCCGCACTCGCCGCCTTCCGCGCCGATTACGACGCGGACCCGATCACCGGCTGCGCCCCTTATCCCGGGGCGGTCGCGACGCTGGCGATGCTGGCCGAGGCCGGCTGGCGCTTCGCGCTCTGCACCAACAAGCCGGAAATGCCGGCCCGTGAGATGATCGCAGCCTTCGGTCTCACAGAACGCTTCGCTGCGATCGGCGGCGGCGATAGTTTCCCGACCCGCAAGCCCGACCCGCGTCATCTGCTCGCGACCCTCGCGGCGGCGGGTGGCGGGCCGGAGGCTGCGGTGATGCTCGGCGATCATGCCAATGACGTCGCGGCGGCGCGCGGCGCTGGCGTGCCGGCGATTTTCGCCGCCTGGGGCTATGGCGCGCCGGAGATGGCCGCCGGCAGCGCTGCCATCGCGCCCGATTTCATGGCCGTGCCGGCGCTTCTTGGGCGAATCGTAAGCTGAAATTTCATTGTTAAGCGGCGATGTTGCGCCGCACACCTCCCGGTTGCAAAACGTATCGGCAAAAGCGCATGCTGTTCGTCATCGGCGGACGGAGCGGCCAGCCCTCGCCTGTTGTCGAGAGGCCAAGCGTCCCCGGCGGTAAAAGGAGACGATCCGATGACACTTGCTGCCATTCTGAAAACCAAGGGCCATGACGTCGCGGCGATGCGCGCGACCCACACCATCGCCGAGGCGGTAGCGCGGCTTGCCGAACGCGGGATCGGCGCCATCGTGGTTGAGGATGCGCTCGGCCAGGTGCTGGGCATTTTGAGCGAACGCGACATCGTGCGCGCGCTCGCGGTTCACGGCGCGGCGACCCTCACGATGACGGCCGGGCAATTGATGACGGCGCGGCCCACCACCGCCTCGCCAAGCGTTTCGGTTGCCGAGGCGATGCACATCATGACCGATGGCCGCTTCCGTCATCTGCCGGTGATGGAGGGCGATAAGCTGATCGGCATCGTCAGCATCGGCGACGTCGTCAAAGCGCTGCTCGCGCAACAGGCGCAGGATGTGGATAGCCTGAAGGCCTATGTCGCCGGCTCGATGTGAGAGGCGCGGCGGGCTGAGGTAAGACCCGTCGCTTTTGCCACCTTGGTGGCCGGGCTTTACCCGGCCGCCTCGGTTTGGCAAACTCGACCGATGAACATCGTTTTGCACGACCTCGCTGGCGCCGATCCCGCGCTCAGGTTCAGCCCATTTTGCTGGCGGACGAAGTTTGCGCTGGCGCATAAGGGGCTTTCCTATGAAGCGCGGCCATGGCGGTTTTCCGAGCACGCGCGTCTCGCCGCGCTGGGCGCGGAGAAAGTGCCGGTGATCGAGGATGGCGGGCGAGCGATCAACGATTCCTGGGCGATCGCGGTTTATCTCGAGGAGACATATCCCGACCGGCCGAGCCTCTTCGGCGGCGCGGCCGGGGTGGCATTGGCCCGGTTTCTCAATGCCTGGGCGGACGCGGTGCTGAATGTCGGCATCTTGCCGATGGTGGTCGCCGATATCTGGGCCACGCTCGGCGAGGAGGAGCAGGCGTATTTCCGCAAAACGCGCGAAGCCCGGTTTGGCCGAACGCTGGAAGAGATCGCCGCCGAGCGTGAGGCACGTTTGCCGGCGTTTCGCCAGAGCCTGACCCCGCTGCGTCTTACGCTCCGCGCCCAGCCTTGGCTCGGTGGCGACGCGCCGAACTATGCCGATTACATCGTCGCCGGTTCGCTACAATGGGCGCGGGTGATCAGCCGCTTTCCTCTCCTGGCCGACGATGATCCGCTGCTTGCTTGGTTTGGCCGCGTCTTGGATTTGTTCGGCGGGCTCGGCGCTGCGGCGACGCGGGTCTAGCCCCGCTCGCCGGGATGCGCGCGGGGGACTCAGGCGTTCACCTGCCTGATCCAATCGCCGAGATTATAATGATTGCTGATGCGCGCGACCTTGCCGTCACGGATCTCGAAGAAAGCGCCGGCGGGAAGGGTATAGCGCTGGCCGCGCGCCGGCGCGGTGCCGGGCGGAACGCCGGGGTCGGTCGCGAGATAGGTGCCGTGGACGACGAATTCCGCCGCCGCCCGCCGCCCGTCCGGCGTGGTCATGACGACGATGTCCTCGATCCGTTCGCGATAGCAGCGGTCCATGTGCTCGAGAAAGCGGGCAAAGGCAGCGCGCCCGATCTCGCGCTCGCCCTGGCTTACGTCATGGATCACGTCCTCGGCGAGGAGGGCGAGAAAACCCGCCCGGTCGCCGCGATTGAAGGCATCGTAATACGCGCGGATCAGCAGCTCGGTCGTCGTCGCGGTCATCGTCGTCCTTTCTTTCCGCAAGGCGCTCGCCTTGCCGGGCCCGGGCTTCGCCCCTATGGTGCGCGCCATCTGACGCCCTGCCCCCAATTCGTCAATGGAGCCCATGGCCGCGCCGAGCTTTCAGGAGCTGATCCTTCGCCTGCATGACTACTGGTCGCGGCAGGGTTGTCTCATTTTACAGCCTTATGACATGGAGGTCGGCGCCGGCACGTTTCACCCGGCGACGACGCTGCGGGCACTCGGGGAAAAACCCTGGCGGGCGGCCTATGTGCAGCCCTCCCGCCGCCCGAGTGACGGGCGCTATGGCGAGAATCCGAACCGCTTGCAGCATTATTATCAGTATCAGGTGATTTTGAAGCCGAGCCCGGCCGATCCGCAGGCGCTTTTGCTCGAAAGCTATCGCGCCCTCGGGATCGACCCTCAGCGACACGATATCCGCTTCGTCGAAGATGATTGGGAGAGCCCGACGCTCGGCGCCTGGGGGCTCGGCTGGGAGGTCTGGTGCGACGGGATGGAGGTGACGCAGTTCACCTATTTCCAGCAGGTCGGCGGGATCGGGTGCGCGCTCCCGAGCGCCGAGCTGACCTATGGGCTGGAGCGCCTTGCGATGTATGTCCAGGGCGTCGAAAACGTTTTTGACCTCGACTTCAACGGCGCCGGCGTCACCTATGGCGATGTCTTTCTGCGCGCCGAGCGCGACTATTCGCGGCATAATTTCGAACTCGCCGATACCGCGATGCTGGCGCGCCATTTTGCCGACGCGGAAGCCGAATGCGCCCGGCTCGCCGAGGCCGGGGTCGCGCAGCCGGCCTATGACCAGTGCATCAAGGCGAGTCATCTTTTCAATCTGCTCGACGCGCGCGGCGTAATCAGCGTTGCCGAGCGCGCCGCCTATATCGGGCGCGTCCGGGCGCTCGCCAAACGCTGCGCCGAGGCGTGGCTCGCCGGCGAGGGCGCATAATGCCGGCGTTTTTCCTGGAACTCTTCTCCGAGGAAATCCCGGCGCGGCTGCAGCAGCGGGGCGCCGAGACCCTCGCGCGCCTGATCGCCGAGGCATTGGCGCCGCTGATGCCGGGGGTTCCAACGCTGTTCTGGGGGCCGCGGCGGATCGCGCTCGCGGTCGAGGTCCGGGGCGAGGTCGCGGCGCGCGAGAGCGCCGAGCGTGGGCCGCGTTTGAGCGCGCCGGAGGCAGCGCTCGGGGGCTTCCTTCGCAAGCACGGCGCGGTGCGCGAGGATTTGGTGGCCGAGGGTGATTACTGGGTGCTGCGCCGGACCATTCCCGGCCAATCCGCCGCCGAAGTGATCGCCGGGGCGATGCCCGGTCTGCTCTGGCGCTTTCCCTGGCCGAAATCGATGCGCTGGGGCGGCAAGAGCCAGTTCACCTGGGTGCGGCCCTTGCGGCGGATCGTCGCTCTGCTCGATGGCGAGGTGGTAAAGTTCGACCTCCGCCAGGGCGAGGATGACGGGCATGGGCTGGTCTCGGGCAACGAGACCGAGGGGCATCGCTTCATGGCGCCGGGCGCTTTCGCCGTCCACGGCGCCGAGGCGTGGCAGAATACATTGCGGGAACGCTTCGTCATCGCCGATCCCGCCGAGCGCCGCCGCCTGATCGAAGACGGTATCGGGAAAGTTGCGCAGGCGAAGGGCCTGAGCGTCGTCCCCGATGAGGGTTTGCTCGAGGAAGTGACCGGCCTCGTCGAATGGCCGGTCGCGCTCCTCGGGACGATCGATGCTGCGTTCATGGACCTTCCTCCCGAGGTCCGCCAGGTCTCGATGCGGGTCAATCAGCGCTATTTTGCGCTGCGCGATGCGGACGGCGCGCCGGCGCCGCATTTCGCTTTCATCGCCAATATCGCGGCGGAGGATGGCGGTGCCGCGATCATCGCCGGGAATGAGCGGGTGTTGCGCGCGCGGCTTTCGGATGCGCGGCATTTTTATGATCTCGACCGGCGGGTGCGGCTGGAGAGCCGGGTGGAAGCGCTGAAAGCCGTCACCTTCCACGCCAAGCTCGGCACGCAATATGAGCGCGCGCAGCGCCTCGCGCGGCTGGCCGGGCTTCTGCTGCCGATGGTCAAAGATTCCTCGGCCCCAGAAGACCCGTTCAACATAGACAAAAGGTACGCCGAACGCGCCGGACTGCTTGCAAAAGCCGATCTCACCACCGGCATGGTCGGCGAATTTCCCGAACTGCAAGGCGTGATGGGCTATTATTACGCGCGGCATGATGGCGAACACAATGAGATCGCCTTAGCCATCCGCGATCATTATCTGCCCAAAAGCGGTTCCGATCCGGTGCCCCCCATGAATTATGCCGCGCGCGCTGTCGCGCTCGCCGACAAGATCGACCAACTTGCCGGCTTTTTCGCGATTGGCGAAAAGCCGACCGGCGCAGGTGATCCCTACGCCCTCCGCCGTGCGGCTCTGGGCATCATTCAGATCATTCGGAAATTCGCGCTGGAGTTTTTCTCTCTTCGCGAAGCCTTGGAGCAGGCCGCGCAAGGTCTCGGGATCGCGGTTCCCATCGATGACATCATCACCTTCGTCGTCGAGCGGCTGCGGGTTCAACTGCGCTCGGAAGGCGGACGCCATGACGTTCTCGCCGCTGTCTTCGCTGCATCTGCCGACGATAATATCTTCCGGCTGCTGGCTCGTGCCTTTTTGATCACCAGATTTCTTGCTAGCGATAACGGCGCCAATCTGCTCGTGGCGTACCGTCGTGCCGCCAATATTCTCCGCATCGAAGACAGGAAAGACGGCCCGCACACCGGAGATGTCGACGAATTACTTTTCAAAACCGATGAGGAGCCGGCTCTCTTTCGTACTCTGGTCGATTTCGAGAAAAGAGCCGGGCTGGGCGCATCGTATCAGTCAGAATCCTGGCTCGGCCAAATCGTGCATGATCTCGCCCTTCTTCGCGCGCCGATCGATGCCTTCTTCGAGAAAGTCACCGTCAACGACCCCGATCCCGCCTTGCGCCGCAATCGGTTGAGGCTTCTTTCTCGCATCCGTGATACGATGAATCGCTTCGCCGATTTCTCGCTC
>JAJYXY010000105.1 GCA_021801465.1 Pseudomonadota bacterium
ATATCGAGCGCACCGGCCGCAAGGGTGAGGCCGATCAGCCCAAAGACCACCATCAGCACGCCAATAACCAGGCTGCTGATGCTTTCTTCTCCGTCCATCAAAGACTCCTTCTTCCTTGATCCGCGCCAGATTCCCAGACAAGATCAAAGAATACTCGCATCAAATAACGCGGCGGCGCGTTGACATAGATCAATGCGGGCAGCAGAAACTCGCGTGATCGTCTGCCGATGCCTAATTTTGTGTCAGTAATGATGCCGCTTTGTAGCACCGACGGCCTGACGGCAGCGGCGCAAAGCGGGGTTTTGGTCGGTCTTCTGGTCGCCGGTGCCGTCGGCAGTGTCGCGCATTGCGGGCCGATGTGCGGGCCTTTCGTGCTCGGCCAGGTCGCGGGACGTCTCGCCCGCATTCCCGCCGCTGGTCTCTGTGAGCGCCATCGTCTCGGCGCCGGGCTTTTGCTTCCCTATCATCTCGGCCGGATCAGCGTTTATACGACACTCGGGGCTGCGGCCGCTTGGCTTGGCGGGGCGTTGGGCCAGCGCGCCTGGTTTGCGCGCGGCGGCGGGGTCGTGCTCATTCTCGCCGCCCTGCTATTCGCCGATCAGGCGCTGCGGCGCTGGTTCCCGCGCCTCGCACGCGCGGGGACGGGCGTCGGCCGAGGGGTCGCCGGCGCGCTGGTCGCGCGGCTTGCGCGCCTGATCGGGCGGGCGGGCGGCGAGGGGCGCGGGTTTTGGGGCGAAATGGCGATGGGTGCGGCACTCGGCTTTCTGCCTTGTGGGTTTCTCTATGCCGCGCTCGCGGTCGCGGCGGCGAGCGGGGCCGCCTGGCGTGGGGCGGTCGCGATGGCGGCGTTCGGGCTTGGCACCATGCCGGCGCTGGTCGCGCTCGGTATTGCCGGCGGGGCGGCGGGGCGCACCTGGCAGAGCCTCCTCCGCGCGGCGAGCCCGGTGATTTTCGCCGCCAACGCTCTCTTGCTCCTCACCCTCGGTCTCTCGCGGCTTTTGGCATGAGAGAGCCGCCGATGCTCCCCTTGGGCGAGGACGATGAAGCCATCGGCGCGGGCGGCCGCGCCGGTGAAATCCTGCGTGCCGCCATGCGCGCTGTTTTTCGCGAGCGGGCTCTCTCACGGCGCCATCTCGCACTTTTGGCCTTATGCGTTCTCTTCGGGTGGGGTGCCGCTGGGATCTACAAAGTGGCGCCCGACGAGCAAGGGATGGTGCTGCGCTTTGGGCGCTGGCGCGAGACGACGGCGCCGGGGCTCCATTACCATCTTCCACCCCCGCTCGAGCGCGTCATTCTCGCCCATGTCACTAGCATCAACGAGATCAGGATCAGCGAGGCGAAACCCCAGCCCGCGGGCGGTGCGGCGGGCGCGGGTGGCATTCGCATGTTGACCGGCGATGAAAACATCGTCGAGGCGGAATACTCTGTATTATGGAAGATCAAGGACGCTGGGGCCTATCTTTTCCACATCCAGGACCCCGAAGCCCTGGTGCGCATGACGGCGGAAACGGCGGTACGCGAGGTGATCGGGCGCAATCCGATCCAGGCGGCGCTCTCGGAGGAACGTCAGCGCATCGCCGCCGAAGCGCAAGCGGAACAGCAAGCGCTGCTCGATTCCTATGGCGCCGGGATTTTGGTGATTGAGGTGCAGTTGCAGCGCGTCGACCCGCCGACCGCCGTCATCGATGCTTTCAACGACGTCCAGCGCGCCCGCGCCGACCAGCAGCGTGCCCGCAACGAGGCCGAAGCCTACCGCAACGACATCCTCCCGCGCGCGCGCGGCGAAGCGACACGCATCACCGAGGCGGCCGAGGCCTATCGCCGGCAGGTCGTGGCGCTCGCCGAAGGTGAGGTCAGCGCCTATCACGCCGCGCATGATGTCTATCTCCGCGCGCCGGAGGTGTTTTCGTGGCGCCTTTATCTCGACAGCATGGACGCGCTGCTCGCCCATGCCGGGCGCGTCGTCCTCGACCCTGGCGGCAAGGGGATGGGCGCGGTCGTCCCCTATCTCCCGCTCGGCGAGGGCCCGGGGGCGAAAGCCGAGGCAGCGCCGGCGACCATCCCGGGCCACGCGCCATGACCAAGCTCGCCCGCTGGTCTCTCGCCCTCGCGCTGCTCGTCGGGCTTGGCGCGACCCTCGCCGATGCCTGGATCGGCGTCCCACAAGCGCATCAGGCGCTGATCCAGCGTTTTGGCCGCTTGGTCGCGGTGGAGACGGCGCCCGGGCTCGTCCTCAAATGGCCCTTCATCGATGCCGCGACCCTTTATGACAGCCGCTTGCAGGCGCTCGAGCCGCCGACCGAGCTGATCATCCTCGGCGATCAAAAACGGGTCGAGATCGATACCTACACTTTGTTTCGCATCGATGATCCGACGCGCTTCGCCGAGACCGTGCAAACCCTCTCGCAAGCCCGCACCCAGCTCACCCAGATCGTCAGCACCTCGCTCCGCCGCGTGCTCGGCCGCGTGATGTTGCCGGCCCTGCTCTCGGCCGAGCGCGCGGCGACCATCGACGCCATTCGCCGGGAAGTCGCCGAGAGCGCCCGCCCGCTCGGCATCACGGTCGCCGATGTCCGCATCCGCCGCGCCGATCTGCCGCTTGAAACCAGCCAGGCGATCTATGACCGCATGACCTCGGAGCGCCAGCGCGAGGCCAAGGAATTGCGCGCCCAGGGCTCGGAATGGGCGCAAGAAATCACCGCCCATGCCGATGCCGAGCGCACCGTGATCCTCGCCGAGGCAGAACGCGCCGCCCGTATCACCAAAAGCAGCGGCGACGCCGCGGCCGACCAGCTCTTTGCCGAGGCGGCGAAGGGTGATCCGCGGTTTTTCGCCTTTTACCGCGCGATGCAGACCTATCGCGGCGCCATGGCCAAGGCCGCGCCGACGCTCATGCTCGCGCCTGATGCGGCCCTGCTCCGCTACCTCGAAACAGGGCTGCCGGCCCAAGGGACTGCCCAAGGGACTGCCCAAGGGACTGCCCAAGGGACTGCCCAAGGGACTGCCCAAGGGACTGCCCTGGGGACTGCCCTGGGGACTGCCCTGGGGGCTGGCCTGGGGGCTGGCCAAGGTGCGGCCGAGGGTGCGGCCGGCGCGTCGGCGCCCGCCGTCGTCGGCAGCCTCGCGCCACGCGGGGCGGCCGCCAGCGAGCCGGCTTTGCCATGAGTGGCGGCTTGCTGCCGGCGATCATCGCCAAGCCGGTCGCGATTTTCTTCGTCGATGTGCTGGTCGCCGGCGATAATGCCTTGGTGATCGCGCTCTTGACGCGCGGGCTGCCGGCGCGCCGCTTCGGCCAGATCACTGTGCTCGCGACACTCGCCGCCGTCGCCCTCCGTCTCGCGCTGATCGCGGGCGCCGGGGCGCTGCTTGCCTGGCCGGGGATGAAGCTGATCGGCGCCGTCGTGCTGGGCGCGATCGCGCTCTCGCTCGGCGCCAATGCTCGCCCGCCCGCGCTCGCCCCGCGCGCGGGGCGGGAGGGGATGGTCGCGATGGCGCTTCTCCTCGCCTTCGCCGACGTCGCCCTAAGCCTCGATAATGTGCTGGCGCTCGCCGTGATCGCGGGGGGAAGCGCAGTCTATCTCGCGATCGGTCTTTTCGGCAGCATCTTCGCCCTGATGCTCGGCAGCGCTTGGCTCTCGCGGCTGATGGCAGCGGAGCCTTGGCTCGTGCGGCTCGGTATTACGCTTCTCGCCGCGATCGCAGGGCGGATGGCGGTCTCTGACCCGCTGCTTCAGCCTTGGATCGCGGGCGAGGCGCCGGCGCTCGCGCTCGTCATCCCGCTGCTTGCCGCGGGCTATGTTTTTCTCGTCGCCGCCCCCGCGCGCGCGCCGATGCCGCCGGCGCCGCTGCGCCACTGGCAGCCCGCACCTGCCAAAGCCCGCCGGGCGCGGCCGCGCAGCTTCGTGCTCGGGCGTGAACTCACCCTTTTTCTCGCGCTTTTCAGCGTCGCGGGGCTGCTGTTACTCGGCCTGGTCTTCCTCGCCGGGCCGCCGATCCAGTAATATATTTCCGCGCAACCGAGGCGCCCGCCGCATCAGGCCGAGGCCGAACACGCGGTCCGGCTCAGACGCAACGCAAATGCTTCATTCTGACCAAGTTCATCGTGACCAAGAGCGGCGCGACCATCACCCCACGGGACGCCGGCGACGGCTTGGCGGCCGCTGGCCGATCCGCACCAAGCCTAACGCGAGCAGCCCGGACCCGATCAGCGCGAAACTTCCCGGCTCCGGCACTGGCGTCGCGAGAAACCCATCCGTGTTGCCGGCCGCATCCGTATAGAACCCGACAATCTCCCCGGCATCGTTGATGCCGTTGATCGTCGTCGTGCCGGGGCTCGCGAATGGGTCGTTAACTATATTGAATGAATCGTTCAGTGTGTTATAGACAATGCCGTCGGTCACGTTATTGATCGTCGCGACACCGACCGCTATCCCCTCATTGTTCAATCCAAATAATTGCGTGAAAGTCGCCCCCGGCGCATTTACGCTGGTAAAAGTTCCATTGTTATCGAGAAAGCCCAGCGTTGCGCCGGTGATGGCGCTGGTATAGTAGCCGGCAATTTCGCCACTATTATTGATGCCGCTGGCGGTCAGGCTACTGGCCGCCGAGAGTGCAATCGGCGTGAATTGGCCATTGGCAATATCGTAGGTGTAGCTGTGGCTGTTGCCAGCGGCATCATTATAGAAACCAACCGCAACGTTATGATCATTGACGCCGAGCAGATTGTTAAACGACGGCGAAGCGCTCGGCGTCGCCGGATCGTTGACATTCGTGAAGACGCCATGATTGTCGACGAATCCAAAATTCGAATCAAGGCCAATGCCATTATTGGTATTCGACCAGAACCCTACCGTGACGCCCGTGTTGTTGATCCCGATCACTTGCGTTTGCGCCGAGCCGGGAAAATTTTCGTTTGTGTACGTGCTTGGTGGCGTCAGCGTATAGCCTTTGTTCGGGTGGCCCGCCGCGCCGCTGCCGAAATAGCCGGCGATGGTGCCGGCATTATTGATTCCGAGCAATTGATTGAATGTCGGGTCACCGGGATTGTTGAGCGTCGTGAATGTATAGCTTCCGGCCTGCGCGCGCTGTGGCGCCAGCAGGGCGAGCCCTACACCCAGCCCAAATCCGAGCAACGCGCCCGTGTATCGAGACATCGCACTCTCCCATTTTGGTTCTTACGGTGTGCCGGCTATGCGGCGGCGCTTGGTGTCACATGGGGGCGATCGCCGTCGCCAACGCACGGTCGGATCTCAAGGCCAGGCTAATCAACACGCCGATCGCGCGGCTTTTCTTGCCGCAAATCTTTGCCTCAGCCGCGCCGCCACGCCCGCCGCATTAGGCCTAGGCCGAGAATGCCGCCGCCGAGCAATGCGAGCGACCCTGGTTCGGGGACGGAACCGGGCGGGTTGGAGCCGGTCGGGTCTGCCACCGAGAGCAGTGTGAAGGTCACCGAACCGTTGGCACCGTTTCCAAAGAAAAAGCCCGAGGCGCCGGCGACCACCAGCGGATCGGTCGCCAAACT
>JAJYXY010000230.1 GCA_021801465.1 Pseudomonadota bacterium
CTCGAGGCTCGCGGTAATGAGGACGCTCAGCCGGTCGAGATCGATGTCGGCGCGGCGCGGCCGGGGCGCGCGGCGCGGCGCCGGTTTGCCGGCGGCGGCGGGCTTGGCCTGCGTTGCGCTTCCAGTGGCTTTGCCTTTGGCGGCAGGCTTGGCGAGGGTCGCGGCTTTGCGCGGGCTGGCGCTGGCGCGGCGGGCGGTGGGGGATGGGGGGCGGGGAATGGCGGTTCTCCGTTCTCTCTGAGATGCCTCGCGCGGAGCGCGCTCGCCGAGGCGGGATTTTGCGCAACCTGCAGAAAAACCCAGGCAGGCGGGGCGAGCTGCGCCAAGGCAGGCGCCATGCCCGGGTTTTTGAGCGCATGGCGCAGCGTGCGGGCGGCGCGGCTCGCGCGGGCACGGCCATTGTAAGCGGGCCGAGGATGGACGGCTAGCGGGAGCCGCCGCGCGATCTCGCGCCAGCCCCGCCAGCGCGGCAATTCTTCGAGCAAATCGGCGCCCATCAACCAGACGAAGCGCGCGCGTGGAAAACGACGCTGCAACGCGGCGATGGTATCGCGGCTGAAGCGGGTGCCGAGCCGCGCCTCGATCCCGGTTGCGATGATGCGGCGGCCATCGGCGATGGCACGCGCCGAGGCGAGGCGCGCGGCGAACGGCGCCATGCCGGCCGGCGTCTTGAGCGGATTGCCCGGCGAGACCAGAAGCCAAACCTGATCGAGGCGCAAGGCGCGGCGGCATTGCGCTGCAATCAGCCGATGGCCGCCATGCGCGGGGTTGAAGGAGCCGCCGAGGAGCCCGATACGCACCCGCCGCCGGTCGCCGAAACGCGGCGGCTCCGCGGCACCCGGCGCGAGCGCGCTCTCAGGGGCGGATCTGGCCACTGCCCTCAACGAGATAGCGAAAGCTGGTGAGCTGTTCGAGCCCGACCGGGCCGCGGGCATGGATGCGCCCGGTCGCGATGCCGATCTCGCCGCCGAAGCCGAATTCGCCGCCATCGCAGAACTGCGTGGACGCATTCCAAAGCCCGACCGCGCTATCGATGCCGGCGAGGAAAACATCCGCCGCCGCACGGTCCTCGGCGATGATCGCCTCGGTGTGCGCGCTGCCATGGCGGGCGATATGGGCGAGCGCCTCGGCCATCCCCTCCACCACTTTGACCGAGAGAATGGGCGCCAGCCACTCGGTATCGAAATCCTCTGGTCCGGCCGCGGGCAGGTCGGGGAGGATCGCCCGCGCCTTGGGATCGGCGCGGAACGCGCAGCCAAGGGCGGTCAAGTCAGCCACGATCAGCGGCAGCAGCGTCGGCGCGATGGCGGCATCGATGAGCAGCGTCTCGGTCGCGCCGCAGACGCCGGGGCGGCGCATCTTGGCATTGGCGACAACGCGCCGCGCCATGGCGGGATCGGCGCTGGCATGGACATAGGTGTGACAAAGCCCTTCGGCATGGGCGAGCACCGGCACCCGCGCCTCGCGCTGCACCCGCTCGACCAGGGCCTTGCCGCCGCGCGGAATGATAAGGTCGATGACGCCGCCGCCGGCGAGCATCGCGCCGACATAGGCGCGGTCGGAATCCGGCGCGATCTGCACCGAGGCTGCGGGCAGACCTGCTTCGCTGAGCCCGGCCTCGATCGCGGCCTGGATCGCGCGCGCGCTTCGCAGACCCTCCGAGCCGCCGCGCAGGATCACCGCGTTGCCCGATTTGAGACAGAGGCCGGCCGCGTCCGCCCCGACATTGGGCCGGCTCTCATAGATCATGCCGATGACGCCGATTGGGGTTGCGATGCGCCGGAAGCGGAGCCCGTTCGGCCGCTGCCATGCGGCGAGCACGCGGCCGAGCGGGTCGGGCTGCGCGGCGATGTCTTCCAACCCCGCCGCCATCGCCGCGAGCCGCGCCGGGGTCAGGAGCAGCCGGTCACGGAATGCGCCGGTGCTGGCCGAATCCGCGAGATCGGCCTCGTTGGCGGCGAGAATCTCGCCCTCCGCCGCCCGCAAGGCTCTCGCGGCGGCGCCCAAGGCGGTATCGCGGGCCTCGCGCGGGCTCATCGCCAGCGCCCGCGCCGCCGCCCGCGCGGCAGCGCCCGCGTCGCGAAGCCAGGCCAAGGCGGGATCGCCGCGCGTCTCGCGCCCGCCATCGATGCTCTGATCCATCGGCGTCTCTCCCGCGTTCCGGTGGCGATCCTCGCCCGAGATGTCTCTCATATTAGCGCCAAATCGTCGCGATGGATAAGCTCATCGCGCCCGCGCCAGCCGAGAATCTCGGCGATCGCCGCCGAGCGATGGCCGATGATGCGCGCTGCGTCCTCGCTCGCATAGGCGGACAAGCCGCGTGCCACGACGCGCCCCTCGGGATCGCGCACCAGGATCGGATCACCGCGCTCGAAGCGGCCCTCGATCGCGGTGACCCCAGCGGGGAGCAACGAGCGCCCGGCGGCGAGCGCGCGCGCCGCGCCAGCATCGATGGTGACACTCCCCAGCGGCTGAAGACTACCCAAGAGCCAGCGTTTTCGCGCCGAACGCCCCTCGGGCGCAGGCAGGAACCAGGTGCACCGCCCGCCTTCGGCCAGTGCCCGCAAGGGATGCGGCGCCTCGCCCGGCGCGATCGCCATCGCGCAGCCCGCACCCGTCGCGATCCGCGCGGCGGCGAGCTTGGTGCGCATCCCGCCCGAGGAATAGCCCGGTGGCGGCGCGCCACCCATCGCCTCGATTTCTGGGGTGATCGCCGGCACCACCGGGATGTGCCGCGCTGCCGCATCAAGCCTCGGGTCGGCGGTATAAAGCCCATCGATGTCGGAGAGCAGGATGAGTTGGTCAGCACCGACCATCTCGGCAACCCGGGCGGCGAGGCGGTCATTGTCGCCGAAGCGGATCTCCGCCGTCGCGACGGTGTCGTTCTCATTGATCACCGGCACCGCGCGCAGCTTGAGGAGCGTCGCGAGTGTTGCCCGCGCGTTGAGATAGCGGCGCCGGTCCTCGGTATCGCCGAGGGTGAGCAGCAATTGGGCGGCGATGATGTCGTGCGCGGCGAGGGCGGCACTCCAGGCGCTGGCGAGGCGGATCTGCCCGACCGCGGCGGCGGCCTGTTTTTCCTCGAGCCGCAGCCGCCGTGCGCTGAGGCCGAGGCTGCGGCGGGCCAGCGCGATCGCGCCGGAGGAAACCACGATCACCGCAACGCCGGCTGCGCGCAGCGCCGCGATGTCCTCGACCAGGGCGGCGAGCCACGCGGCACGGGGAGCGGCGCGGGCAGCGTCCACCACCAGCGCGCTGCCGATCTTGACGACGAGCCGCCGCGCCTCGGCCAGACGGGGCAGCGCGGCGCTCATCGCCGCGTCTCGTCGATGCGGTCTTTGATCGCGCGGAGCAAATCGGCAACGCCCGCCCCGCTCACCGCCGAAATCAGCGCGACCGGCGCCCCCGTCGCGCGGGCGAGGGCGGCGCGGCGCGCCGATGCCTCACGCGCGCTCATCGCATCAGCCTTGGTGAGGACCAGGATCTCGGGCTTCTCGGCGAGCCCGGCGCCATAGGCGGCCAATTCCGCGCGTACCGTGCGCCAGGCGCGCACCACGTCGCCGGCGGCGCCGTCGATGAGGTGAACGAGCACCGCGCAGCGCTCGACATGGCCGAGAAACCGGTCGCCAAGCCCGGCCCCCTCATGCGCCCCTTCGATCAAACCAGGGATGTCGGCGAGCACGAATTCCTCGGCCGCGCCGAGCCGCACCATGCCGAGGCCGGGGGCGAGGGTCGTGAACGGGTAATCGGCGATTTTCGGCCGCGCCGCTGAAGCGGCGGCGAGAAAGGTCGATTTGCCGGCATTGGGAAGGCCAATGAGCCCGGCATCGGCGATCAGCTTGAGCCGGAGCCAGACCCAGCGCTCCTCGCCAGGAAACCCCTTATCGGCGCGGCGCGGCGCGCGGTTGGTGCTCGATTTGTAATGGGTGTTGCCGAACCCGCCATCGCCGCCGCGAAGCAAGACCAGCCGCTGGCCCGGCCGGTCGAGATCGGCGAGAAGGGTCTCGCGATCTTCATCGAAAATCTGCGTCCCCAAAGGCACCGCGATCTCGACCGCGGGGGCATTGGCGCCGGTGCGGTCGGCGCCGGCGCCGTTACCACCTTTTTTCGCGCGAAAATGCTGCGTGTAGCGGAAATCGATCAGGGTATTGAGGTTGGCCACGGCGACGAACACGATATCGCCGCCGCGCCCGCCATTGCCGCCATCGGGGCCGCCGAATTCGATGTATTTCTCGCGCCGGAAGGCGACGACACCGTCACCCCCGTCACCGGAGCGGAGATAAATCTTGGCTTGGTCGAGGAATTTCATGGCCTGGGGAGATGGGGCTGCAAGACGCAAAAAGGGGCCGGCGCGCGCCGACCCCTGAAAATTGCGAGGGAATGCGCGCGGCGCTTATTCAGCGGCGGCCGGCGGCTTGGTGACGGAGACGTAAACCCGCGCCTCGGCCTTACGCTCGAAGCTCACGCGGCCATCGACGAGGGCGAAAATCGTGTGGTCGCGCCCGAGGCCGACATTGCTGCCGGGGCGGAACTTGGTGCCGCGCTGGCGGATGATGATGTTACCGGCGCGCACTTCCTGGTCGCCGAATTTTTTCACGCCGAGGCGGCGGCCTTCGGTATCGCGCCCATTGCGCGAGGAGCCGCCGGCTTTCTTGTGGGCCATGGTGTTTCTCCTCTCTCAGGCGGCGCTGATATCGTGCACACGCAGCACGGTGAGGTGCTGGCGATGCCCGTTCTTGCGCCGGCTATTCTGGCGGCGGCGCTTCTTGAAGATGATCACCGTCTCCGCGCGCTCCTGCGCGATCACCCGTGCCGTCACCCGTGCCCCGACGATCGTCGGGCTGCCAATGGTGAGCGCGCCTTCGCCACCCACGGCGAGGACATCGGTGAACGTGACCTCGTCGCCCTCAGCGGCCGGAAGCTTCTCGACCTTGAGCACGGCATTGGGCGTCACGCGATACTGCTTGCCGCCGGTGCGGATGACTGCGAACATGTAAAACTTCCTCAACCCATTGGCGTAACTACGGCCCCTTGCGCGAGGGACGACAAACGCCCCCGTCGCCAGATGCGCCAGCGCCGACGTCGTGCGCTTATAACTCCGCGCCCGGCGCTGTCAATGCCCGCGCGGCGGAAACCGGCGGATTGCCGCGTCTCAGAGGCCGACGAGACCAGCGGCGAACGCCTGGGCATCGAAGGGGCGGAGATCGCCCGCCTGCTCGCCGACGCCGACCGCAAACACCGGCAAGCCGAAATTTTCGGCGAGCGCAACGACGACGCCGCCGCGCGCGCTGCCATCGAGCTTGGTGACGATCAGGCCGCTGACATCGACCATCTCCTTGAACACCCGCACCTGTTCGATGGCGTTCTGGCCGGTGGTGGCGTCAAGCACCAGCACCACGGCGTGCGGCGCGGTTTCGTCCTGCTTGCGCAAAACCCGGATGATCTTGCGCAATTCCTCCATCAGCGCCGATTT
>JAJYXY010000242.1 GCA_021801465.1 Pseudomonadota bacterium
CCGATCTCGAAATCCTCACCGAAGAGTTCATGCAGCCGATGGGCCTGACGCAAGGCGCGCTCGCCGAAGCGATGGGCGTTCAGCGCAAGCATGTCAACGAACTGTGCGGCAACCGCAGGAACGTGACGGCGGCAACGGCCCTGATCCTTGCCCGCGTGTTCGCCAACAGCCCCGAGTTCTGGCTCAACGTGCAGCGGCGCAGCGATCTTTGGGAGGTGATGAACACGCCGAAGAAGCGCGAGCGGGTCAAGCGCGCCCGCCCCTTGCAGAGCACGGCCTGAGTCATTCGGCCGAACCGCTCGAGGCAGAACATCAATTGAGAAGGAGACATACGCCATGACCGTGCCGTTGCGCGCCGCTCTTTACCTGCGCGTATCGACGGCGCGGCAGGCCGAGCATGATGTCTCCATCCCTGACCAGAAGCGCCAGGGCGAAGCCTATTGCGCCTCGCGCGGCTACCAGCTCGTCGAGACCTATGTGGAGCCGGGCGCGTCGGCGACCAACGACCGCCGCCCCGAGTTCCGGCGCATGATCGAGGCGGGCACGAGCAAGCCCGCGCCGTTTGACGTGGTGATCGTCCACTCGTTCAACCGCTTCTTCCGCGACCATTTCGAGTTGGAGTTCTACGTCAGGAAGCTCGCGAAGAATGGCGTCCGGCTCGTCTCCATCACGCAGGAGATGGGCGACGATCCGATGCACGTCATTATGCGGCAAATCATGGCCCTGTTCGACGAATACCAGTCGAAGGAAAACGCCAAGCACGTCATCCGTGCCTTGAAGGAGAATGCCCGCCAAGGCTTCTGGAACGGATCGCTGCCGCCCATCGGCTACCGTGTCATCGCGGCCGAGCAGCGCGGGGCCAAGATCAAGAAGAAGCTGGAGATCGACCCGCTCCACGCCGAGACCGTGCGGCTGATCTACCGGTTGGCGCTTCACGGCGATGGCGCCAAGGGCCAGATGGGCGTGAAGAACATCGTCAGCTACCTAAACCGCAACCGCATCTTCACCCGCGACGGCGGGCGTTGGGGCATCGGACAGGTTCATCGCATCCTGACCCGCCGCACCTTCATGGGCGAGCATGAGTTCAACAAGCGGTCCAAGTCTAAGGAGTTGAAGCCGGTCAGCGAGGTGGTAGTCGTGCCGGTGCCGCCAATCATCGACCGCGAAACCTTCGACGCTGTGCAGGCGCTGCTCAAGGCCCGGCACCCCACAGTGACGCCATCCGCCGTCATCAGCGGCCCAACCCTTCTCACCGGCTTGATCCATTGCGCCAAGTGCGGCGGAGCCATGACCATCCGCGCCGGCAAGGGCGGGCGCTATCGTTACTATGCTTGCTCCATGAAAGCCCGGCAGGGACCAACCGCTTGCGAGGGCATGGCAGTGCCGATGGCGAAGCTCGACGATTTGGTCGCCAGCCACCTCGAAGACCGTCTTCTCCAGCCCGAACGGCTGGAAACGATCCTCGCCACGGTCCTCGACCGGAGGCAGGAACGATCCGAGCGCCAGCGCAAGCATATCGCCGAGTTGAACAGGCGTGCGGCGGAATCGGAGGCCCGCCTCAAGCGGCTCTACGACGCCATCGAGGCGGGCGTCGCAGACCTGGACGACCCGGCGCTCAAAGATCGCATCGACGGCCTCAAGGCCATCCGCGATCAGGCCAAGGCCGATGCCGAGCGCGCCCAGGCCATGCTTCAGAACTCAGGGAGCCAGGCGGTCACGCCGCAGATGTTGAGCAAGTTTGCCCGCACCGCGCGCCAGCGCATCCGGCTTGAAGGCGGCGGCTACCGCCGAGACCATCTTCGCGGGCTCGCCCAGCGCGTTGAGGTCGCAGATGGCGAGGTCCGGATCATGGGATCGAAGTCCCGGCTGCTACAGGTGCTAACCGGAAAAAATGGCGTAAATTCAGTGCCCACTCAGGGACTGAAGTGGCGGAGAGGGTGTCTGCCGAACGTCTTTTCGGCACTGTTTGACAGTGTTTTACAACCCCTCGAATCCGGCGGCAACTCTAACAAGAGCGTCCGCACTCATTCCGTTGTGTGCCGTCACGTCCGGCGCTAGAGTGTATCCCGATGAGATGAAGGGATATGCTGATGGCCGGCAAACTTTCCACCCTCGCGATTGCGCGCCTGACCCGTCCCGGAAACCATGCTGACGGCGGAAATCTCTATCTTCGGGTCCAACCCGAAGGCTCGAAATCCTGGGTTTTCCGGTTCAAGCGCCGCAATCCCGTCACTGGCAAGGACAAGACGACCTGGGTTGGCCTCGGCTCGCTCGAGCTGGTGAGCCTCGCCGAGGCTCGTGCTCGCGCTCTCGAATATCGCAAACTGCTACGTAATGGCGGCGACCCCCTCGCCGCTGAGCGCGCTCGCCGTGCCGGTCATGCCGGCGGCCGACCGTTCGCTGAGGCGATGACGCTCTACATCGAGGCGCACCGGTCTGGTTGGCGATCCGAGAAGCACGCCGCGCAGTGGCGTGCGACGCTCGAACAGCACGCCGCGCGCCTGCTGCCGCTATCCGTCACCGCGATCGACACCAGCGCCGTGCTCGCCGTGCTGCGGCCTATCTGGAATGAGAAAACCGAAACCGCATCGCGCGTGCGCGGCAGGATCGAGAACGTGCTCGACTACGCGGCGGCGCGCGGCTGGCGCGTTGGCGAGAACCCGGCACGATGGCGCGGTCATCTCGACAAGCTGTTGCCGCCTCGCTCGAAGGTTGCGGCTGTAGAACATCATCCCGCCGTGCCGTGGCGAGAGATCGGCAGGGTGATGGCAAGGCTCGCTGAGAGCCAGGGGACCGCCGCGCGATGCCTGCAATTCCTGATCCTGACGGCAGCGCGATCGGGTGAAGCACGAGGCGCGCGCTGGAATGAGATCGACCTCGATGCGGCGCTATGGGCGATCCCTGGCAGCCGCATGAAGGCCGGCCGAGATCACCGCGTGCCGCTGAGCGAGCCTGCGCTCACGATCCTGCGCGAGATGAAGCGGCTCAAGCGTCGGCCTGACGGCTTGGTGTTTCCTGGTGGTAAGCCTGGCTCGCCGCTCTCTGATGTTGCGCTGAGCAAGGCGCTCGCTGTTGCCGGCGGGGGGGATGCCACCGTTCATGGGATGCGATCGACCTTCCGCGACTGGTCCGCCGAGGCGACTGCCTTCCCGCGCGAGGTCGCCGAGAGCGCATTGGCGCATACCAATAAAGACAAGGTGGAAAGTGCTTATGCGCGCACGGATCACTTGGACAAGCGCCGCTCGCTGATGGCCGCCTGGGGTGAGCACTGCACCCGCTCGCCTGATGCCACGGCGCACGTGCTGCCGCTGCGCCGCGCCTGACTAGATCGGCCGAGGCGGCGCGTGTCAGGCGCTTCCTCGGCCTAAACCCGAACTCATGGGGGACGCCATGGCCGAGTCTGATTCCAGAGATACCGCGCCGGCACAGAGGCGCAAGGCCATCGGTTCGACAACGGCGCGAACGATCGAGGCGCCGCCTGGTGGCTGGCCATTACCGCCGGAACTCGACGAAATTTTGCAAATTTTCCGCGACGTGACGGGAAAGCGTTGGCGCGAGCCGGCACCCGATGCGGTGCGCGGCCATCTCGCCGATATCGCGCACCTGCTGCTTATCGCGCGCGGGGGGGTTGACGCCTTCCTTGATGCGCCTGCCGCACGCAACGCGCTCGATGCAATCCGCACGCTGCTTGAGACCATGCCGGGACTCATCGGCAATGCCGAGACTGCTGCCGAGCAAGGCCGGCGGCACGGGTTGCCAAGCATAGGCGATTGGCTCGCTTGGCGCGGCAAAGAACTGGTCGGCGCGCTCGAACCCTGGCGCAAGACGCTCGGTCCGCGCACCAGGCCGGACAGGCGCCGCGGCTGGCACTGGCTCGCGCGCGCACTCGCATTGCATGACGTGCCTGCGCTGATCCGCGCCGGCACCGCTGCGCGCAAAGTGTCACTCACGAAGCATGGCGCGCCGGCGGTGGTGGCGATCCAGCGGCTTCTATCTCGCGCCGGCATCTCTGCCGAGGCCGCCGCCATCGTGAAGGTGCTCGCGGCGTCGAAAGTTGGAAAACTCTAAGCAAAGTTTTCGGACTTTTCCCGCGCGGCGAATGTGCAAAGTGCGCGGGTGTCCACTGAACAAGGCGGAATGACATCATGGAACCTTATGCTCTCACAATTCCCGAGGCGGTTCGCTTTTCCGGCATCGCGAGGACAAGGCTCTACCTGCTCGCCAGCGAAGGCAAAATCACCATGCGGAAGATCGGAAAACGCACGCTCGTTCGTGCCGATGATCTCAAGGCGCTCATCGAGAAATTGCCGCCGGCCGATATCCGCCTCGCCTCGGCAAAGCCGGCGGCCGATGCCGCGTAACCCATTGAAATCAACAGAGAAAAGGCCGCCAGCGTGTCACCGCTCGCGGCCTTGAAAGGAAACCTTGTGATGGATGAAAACTATCACCGTCTCACCCCCCCCGCAACCGAAATCGCGAGCCGACTCGGCCTTCACCGCGCCGGCCGTGGCTGGCGCGGCTCGTGTCCATGCTGCGGCTATCGCGACGCGCTGGCGCTCGACGTGAAGGACGGCCGGCCGCTCTTGTGGTGCGCTTCATGTGCCGATCGCACCGCGCTCGCCGTCGCCTTGCGCGCCGCCGCCGGCGGCTCGCTGCCATCGCCGCGACCCGAACGGTTGCCGCGTGGCGGCAGCGATCCCGGCGCCAAGCTCTCGCGCGCCGCCGAGATTTGGAATGGTGCCTCGCCGATCGAGCCTGGTTCGCCGGCGTCTAAGTATTTGGAAAGACGCCGCATCTCGCACGTCATGGCCTCGCCCGCGCTTCGCTGGCGTTCCGATTGCCCGCATCCGAGCGGCGGCCGGCGCATCGCGTTGCTCGCCGCGATCACCGGCGCGGATGGCGATTTTGTAGGTATTCAGCGAATTTTCATCGACCGTGATGGCCGAAAAGCCGACTGCGAGCCGCAAAAAGCAAGCCTCGGCACGGTTGCCGGCGGCGCGTGCCGTTTGCAACCCGCAAGCTCGGAACTCGCCGTTGCCGAAGGTATCGAAAGCGCGGCCGCCGCTGGCGCGATCCTTGGCGTGCCGGCCTGGTCCGCGATAAGCGCCGGCAATATGGCGAGATCGATGATGCTGCCGCCGGAAATTCGCAGCGTGACGATCGCCGCCGATAACGACCCGGCCGGCCTGCGCGCCGCCGAAGCGGCGTGGCGACGCTGGCGAGCGGAAGGCCGAAGCGTGCGAATCCTAAAGCCAAATCAAAAGGATGGCGATTTTAACGACCTACAGCGTGATGCCGCGCGGGGAATCGAGCAATGAGTGGCGACTTTTCCGAGCACGTGCCACCATCCGACCCGCTCGAAAACCTCGCCGAGCGCGCGAAGGACAATCCCGCCGTAGCGTTCGCGCCGAACGTGATCGAGGCGCTCGCGGAACTGCGCGCCGAGGATCGCGGCCGATTTGA
>JAJYXY010000076.1 GCA_021801465.1 Pseudomonadota bacterium
TGCGCCGGCGCAGGAGGCGACAGCGCGGCGGATCATGGCGGAAATCGACGAAGCTGGCCTCTGGGGCGCGCCTTTGGTCACCGAAATCGCGCCGCTTGCGGTGTTTTACCCCGCCGAGGACTATCATCAGGATTATTTTACGAAAAATCCCAACGCCGGTTATTGCGCGGCGGTGGTCGCGCCCAAGGTCGCGAAATTCCGCAAGCAATTCGCCGCCCGCTTGGCGTGAAAACGCGTCCCGCCGGCGGTTTTAGCCGCCGCCCATGTCCTGATGCCGGGCCTCGCCGCCGAAGCCGATCAGGATCGCGATCGCGATCGCGACGATGCCGGCAACGCCCGCCAGGGCATAACTGTAATTATGGTCCATGTGGTCGGCGATCGTCGACTGGATGGTGGCGTTGGCGGAGGCGAGCAGGTTGCCGAGCTGATAGACGACGCCGGGGAAGGTCGCGCGGATTTCCGGCGGCGAAATCTCGTTGAGGTGAGCGGGGATGACGCCCCAGGCGCCCTGCACACAGACCTGCATCAGAAAAGCGCCGATGGCGAGCACAACCGGGGTCGTGCCGAACGCCCAGAGCGGCAGGACCGGCAGCGACAGCAGAGCGGCGATGACGATGGCGGCGCGCCGGCCGATCCGCTGGGAAAGCGTGCCGAACAGCAATCCGCCGGCCATGGCGCCGAGATTATAGATGATGGCGATGGTCGAGATCGTCGCGACGGAGAATTTGTGCTGGCCGCCGAGGAAGGCGCTGGGATAGAGATCCTGCGTCCCGTGGCTGAAGAAATTGAACGCCGTCATGGTGACGATGGCATAGAGCGCGAGCGGCAGATGGCGGCCGATCGCCGCTCCGAAGCCGATCCGCGGCCGGGTCTGCCGCGCCGTCCAGTCCGGGCTCTCGGGGACGTTGCGGCGGATATAGAAAACCAGCAGCGCCGGCAGCGCGCCGACCATGAACATCCCCCGCCAGCCGAGCACCGGCATCGCGAGATAGAGCACGGAGGCGAGCAGATAGCCGGACGGATAGCCCGCCTGCAGGATCCCAGAGACGGTGCCGCGCCAGCGGGTCGGCACGCTTTCCATGGTCAGCGAGGCGCCAACCCCCCATTCGCCGCCCATGGCGATGCCGTAAAGGGCGCGGAGCAGGATGAACACGGTAAGATCGGGCGCGAAGCCGGAGGCGAATTCCAGCACCGAATAGGTGAGCACATTGGCCATCAGGGTCGGCCGGCGGCCGAAACGATCCGCGATGCGGCCGAAGATGAACGCGCCCACCGGGCGCATCGCCAGCGTCAGCGTGATCGCCCAGGTGACGGCGGTGAGCGAGGTGGTGAAGGCGCGGGCGATATCGCGCAGCACGAACACCATGATGAAGAAATCGAAGGCATCGAGCGTCCATCCGAGATAACACGCCGCGACGACGTGGCGCTGTTGGCGGCGTTTCTCGTCCATGAATGCCTAACTCCCCTTCCGGCGGCGCTGATAGCGACCTCGCGGCGCGCACGCAAGCGGCGCGCGGTGCCATCCCGTCCCATCATGGCGTGCCGGAAAGCGACATCGCTTATGTTTCGGACGGCAATCGATCGTGCCCGGATTTTTCCCCCAAGGTTGGCTCATCCAGAGACAGGGCCTCCGGGCAAAGACGGGGCCTCCGGGCCGGGGATGGCGCGTCTGCGCCACAGGCTCGCAAGGCCCCGCGGGCAAAGGCAGAGAACCCCGACCAGAACCGTGCCCAAGACCAGCGCGTCGCCATAGGCGCCGAGTGAGGCGAAATTTTTTTGCCCAAGCAACAGCGCGGTGCCGAACAGTGGCCCGAGCAATAGCCGCCGCCCGGCCAGGATGACGCCGGTCAGCATCAGGACGAGAAAATAGGTATCGAACAGATCGGTGCCGACATAGGCGCGCTGGAACGCATAAAGCCACCCGGCCAGCGCACTGATCGGCGCCGAGACGAGGAAGACGTGGAGCCGCACCTGATTGGCGTCCAACCCGCACATCGCCGCGAGCCGCGGGTTCATATGCACCATCAGCGCCGCCTGCCCGAGACGCGAGCGGCGGAACCGGGCGACGACGTAGAGCACGAAAAGCAGCAGCAGATAGGCAACCGGCCAGAATTGCGCCGGCCGGCCGGCGACGAACGA
Organism: Pseudomonadota bacterium; assembly: GCA_021801465.1. Lineage (GTDB taxonomy): Bacteria > Pseudomonadota > Alphaproteobacteria > Acetobacterales > Acetobacteraceae > Acidibrevibacterium. The sequence goes on from JAJYXY010000076.1 coordinate 2,140, forward strand.
GAACCGCCCGAGCGTCAGGGCAAGCGGCGGAATGCCGACGATCCCATCCGAGCCGCCGAGAAAATCCCAGTTGGCGGCAATGTTCATGCAGACCACGGCGGCGGCGTAGGTGACCAGCGAAAACGCGAATTCGCGGGTGCGGAGCGTGATCAGCCCGAGCACCAGGGCGAGCGCGAGGGCGGCGATAACCGCACCGGCGAGGCCGACCCAGGCGCTCTCGCCATAATTCACCACCAGAATCGCCGCGGCATAGGCCCCGGTTGCGAAAAATGCCGTGTGCGCCAGGCTGATTTCGCCGAGATCGGAAAGAATGATGTCGAGCCCGTAGGACATCGCGCTGAAAATCGCGATCGTCGTCAGCGTGTCATAGACATGCGCCGAGCCGCCGAGAAGGCGCGGCAGCAAGAAGCCGAGCAGCGCCAGGGCGGCAACGCCGGCCAGGCGCGCCGCGGGAAAGCGGCTCATCGCGCGAATCCGCCCGACGCCGCGAGCTTACCCGGGCGCACCACCATCACCACGATGAGCAGCGCGAAGACCGACGCCGTGGTGTAGGCCGGCGAGACCAAGGCGCTGAAAAAAGCGGTATAGAGGCCGAGCAGCAAGCCCGCGACATAGCTGCCACCGACACTCCCGATGCCGCCCAGCACGACGACGACGAAGGTCATCACCACCTGCTCGAACCCGATCGACGTGAGAATCGGCGTGCGCGGCGCAACCAGGGTCGCGGCAAAGGCGACGGCGGCGCCCTCGAAGGCGAAGATGGCGAGATAGACCGGCGCGACGCGCAAGCCATAGAGAGCGGCGAGCGGCGGGTCTTCCGCGACCATCCGCACCGCGGCGCCGAACCGGCTGCGGCGTAAAACCCAATGCAGGCCAAGAAAAACGACGATGGTCGCGCCGACCAGAAGCACGTCCTGGGCCGAGCAGGAAACCCTCGCGCCGCCGAGGGTGATCGCTTGCAGCGGGCTCGTCAGACGCTCGGGCTTGGCGCCGAAGGCAAGCCCGGCGGCGCCTTGCAGGATCTGTCCGAAGCCCAGCGTCGCGATCATCAGATTGACCAGATCCTGCGACAGGGTAAGGCGAAGAAAGAGCCGCTGCATCAGGGCCCCGAGCAGCGCCCCAACCAGCACCGCAAGCGGCACCGCCGCCGCATACGGCAGCCCCGTTGCGCTCATCAGCCACCAGGCGACGAAAGCGCCCATCATATACATCTGGCCGTGGCCGAAATTGACCAGCCGCGCCGCACCGAGAAGCAAGGTCCAACCGACCGCGACCAACGCATAGGCGTGGCCGATGATGATCCCGTTGGCGAATTGCTGCGCGACGTTCATCCGTGGCCGCCTCCGAGATAGGACGCGATGATGCGGGGATCGTCCCTCATCGCGGCGACAGTGCCGCCGGCGATCAACCGCCCGCGCTCGAGGAGATAGAGGACATCGGTGACTTCCAGCGCCGCGACAACATTCTGCTCGACCAGCAGCACGGTGAGCCCGCCATCGACGAGGGTGCGGATCGTCGCGAGCAGGAGGGCGACGAGACGCGGGGCGAGGCCGATCGAGGGCTCATCGAGCAACAACAGCCGCGGCGCCATCCGCAACGCCCGCGCGATCGCCAGCATCTGCCGTTCGCCGCCGCTCAGCGCCGCGCCGACATTGCGCCGTCGTTCATAAAGACGCGGGAACAAATCATAGATTTCGGCGAGCGCATAGGCCCTGCCGCCGGCGCCACGCGCCGCCCCAACCCCGGCCCGCAAATTTTCCTCGACCGTGAGCCCCATGAACACGCCCCGCCCCTCCGGCACCAGGACCACGCCGCGGCGAGCGCGATCGCAGGCCGAGACGCGGGAAAAATCCTCGCCATCGACGGTGATCGCACCAGAGAGGCGCGGCGCCGCGCGCGACCAGTTGGCGATCGCATTGATCAGCGTCGATTTGCCGGCGCCATTGGCCCCGATCACCGTCGCCAGCGTTCCCGGCGCAACGCCAAGATGATCGACGCTGACAGCAATGGCGCGATCATAGGCGACGCGGAGATCACGGATCTCGAGCCGCCCGCTCATGCCGCACGGCCGAGATAGGCATCGCGCACCCGCGCATCCGCCTGGACCAAAGCCGGCGCCCCCCGCGCGATGACGGCGCCGAGATCGATCACCACCACCTCATCGGCGATGTCCATCACCAGATCCATGTGATGCTCGATCAGCACGACGGCGAGGCCCTCGGCGCGCAAGCGCAGAAGAAGGGCGCGCAACGCCCGCATATCCTCCCCGCCCAATCCCGCCGCCGGCTCGTCGAGCAAGATGACGCGCGCGCCAGGCGATGCCGCCAGCGCGATCGAGAGCATCCGTTGCGTGCCATAGGAAAGTTCGCCGGGGAAATGATGATGCCATGCCGCCGGCACGTGATAGGACTCGAGATGCCGCGCCGCCTCGGCAAGGATCGCGCGGCGCCGCCGACGTTCCCGCCAGGGGAGGAAAACCGCGCCGGCGAGCGAACTCGGGCGGTTTTCGAGCAAAGCGCCGGCCATGTTCTCGATCACCGTCATGCCGGCGAAAAACGCATTCTGCTGGAAGGTGCGGCGCAGGCCACGCAGCGGCAGCCGATGGGCGCGGAGCGTGGTAACATCGGCGCCCTGCAGAAAAAGCCTGCCGTCATGCGCGACCATGTTGGTCGCGGCGAGAAAACAGGTGCTCTTGCCGGCGCCGTTGGGGCCGATGATGCTGAGGATCTGCCCCGATCGGACCGACCAGGAAACGTCGCGGAGCGCCTGGAAGCCCCCGAACCTGACCGAAAGCCGCTCGACCGCGAAGGCCGGCGCGGGGTCAGCGCTCGACGACAATTTTTCCATCGGCGACGGTAAAGATCCTGTAATGGTGTGCCATCTGGCCGTTCGCGCTGAACGCGACATCACCGAAAACGGTGCCGGCGATGGTATGGCCGCGGATCGCGTCGGCAACCGGCTCGCGATCGAGGCTGCCGACCGCGGCTGCCGCCTTGGCCCAGACCTCGAGCGCCGCAGCGCCGAGGGCCATGTATTTGTCGGGGGTGGTTTTGAACTGTTTTTGCATCTCGGCGATGAAACGCTGATTTTCCCGATAGCCCGCGAACGGTTCGGCGTCGGGAAAATAGATATCGGCGCTGATCAAGCCATTGGCGGCCGGCCCCGCGGTTTCGATCACGCTCGGGCTCACTGTCCCGACGGTGCAAATGAGGGGTGCTGGGACCGCCGCTTGCGCATATTGCTGCAGGA
>JAJYXY010000136.1:0-3442 GCA_021801465.1 Pseudomonadota bacterium
CAATGTCTTGCGACTGGGCATGGAGGTGGCATTCGACATGGGCGTTGCGCCAGCTAAACCCCTCCTGGTCATAGCCGATATCATGCACCGCAAGGCGTGCGAGATGGGTGAGATATTCGGCGGTGATGGTATCCGGGCCGCGGGTTTCGCCGGCGAGCACGATGCGGTTGGTGGTCACCAACGTCTCACAGGCGACGCGCGCATAAGGGTCGGCGGCGAGGAAGGCATCGAGCACGGTGTCGCTGATGCGGTCGGCCACTTTGTCCGGGTGGCCCTCGGAAACAGACTCGGAAGTGAACAGGAAATCGCCCTTATCGCGCATGGCGCAATTCGTCCTCTTGTCGCGCAGGGACCGGAGAATGCCGGCGGCCGCGCCGGCACAGGCGGCACCGGAGCGGACGCTGTGTGGCGGAAACCGGCCTTGCGGTCAAGCCATTCCGGGCCGTGCGCGGCGCCGCACTTCGTTGCTGGCGGCGGCCCAGCCCTACCCGGACCCACGCGACACCATCAGGGGAACACGACCCTCAAGCCCGGCTTTCTTCATTTCGATCAAGTGGAAATCTTCTGAGCGCGAGGGCTTGCGTCTTTGCCGTGGGCTTTGCTTGCGCCTAAACTCGGGGCGCGCAAACGATGACAGGGAGGGGAGAGACATGGCAACAACTGGCACGGCAAAGACCGGCATGGCAAAAACGGGGCGGCTCGCCGGTCGCGTGGCGATCGTCACCGGTGCCGGTGGCGGGTTTGGTGAGGGAATCGCGGCGCAATTCGTGGCCGAAGGTGCGCGGGTCGCGGTCGTCGATATCCGCGCTGATGCGGCCGGCGCGGTCGCGGCGCGGCTCGGCGAGGCGGCGCGCGCCATCACCGCCGATGTTGGCAGCGCCGAGGACGTCGCCCGGGTCGTCGCGGAAACCACGGCCGCGTTTGGCACACCCTCGATCCTTGTCAACAATGCCGGCACCACCCATCGCAACCGCCCGCTCCTCGAAGTGACGGAGGAGGAGTTCGACCGGGTTTATCGTGTCAATGTCAAATCGATTTTCCATTTCGTGCGGGCCGTGGTGCCGCCGATGCGTGATGCGGGCGGCGGCGTCATCCTCAATATCGGCTCGACCGCTGGGATCCGTCCGCGCCCCGGCCTTACCTGGTATAATTCCTCGAAGGGCGCAGTCAATTTGATGTCGAAATCGCTTGCCGTCGAGCTCGCCCCTTGGAAAATCCGGGTCAATGCGATCTGCCCGGTGATGGGCGAGACCGGGCTTTTGGAAGCGTTCATGGGCATGCCGGATACGCCCGAAAACCGCGCCAAATTTCTTGCGACCATCCCGCTCGGGCGGATGTCGCGCGCGAGCGACATTGCTTATGCCGCGGTTTTTCTCGCCTCTGATGAGGCGTCTTTGATCACTGGCGTCGAATTGCCAGTCGATGGCGGTCGGACGGTGTGACCCCGGTCAGCGGCGTCGCTTGCCGGTATGTCGCTTGCCGCCATCAGGTCGTCGGCGGCGACATCTCGAGCGTGACCGGGATGCGCAGATAGCGCACGCCGTCTTCATCGGCCGGTGGGAGTGCGCCGGCGCGAATATTGATTTGGATCGAGGGCAGAAGCAGGGCTGGGGTCGCGAGGGTTTTGTCTCGGGCCTCGCGCATGGCGACGAATGCGTCCTCGGAAGTGCCGTCCCGCACATGGATGTTCTGGCTGCGCTGGGCGGCAACAGTGGTTTCGAACACAAAGTGATCGCGGCCTGGCGGTTTGTAGTCGTGACAGAGGAAAATCCGGGTCGTGGGCGCGAGTGCCAGCAGCCGGCGGATGGAGCGATAGAGGGTGCGCGCATCGCCGCCGGGAAAATCGGCACGTGCGGTGCCATAATCTGGCATGAACAGCGTATCGCCGACGAACGCGGCGTCACCGACGAGGTAGGTCACGCAGGCCGGCGTGTGCCCGGGGGTTGCGAGGACTTCCACGGTGAGGCCGCCGATCGCGAAGCGCTCGCCATCGGCGAAGAGACGGTCGAATTCCCTGCCCTCGCCAGAGACGTCGGTGGCGTTGAAGACGGGGCGGAAAATTTGCTGCACCTCGCGCACCCGCGCCCCGATACCGATCAAAGCACCGGTCTTTTCCTTGATGAAGCGCGCGGCCGAGAGATGGTCGGCGTGGACATGGGTTTCGAGGCACCAGACGATGCGCAGCCCCTCCTGTTTCGCCGCCGCCAAAATCGCGATCGCCGATTGCGCCGAGGCCTTGCCAGAGGCAGGGTCGAAATCGAGCACGGGGTCGATGACCGCCGCTTCCCGGGTTTTCGGGTCGATGACGAGGTAGGTCACGGTGTGCGTGGCTTCGTCGAAAAACGAGCGGATTTCCGCCGCCATGGTCATGGCGAGACGATCGCGAATCGGCGTGCGCAGGCCAGGAACGCGGCACCCTGCTCACCCGCGGCTGCCGTGGTGAGTGGCGGCAGGTCGCGGTTATGGCCAGTGGCGATCAGGGTGCCGCCGCCGAGCAAGGCTTCCGCCTGGGCTAAGGTGCTATCGTTGAGGGGGAGTTCGGTATCGACGACGTGTGGCGCCGCGATCGCCGCCGGGATGGTGAAGGACGTGCCGGCGCCGATGAATTTGAGGGTTGCGGGGAAGCCCGGCGGGCGTGGCACGAGCGGGTGGGCGACGTGGGAGAAGGCGAAAATCATGCCGCCGCCGCGTTCGGCGGTGAGGGTCATCGCAAGCGGGTCATCGTCGTCGCTTGCGGTCAGTTCGGCGCGGGCGGTGCAGCGGTCGGCGGTTTCGCTGAACTGCCAGGCGGCAGCGCTGGCGTGTGGCGCGGGCGGCGGCGGCGTGTTGGTCGCGCAGGCGGCAAGCAGTGCGGCAAGCGCGATGGCGGCATATCCTCGGCTCATGCCGCGCAGCTTAGATAATGGCCCTTCAGGAAGAAAGTTTTTTGGTTCTTTTTTTTAAAAAAGAACATACTTCCTTCCCTCATCCGACCGCGGCAAGCAGGCTGAGCACGCAGCAGGCCGCGACCGCCGCGACCGCCCCATAAATATCTCCGGTATAACCGCCGAGCCGCCGCGCCGCGATACGGGCCACCGCCGCCAGGGCGAGTGACGCGGCCATCGCGACGCCCAGCGCGCGCCCTGGCCCGAGCAGCATGAGCGCGAGCGCAGTCGCGAGCCCGACCCCGACGAGGCTCGCCCCCGCCGGCAGCCGGCCGAGCCCAGCGCCAAGCCCGTCTTGGCGCGCCGGCGCGAGCAGGAAGGGAACCCCGATCATCGCCGCGCGCGCGCTCGCGCCGGCTACCATCATCGCGGCCAGAACCGCGCCCGCGCCCCCCATCGCCGCGATCGCCGCGATCGCGCTCGCGCGAATACCGAGTGCCAAGATCAACGCTAGCGCGCCGAAGACACCGATCCGCGAATCACGCAGGATTTCGAGCCGGCGCGCGGGGCTCGCTTCG
>JAJYXY010000136.1:3452-5353 GCA_021801465.1 Pseudomonadota bacterium
CGGCCCCGAGCGCATCGGCGCTATCGGCGAGCCCATCCTCGTGCAGGCCGCCGGCAACCCCGATCTCCGCCGCCAGCGCCCAGAACGCGGCGAGCCATGGCGGCAGATGCAGGGCGGCGGCGAGCATGTATGCGAGACCCCCGATCGCCCCGAGCAGCGCGCCGACCGGCGGAAACGCCCAGGCGATGCGCGGCGTCACCGCCCCGCCGCCGGCCGGAAGCCGCGACAGCATGGCGAGCGCCGTTCGGAAATCGCCGATCAGGTCAGATTTTGTCGGCAACGCCCGCCTCGGCGAAGGTCGCCATGCCGGCATGGCAGGCGCAAGCGGCGCGGAGCAGCGGCACCGCGAGCGCCGCGCCCGATCCCTCGCCGAGCCGCATGCCGAAATCGAGCAGCGGCCGTTGCCCCAAAGCCTCGACCAGCAGCCGATGCCCGGCCTCGGCGGAGGCGTGGGCAACCAACGCGTGATCGAGGGCGCGCGGGTTGAGGCGGGCGAGTGGCGCCACGGCGGCGGTGACGACGAAGCCGTCGAGCAGCACCGGCACGCCGTGCGCGCGCGCCGCCAGCACCGCGCCGAGAATGGCCGCGAGTTCGCGCCCGCCCAGCGTGCGCGCCACCGCCAGCGGATCGCCGAGATCGCCGGCATGGCGGGCGAGTGCTGCGTCGATCGCGGCGCGCTTTCGCGCCAGCCCCGCTTCATCGACACCGGCGCCACGCCCGGCCCAGCGCGCGCCGCCACCGCCGAACAAAGCGGCGGCGATCGCGGCGGCGGCGGTGGTATTGCCGATCCCCATCTCGCCGAGACAGATCAAATCGGCGTCCGGCGCGACCGCCGCCATCCCGGCGCCGACGGCGGCAAGAAATTCCGCCTCGTCCATCGCCGGCGCGTGGACGAAGTTCGCCGTCGGCGTCTCGAGCGAGAGGGGAAAGACGCGAAGTTCGGCGCCGGCGACCTCGGCCAACTGATTGATCGCGGCGCCCTTGGCTGCAAAATTCGCCACCATCTGCGCCGTCACCGCGGCGGGATAGGCCGCGACCCCTTCGGCGACGACGCCGTGATTGCCGGCGAAAATGAGAATGTCAACGCGCTCGAGGCGTGGCATGGCGCGCCCCTGCCAGCGCGCGAGCCAGCACGCGATCTCCTCCAGCCGCCCGAGACTGCCCGGCGGCTTGGTCAAAATCTCCTGGCGCGCCCGCGCCTCGGTCTCGGCGGCGTCATTGCCGGGGCGGAGATCGTGGATGCGGGCGCGAAGCGCCGCGATACTGTTGGGTGCGGTCATGAGGTCTCCTCTTGCGCGATGACGTGAAAAAATCCGCCGCTGACCCGCTCGCGCCGGCCGCCGGCCGGGCCGAGACTCTCGCCCGCCGCGTCGGACAGGGTCGCGAGCGGCGGATCGATGCCGGAGTCGATGGCGCTGGCATAGTGGAATTCGTGCCCACGAAGCACCACCCCGCGCGGCCCGAGCACGGAGGTGCCCCCAAGCACGGAGGTGCCGCTGAGCACGGCGCGGCGATAGCCGAGCACCAGACGCCGGCCGGCGAAGCTCGTGCCATGCCCGAGCAGGCCGAGCATCGGATGGCGCACCCCGTCCTGGTCTTCGAGATATTGCCCGAGCACCATATAGCCGCCACATTCGCCATGGATCGGGCGGGTCTCGGCGAAACGCGCCATGCCGGCGCGAAACCGGGCGGCTGCGGCAAGGGTTGTGGCATGGAGTTCGGGATAGCCGCCGGGAAGCCAGCAGACATCGGCGGCAGGCGGCGGCGGCTCGTCATTGAGGGGGGAAAAGGGCAGGATTTCCGCCCCCTGCGCCCGCCAGCCGGCAAGAAGATGGGGATAGACGAAGCTGAACGCGCGATCCTGGGCCAACGCGATGCGCTGGCCAGGCGGCGGCAGGGCT
>JAJYXY010000039.1 GCA_021801465.1 Pseudomonadota bacterium
GCCGCGCATGCTCAGAGCGGTTCAACCGCCACTTGTGCGGTGCCGCGGCTCAGGATGCCGAGTTTGCGCGCGGCGGCGGGGGAGAGGTCGATCACGCGGGTGGTTTTGCCGGTGCGGTCGGTGATGACGACGTCAACGAAGCGCTGTGAGCCGACCAGGCTCACCCGCACCCAGGTGCCGAGCGGAAGCCAGGGGTGGGCGGCGCTCATGGCTGTTGCGTCGAAATGGCGCCCGCTCGCGGTGCGCTTGCCGTGAAATCCGGGGCCGTACCAGGAAGCGGTGCCAATTTCCGGCGCGCGCTCGAGGGCGCGGGTGCGGGCGCGGCGGAGTTGGCCGAGGCGCGTGCTGGCGCGCTTGGCGGCGGCGGGCTTGCCGCCGCTCGCCGGCGGCTCTTGCGCTTTGGCGCCGGGCGCGTGCAGGGCAAGCGCCAGAAGCGTCGCCATCGCCCCGGGAAGGAGGGGGCGGAAGATTCGTTTTGCTCTCATCTCTGCTCTCCTTAGCTTTGATCATCAAACACAAAACTTGGCCCGGCGCAAGTTTTGGCGGTTTGCGGGCGGCGGCCGGGGGGGGACGGGCTTGCCTTACGCCCGTTTTTGCCCAACGACGCATGAGTAAAACTTACTCATTTTTCTATTGGCGTTTTTATCAAAATCGGTTATGTAGTTGGGGACATGCTCGGACGCATGTACTAACGAAAATAGGCAAGGCAAGGTACATAATGACAACACTCGACAGGCAATGGCACCGCCTCAGGCGGCGCGCAAGGAATTCACGGAATGCAAGAGAGGACGTTTTCTGGTAAACAGAAAAAACCTTCCGCAACCGGTGTAACGGCAAAACCGTTTCAGCCTGCGGTTGGACGAGAATTTGAAGGTGTCGAGGAAGTAGAAGCAAAAACCCGCGATTTTCTTGCGCGAGTGATTGCTATGGCCACGATAATATCGGTTGGAGTGGCGGGTTTATACAGTCTCATGACGGGACGTTATGGAGCGGTTGCTGCAGCTTGGAGCGTTGCCGGGCCGATTATCGGCGCCGTCGTCGCCTATTACTTCGGCCCGCGAAGGAATGACACAGGATGACGGTACTAACGGTTGCATCAGACACGAGCCACGATAAAGCACGCGCGCGCGCCGGCGAGGGCGAGCGGGCGGCTGTGAAGAAAAACCGCGTGCAGTTGGATTTCGCACCCCGCGCGATGGAACGTTTGAACGCGCTCAAGGCAAAAACGGAAGCAGCTTCCTACGCTGAGGTCGTAAAGAACGCGCTTCGCCTTTACGAGGCGCTGATCGAAGAGACCGAGGACGGCAAGCAGTTTCTTGTCCGCGACAAAGACGGCGTGGTCGCGCCCTTCAGGCTGTTCCTGTAAGAATACGCCCTGGCGACAGGCCCACGCCGTAGCGGGCGCCCTCCCCTCACCCGGTGAATTTACAGTCGGTGATCGGGGGTGCCGCGTCTATCGGCGGGGTGGTTGCAACCAGCTTGTAGTAATCCCAGCCGCCTTTGCTCTCGGCGGGGGATTTCACCTCGAAAAGATAGGGCGTCACCATGGCGCGGCCATCGGCGCGGATGCGGGTTTCGCCGAAGGCGTCATCTTCGGCGATGCTGTCTTTCATGTGCGCGATGACGGCCGCGCCATCGCGGGCGCGGGCAACGCCGAGGGCGGCGACCGATTTCAGGTAATGCAGCGTTCCCGCGTAACAGGCGGCGTGGACATCGTTCGGGTAATTGCCTTTGGTTTTCGGCAATAGGCGTTGGGTGAAGGCGCGCGTGCGGTCGTTCAGATCCCAGTAAAAACTCTCGGTAAGCAGCAAGCCTTGTCCCACCTCAAGGCCGAGGCCATGCACACCTGTTACCGAAAATACCAGCGCGGCAAGGCGCGTGCCATCCTTGGTGATGCCAAATTCCTTCGCCTGCTTGACGCAATTCACCGTGTCATCGCCGGCATTGGCAAAGCCGATGACTTTCGCGCCGCTCGCCTTGGCACGCACGAGAAAGGAGGAAAAATCGGTCACACCCGGAAATGGGTAGGTCGAATTTCCCATGACGCGGCCACCGAGTTTCGTCACCACCTCGCTCGCATCACGCGCGAGCTGCTGGCCGAACACGTAATCGGCGGTGATGAAATACCAGCTATCGCCGCCGGCACGGTAAATCGCCCGGCCAGACGACGAGGAAACCATGAACACATCATAGCCCCAATGGATGGTAACCGGCGTGCATTGCTTGCCGGTGAGATCATCCGTGCCGGCGCCGGTGTTCACATAAGCCTTGTTCTTTTCGCGGCAAATACTGTTGACCGCAAGCGCGACCGAGGAGGTCGGCACGTCAGTGATCATGTCGACGCCATCGCGATCGAACCATTGGCGCGCAATCGTCGCCCCAATATCGGGTTTGTTTTGATGATCGCCGGTGAGAATCTCAACGTTGAAGCCGTGATCCCCGAAATCCTCCACCGCCTGGCGCGCGCAGGCGACCGAGGTCGGGCCGGTGACATCGCGATAGGGGCCCGACATATCGGTGAGCACGCCGATGCGCAGCACGTCTTTGCGGACCCCTTGGGCGCCGGCGCGTCGCCACGGCACGGGGCTTGCCGCGCCCGCAGCGGCGAGTGACAGCAGAGTGCGGCGGCTGATCGTCATCTCACGCCTCCCGATATTTTCTGGCAGATTGGCCTTTATGTTCGCCAATTATACCGATATCGGTCCCGTTTTGGACAAAAATTTGCGAGAAAATGCCGCGGGCGGCGGGTCGCAGAAATTTTTTCAAATTTCCGCTTGCCCACGCGCCCCGGTTTGACGTATAAGCGCCGTTAGAGTGCCTAACTATGTCGAGCCGGCACGACGCGGCTCAGAAACACCCGAGCCGAACCGATGCCCCCCCGCCCCCCGATCCAATCGAGCGCGACGGCCCGTCGCCGCTCGACATCCTGCTCGCCGTGATGCGCGCGAAATGGCAAGAGGGCGACGCCGATGGCGCCGCCGAACTCGCCCGCGCCGCCGCGCCCTATCTTCACCCGCGCCGCGCGCCCATCCCCGCCGAGCGCGGCCGCGCCGCCAAAGAGGCAGCCGCGCATCTCGACGATGCCGAACTCGAACGCGAACTCGCCGCCCTTGCTCCGAGAAGCGGCGCTGCGCCGCGCGATTCGGACCTCTTTGACCGCCTTCGCAACCTTGGCGCTGGCAGCGGAGGGACATCGCCCGGCGGCCCATCATCGCCTGATCCTCGCTGAACTGGAGGCCCTGGCACGCGGCGAGAATGATCGCCTGATGCTGCTTCTCCCGCCCGGCTCGGCGAAATCGACGTATGCGAGCGTGGTTTTCCCCGCCTGGTGGCTTGCCCACAACCCACGCGCCAACATCATCGCCGCAAGCCACACCGCCGCACTCGCCCAGCATTTCGGCCGGCGCGCCCGCAATCTCGCCCGCGAACATCAAAGACGCCTCGGCTTCGCGCTCGCCCACGACCAACGCGCCGCCACCGACTGGATGACCACCACCGGCGGCTCCTATTACGCCGTCGGCGTGCGCGGGCCGATCACCGGGCGGCGCGCCGATTTGATCTTGATCGATGACCCGGTGAAATCGCACGCGGAAGCCGATTCCCCTGCCGCCCGCGCGCATCTTTGGCAGTGGTATCAGAGCGATCTCGTCTCGCGCCTTAAACCCGGCGGCAAGATCGTGCTGATCATGACGCGCTGGCATGAGGATGATCTCGGCGGGCGGCTGATCGCCGAAGCGAGCCTCGGCGGCGATCGTTGGCGGGTACTGCGCCTTCCTGCGCTCGCCGAAAGCAACGACCCGCTCGGCCGCGCGCCGGGTGCGGCGCTGTGGCCGGAATGGGAAAATGCCGAGGCAATCGCGCGCAAGCGCCGCATCGTCGGCGAACGCGCCTTCGCCGCCCTCTATCAACAACAGCCACGTCCGGCCGAGGGATTATTGTTCCGACCCGAAACCATAACCCGCCTCGACGCGGCACCGGCGCAGTATCGCGCGCGTGTTCGCGCCTGGGATCTCGCCGCGACCGAAGCCCGCCCGGGCCACGATCCCGATTGGACAGTCGGGCTTCGCCTTCTCAAGGACGATGCCGGGCGCTTCATCATTGACGACGTCGTGCGTCTGCGCGGCGGGCCGCATGAGGTGGAGCAAGCGATTTTCTCTTGTGCTGCGCGTGATGGGCGTGAGACCACGATCCTGCTGCCACAAGACCCCGGCCAGGCGGGACGCGCGCAGATTTCTTATCTGACGCGAAAACTCGCAGGCTATCACGTCATCGCCAGCCCCGAGACCGGCGCCAAGACGACCCGCGCCGCGCCCGTCGCCTCACAGGCGCAAGCCGGCAATCTCGCGATCGTCAATGCCCCCTTCCTCCGCCCCTTGCTGGAGGAGCTACGCGACTTTCCTGCCGGCAGCAAAGACGATCAAGTGGATGCGCTTTCCCGCGCCTTCGCCCATCTCGCCTCTGCCCCCGAGCCGGCGCGCCAGATCAACCTGCCCCTTCTTTCGCGGTAAAGCATGTTCGACACCATCGCCAGCCTGATCCCGCATGATGTGGACTTTCCTGAGCGCACCCGCAAGCTAGAGATTCTGCGCCGTGTTCTCGATGGCACGCTCTACGACGTTTTGCCCTATGAATTCCACGACGAGCGAAGCCTGGGCGGGGAATATATCCCGCTCCGCCAGCGCCGGCCCTCGGTGCGCTATAATCTCTGCCGCATCGTCGTCGAGGATTCCGTCGCCCTCGTCTTTAGCGAGGGACATTTTCCCCTGATCGACACGCCCGACCCCGCGCTGCGACAAACGCTTTCTGAATTGCTGCGCGATGCGCGTGTCAATGAAGTGATGATCGATGCCGCGCTTCGCGGCGCGATCGGCTCGGTTGCGATCCTACTTCGGGTGTTGCGTGGCCGGCTATTCCTGCAAACGCTCGAGACCTTGTATCTGACGCCGCGCTGGGATGCGGAAGCGCCAGACACGCTTTCGAGCGTTACCGAAAAATTCAAAGTCTCAGGCGCCAATCTGTCCGACCAAGGCTACGAAATCCCCGACCTCGAGGGGCAATACTGGTTCCAGCGGCGCTGGGATACCGAATGGGAATGGTGGTTCCACCCCTGGCTGGTGGGCAGCAACGCCGCACCCGAAATCGACCCAGCGCGCAGCGTCCGCCATGGGCTCGGCTTTGTGCCAATCGTTTGGATCAAGAATTTGCCGGGCCCCTCGGCGAGCGGTGATATGCGCGATGGGGCGAGCACGTTTCGCCCCGCCATCGAGACCGCAATCGAAATCGATTATCAACTCTCGCAGGCCGGCCGTGGCCTCAAATACAGCTCCGATCCGACG
>JAJYXY010000101.1 GCA_021801465.1 Pseudomonadota bacterium
TTCCGATCTCCCGGCTATTGCCCAACCATACGGAGCGAAATCGCGGCCGCCGGCACCGCGATCCCGCCCGCATGATTGACGACCGAGCCAATCTGGATCCCCGCCACCCGCCATTCGCCACTGCCGAGGCGAACCAGAAGCGGCGCGCCGCTGGTGCCCGAGGTCGCATGGCAGGTGTGATGGAGTAAGGTATCGTTGCGCGCATCCCGCACCTGATCGGCGATCAGGCAATGGAGATCGGCCTCGATGATCTCCATGTGGTCTTTACTATAGCCGCCGAGCACGGCGGGCGTGCGCGGCGCCGGCATGGCGTGGCTCAGGCGCAGATACTCGCCCTCACGCACCAGCGCATTGGTCAGCGTCAGCACAGCCCAATCCGATCCGGCACTGTCTGACTCGTGAAACGGATCGTAATTGGGCGCAATGGTGAAATCCGCGACCAGGGCCACGCCGGCAGCCGCGCCCCGGTTCGTCGCGAGCAGGAAATGGATCATGCGCGGCTGAACCGGAAGCCGCGTACGCTGGCGAAACAGACAATGCGCCGCGGTCAGCGCGGTGCGGGGTCCGATCAAGAAGCCTGTGCAATGGCTGCCGAGCGCGGTTTGGACGCGCCCGAGCGCGCGCCAGGGAAATTCCGTCGGATTGACCGGCTGGCGGTCATCATCACGGCCGATGCCAGGGAGCAATGTCGAGGAGGGTGACGGGTCGGCAAATTGCACATCAGCGGCCCGCGCGGGCGGGGCGAGCGCGAAGAGGGCGAGCACGAGAAGCAGCGTGCGACAAGGCCGAGTGGAGAGAAGAAAGGCCTTTTTTTCTGAAGAAAAAGAAGCAAAAAGGCGTCGATATGAGGTCATGGTGCCAAAACCGGGTTTATTCACGCATAGGCTAACACGGGAGGCCCGCCCGCGCCCAGGCGGCACACGAAGCGGCGCATGGGCGGCGATGACACGATTGCGAGTGTCGAAAATTTGCTGCACCATGACAAAGTGATGACGGACTCGTCGCTCTCGCCGGAACCCGCCTCGCAACACCCAGGCCCGATCCCCTCGCGGCTGGCGGCGATCACCGTCATCGTGCTCGCCGTCGCCATTGGCGCCGGGTGGCTTTGGGGCAAACCGCTGTGGCAATATCTCGCCGCTTTGCAAACGGAGCCCGCGCCCCGCCCCCTCGCCGCCGCCCCACCCGTCGCGCCGATCCCGCCTGCGCCGATCCCGCCCGCGCCAGCCGCCGCCGAGACGCCGCGCTTTGACATCGTGCGCGTAAGCGAGACAGGCACGGCGGTGATCGCCGGCCGCGCCGCGCCGGGGGCGGAGGTCGCCATTCTTGTCGATGGCCGCCCGATTGGACGCGTGACCGCTGATCAAGCGGGTGAGTTCGTCTTTACCCCCGACGCTGCGCTCGCGCCCGGCCCGCACGCGATCAGCCTCGCCGTCAAGCCAGCCGCCGGCGAGGCGGTGCGCAGCGAAAGCGATGTGCTGGTCGTCGTCCCCGCCGCCCCTGGCGGCGGCGCTGTTGCGGCGCTGGCCCCCAACGGCCCGGCGGGCGTTGACATGCCCAAGCTTTTGCAGGCCCCGCCCGCGGCACCGGCGGGAGAAGCCAGTGCCGCCCCCGCGCAGATCCATGAGCCGGAGGTCCACACGCCGGCGGTTGAGGTGCTCGATTACGATCAAGCCGGCCATCTGCGGCTCTCCGGCCATGCTGCCCCTGGGGACACGCTGAGCCTCGCGATCGATGGCCACGCGGCGGGCGAGGCGAAGGTCGCGGCGGATGGGCATTGGACGATGGCGCCGGCGGCGGCGGTGACGGCGGGCAAACACCGTCTCGAACTCGTTGCGCGCGATGCCGATCGCACTGTCACCGGCAAAGCCGCACTCCCGTTTCTGCGCGAAAAACTGGCCCCCGGCAGCCTCAAACCCGGCATGATAGTCGTCCAGCCGGGGCAGAATCTGTGGCGCATCGCCCGCGAGGTCTATGGCAGTGGCATTCGCTATACCATCATTTACGCCGCCAATCGCGGCCATCTCCGCAGCCCCGGGGCGATTTATCCGGGTCAGACCCTGATCGTTCCACCCGCGCCGGCGGCGAAGGCGCCGCGCGGCCGCACCCCTGCCTCCTCGAGCACGTCGAGATAAGGTGCGAGCGATATCAGCCGCATGGTCATGGCGGCGAGGAGATCGGTGATCACCGGCGATGTTGCGAGCGCGAGCGAGGTTTGCATCAGCAGGCGATGATCGGCGGCAAGGAAGGCCCGCCACTCGGGCGGCAAGAGCGCCGGCAGGCGCGGCAGGAACGCGAAGATCTGCATCCTCTCTTGCCGCGCGGTGGGGAGTGCCGCGGTGCTTGGCACCCGCCCAACGACGGCCTGCATCTCGAGCACGGTGTCGGCGAGCCGCGCCTGCATCAGCCGGTTACGCCAGACGAAGGAGAAGCGTGCATCCCTGTCTGGCAGACGCGCGCTGAGGCGGCCCATCACATCGATACAAAAAGGCCCAAGCGCCAGCGGTGCATCGATTGGCATGGAAGCTCCTTCTTTGGCGAAAATCACGGCTGAGCGTCGCCTCGGGGCGCGATCTTGCCGCCAATCGATGAAACATTCATAAACCTCCGGCTTGCACCTTGCGCCGGGCAGCTTTTCTTGCCGGCAGTCTCTTTTACGGAATCCGTCCCCGCATGGCTCTCGACACGCTTTTTATGGTTCTCGCCCCACCGCATCCCGCTGCCCGGCCGTTTCTCGCCGGCGGGGTGGTGGTGGCCGTGCTTGGGCTCGTGCTCGGCGCCTGGCTGTTCTGGTTCGGGATCGCCTTCCTGCTGTTTTGCCTCTATTTTTTTCGCGACCCCGAGCGCGTCGCGCCCGCGCGGCCGGGCCTCGTTCTCGCCCCCGCCGATGGCCGCGTGGTCTCGGTCGCGCCCGCGACCCCGCCGGGCGAGCTAGGCCTCGGCCCGGCGCCGCGCTGGCGGGTCGCGATCTTCCTCTCGGTGCTCGATGTCCATGTCATCCGCCTGCCAGCCGCCGGCACGGTGACCCGCATCGCCTATCGGCACGGCAAATTCCTCAATGCCAGCCTCGACAAAGCGAGCGAGGAAAACGAACGCAACGCGCTCGCCATTCGCCTCCCCGACGGGCGTGAGATCGCCGTCGTGCAGATCGCAGGGCTGATCGCGCGGCGCATTCTTTGTTCCGTGCGCGAGGGCGATGCCGTGCGCGCCGGGGCGCGTTTTGGCATCATCCGCTTTGGCAGCCGCACCGACCTCTATCTTCCCGAGGGGGTGCGCCCGCTGGTCGCCGAGGGCCAGCGCATGGTGGGCGGCGAAACCGTGATCGCCGAGCTCGGCTGATGGCGCCCCCACCGCTTCGGCGTTTCCGCGCGCGCGCGCGGCCCCGTTTCGCCGGGCTCTCCTTCAACCGGCTGATCCCCAATCTGATGACGCTGCTTGGCCTCTGCGCTGGCCTCACCGCGATCCGGCTTGGGATCGAGGGCCATTTCGGCGGCGCGGCCAAGGCGATCATCCTCGCCGGCTTCATCGACGGGCTGGATGGGCGGCTCGCGCGCCTGCTCAAGGCCGTGACCCGATTCGGCGCCGAGTTCGACAGCCTCGCCGATTTCCTCTGTTTCGGCGTCGCCCCGGCTTTCGTGATTTATCTCTGGTCGCTCCGCGCCATGCACGGCTATGGCTTCGTCCCGGCGCTGATTTTCGCTGTCAGCATGGCGCTTCGCCTCGCGCGCTTCAACGCCAATCTCGACGCCGTGGCACCTGCGTACACCTATAATTTTTTCACCGGCGTTCCCGCCCCCGCTGGCGCGCTTCTCGCGCTGCTGCCGCTTTTTATCGGTCTTGAGGCGCGCGACATGGGCTGGTCGTGGCTCGACGGCATGGCGCGCTTTCCCCTGTTCGATGCGGCTGTCCTCGTCTGCACCGCGTTTCTCCTCGTCTCCACGCTTCCTGTCTGGAGCTTCAAGAATTTCAAGGTGCCGACCGCGATGGTGTTGCCGCTGTTGCTTGGCACGGGGCTTTATGCCGCGTTCCTGATCGCTGATCCCTGGGCCGGGCTCGCGGTCGCTGGGCTGATCTATCTCGGCATGCTGCCGTTCAGCGCCCGCAGCTTCCACCGGCTGCGCGCCGAGGCGGAAGGGCCGGAGGCGGAAACGCCGGGGTGAGGCGGGAAAGCGACCTCTGACACCGGACAGCGCAATAGCCGCCCAGTGTACGCACCACTCTGGTGTGATTGCGCCGGCCGCGGCAGGGTGGTGGAGCTGAGGGGGATCGAACCCCTGACCTCCTCATTGCGAACGAGGCGCTCTCCCAGCTGAGCTACAGCCCCATGCCGCGCGGGCGGGCGGACAATGCCGATCGTCCCCCGCGAAGTCAAGTGAGTGCCGCGCGTCGAAATCGCAGTGCCACAGGCGAGCCCCGCCGCGGCCGGGCGAGGTTTCATACCGGTCAGCGACATCGCTGACCGGCAGGTGCGCCGGGTCTCTCTCGCCGCTCGGCGCACAATCAAACAGATCCCAACCGCCGATCTTCAAACGACCAGTCATGCCTGCGGCCGGCTGGTTTCACGCGCCGAGATCGAAGCGGTCGCTGTTCATCACCTTGACCCAGGCGGCGACGAACTCGTGGACGAATCTCTCCCGGCTGTCATCCTGGGCGTACATCTCGGCATAGGCACGGAGAATGGCGTTCGAGCCGAAGACGAGATCGACGCGGGTTGCCGTCCATTTCAGCTGGCCGGTTTTGCGGTCACGAATTTCATAGAGATTGGCCCCGACCGGCACCCAGCGATACGCCATGTCGGTGAGGTTGACGAAGAAATCCGTGCTCAAAACACCGACCCGATCGGTGAACACGCCGTGTTTCGTGCCGCCGTGGTTGGTCCCGAGCACCCGCATGCCGCCGACCAGAACCGTCATCTCGGGGCCGGTGAGGCGCATCAGCTGCGTCCGATCGAGCATGAGTTCCTCGGGCCGCGCGGCGTAATCCTCCTTGAGCCAGTTGCGATAGCCGTCATGGATCGGCTCGAGGACGGCGAAAGACGCGGCATCCGTCATCGCCTCGGTCGCATCGCCGCGCCCGGGCGCGAACGGCACGGTGATCTCGACCCCGGCCGCCTTGGCCGCACGCTCGATCCCGACATTGCCGCCGAGCACGATGACATCGGCAAGGCTCGCGCCAGCCTCGTCGGCGATCGGCGCCAAGACCGAGAGCACCTTGGCGAGGCGCGCCGGCTCGTTCCCCACCCAATCCTTCTGCGGCGCAAGGCGGATGCGCGCGCCATTGGCGCCGCCGCGAAGATCAGAGCCGCGGAAG
>JAJYXY010000297.1 GCA_021801465.1 Pseudomonadota bacterium
TCGCCCGCCGGATGGCGCTGCAGGCGGGAATCGATCTCGCGACGCTCACCGGCAGCGGGCCGAACGGGCGCATCGTCAAGGCCGATATCGAAGCGGCTTTGCACAAACCTGCCGCCGCGCCCGCCAGTGCCGTGCCGGCTGCCGCCGCGACGCCAACGCAGCCGTCGCCAGCGCGAGACGCTGTGCGCGCCGGCGCGATCACCGCGCCGCACGAACTCGTGCCACATTCCTCGATGCGCAAAATCATTGCCCGGCGCTTGAGTGACGCGAAGCAGCAGATCCCGCATTTCTATCTCTCGCTCGATATCGGGCTCGATACCTTGCTCGATCTCCGCGCCACACTGAATGCGAAAGCGCCAAAAGAGGGGCCTGGCGCCTTCAAACTCTCGGTCAATGACCTGATCATCAAGGCGGCAGCGATTGCGCTGCGGCGCGTGCCGCGGGTCAATGCGAGCTTCACCGAAGACGGTATCGCCTATTACCGCGACGTCGATATCAGCGTCGCAGTCGCGATTCCGGATGGCTTGATCACCCCGATCATTCGTGGTGCCGATCAAAAAGGCCTTGCTGCAATCAGCAACGAAATGAAAGCGCTTGCCGAGCGGGCGCGTGCCGGCAAGCTCAAGCCGGAGGAATACCAGGGCGGCGGCTTCTCGATTTCCAATCTCGGCATGTATGGTATCACAGCGTTTTCGGCGATCATCAACCCACCGCAAAGCGCGATCCTCGCGATCGGCGCGGGAGAGAAACGCGCGGTGGTTCGCGGCGATTCGATTGCCATCGCGACGATGATGACCTGCACGCTCAGCGTCGATCATCGCGTTGTCGATGGCGCGCTCGGCGCCGAATGGCTCGCAGCGTTCAAAGCGATCATCGAGGATCCGCTGAGCCTGATGCTCTGACACTCCGAACGGGAGCCGAAAATGGCTGACACCTCCTTTGATCTGATCGTGCTCGGCGGCGGGCCCGGCGGCTATGTCGCGGCGATCCGCGCAGCGCAGCTCGGCATGAAAACCGCGGTGGTCGAGCGCGAGCATCTCGGCGGCATTTGTCTCAACTGGGGCTGCATCCCAACGAAAGCGCTGTTGCGTGCCGCCGAAATCAATCACATCCTGCACCATCTTCCGGAATTCGGGTTCGCCGCCGATAATGTTCGCTTCGATCTCGGCAAAGTGGTTGCGCGCTCGCGCGCGGTCGCAAAGCAGCTTTCGTCCGGCGTCGCTCATCTGCTCAAAAAAAACAAAGTCACCGTCTTCGATGGTGCCGGCCGGCTGGCGGGCGCGGGAAAGCTCGCGGTCACCAAGAACGACACGCCGGTCGCGACCCTCACGGCGCCGCATATCGTGCTCGCGACCGGGGCGCGGGCGCGCGAACTCCCTGGCTTGGAAGCCGATGGCACGCTGATCTGGACCTACAAGGATGCGATGGTGCCGAAGACGCTGCCCAAGCGGCTTCTGGTCATCGGTTCGGGTGCCATCGGCATCGAATTTGCCTGTTTTTATCGTAGCCTTGGCGCCGAGGTGACGGTGGTCGAGGTGCTCGATCGCATTCTTCCGGTGGAAGACGCCGAAATCAGTGCATTCGCGCAAAAGGCCTTTGAGAAACAAGGCATTACGATTCTCACCAAGGCGATGGTGAAGGGGGCGAAAAAGGCCGCAGATA
This sequence comes from Pseudomonadota bacterium, assembly GCA_021801465.1. Classification (GTDB taxonomy): domain Bacteria; phylum Pseudomonadota; class Alphaproteobacteria; order Acetobacterales; family Acetobacteraceae; genus Acidibrevibacterium. Next base: position 1,663 of record JAJYXY010000297.1, read on the forward strand.
GCGTCAGCGTCGAGATCGAGGCCGGCGGCAAGAGTTCGCAAATCACCGTCGACCGGGTGATCTCCGCGGTCGGCATCGTCGGCAATGTCGAAGCGATCGGGCTTGCGGAGGCCGGCGTGCGGGTCGAGAAAACCCATGTCGTGATCGACGAGTATTGCCGCACCAATGTTCCTGGTATCTATGCCATCGGCGACCTTGCCGGCCCGCCCTGGCTTGCTCACAAAGCGAGCCACGAGGGTATCGTCTGTGTCGAGAAAATCGCCGGCATCAAGGGCGTCCATCCGCTCGATGCGAGCAACATTCCCGGCTGCACCTATTGCCGCCCGCAAATCGCCTCGGTGGGACTGACCGAGGCCAAGGCCAAGGAGTCCGGGCGCGAGGTTCGCGTCGGGCGCTTCCCCTTCATTGGCAATGGCAAGGCGATTGCGCTCGGCGAGCCGGAGGGGATGGTCAAAACCGTGTTCGACGCCAAGACCGGCGAATTGCTCGGCGCCCACATGATCGGCGCGGAAGTGACGGAAATGATCCAAGGCTTCGCTATCGCCCGCACCCTCGAGAGCACCGAGGCGGAATTGATGGCAACCGTCTTCCCCCACCCGACAGTGAGCGAGGCGATGGCCGAATCCGTGCTCGACGCCTATGGCCGGGCAATCCATTTCTAAGAAAAAAGCGAAGGGGCACGGTTCTTTTTTGAACATCGGAGCCAAAGAACTTTTGCTTTGGGCAGCGTCGCCAACGATATCGCCGAGACACAGAATCGGCTAACGTCTTGCCTATGACGCTGACCGCCTTCGCCCGCCATATCGCTTTCGCCGCCCTGATCGCCTGTATTTCAGCCGCCTTGGTGCGGCTGATGATCGATATTGGGGTGATGGATCGCCCCGATCCACGCAAATCCCATCAGCGTCCGACGCCAAAAAGCGGCGGGGTTGGCATCGTTGCTGGCTTTCTGCTCGGCATTGCGACGCTTTATGAATTCGCGTTTTTCTCCCGCCTCGCCGATCCCTATTTCCGCGGGCTGATCCTGGCCTCGGCACTGATCGCCATCGTTGCTTTTCTCGACGATCTCCGAGACTGGCCTTTCGCGGTGAAGCTGGCAGCGCAAATCATCGCTGCCCTCGCCGCCCTCACCAGCGGGCTTTATGTGCGGGTCTATCATCTGCCCTATGTCGGCGCCGTCGATCTCGGCTGGTTCGGCGCGGGCGCAAGCCTGGTTTGGATCTTGTTTACCACCAATGCGATGAATTTCATCGACGGGCTAAACGGGCTCGCCGGTGGCGTCGCCTTGATCGCGAGCCTCTTTCTCTGCGTGATCGCCGAGCATCTCGGCGGCTGGTTCGTCTATTTCGCGGCCCTTTTGCTTGCCGCCGGGCTCATCGGGTTCCTGCCGTTCAATTTTCCCCGTGCGCGAATTTTTATGGGTGATGTCGGCAGCCAGTTCTGCGGCTTCGTCCTCGCCATGCTCGGCATCGCCGCCAGCCGCTTCGAGCACGCCGCGATGTCGTTCCTGATCGTGCCGCTGCTGCTCTCTGGCGTGTTGTTCGATGTCGCCTTCACCCTCGCTCGCCGCACCCTTGCCGGTGAGCGAGTAACAGCACCCCATCGCGGCCATCTCTATCAGGTGGCGGCACGATCTGGGCTCGATGCGCGCTGGGTCGCTTTGATCCATTGGGGATTCGCGGCCCTTGGTGGCATCGTCTGCTTTGCCTTTCTTGCCGCATCATCCTTGGAAAAGCCTTTATGGCTGCTGATCCCGCTTGCCGTGCAGGTCATTTGGCTCGGTTTTGTCTATCAAAGGGCGCGCCGCGCCGGGATCGGCGCATGGTAAAGCGCCTGCGCACAAAACGACCTTCGTTCGTCCTACCCCCTTGGCCGGCCAACGTGCCATGGCCGCTGGTAACGGGGCCGATCGGGCGGTTTTTCGGCCCGATGCGCGCGATCCGCCGCGCGCTTCTGCTCCTTGCCTGGACATTCCTCATGATGCCCGCGCAGACTTTTCTCAATGCGTTACCGGGCGATGGGAAGAGAGTCTTGCCGCGAATTTACTGGCGGGGGGTCTTGCGCCTGTTTGGGCTTCGCCGGCGTGTGATCGGTGCGCCAATCACGCGCGCGCCTGGTGGGCGGTCGGTGCTGTTTGTCGCCAATCACGCCTCCTGGCTTGATATCCCCCTCCTCGGCGCCGAATGCCGCGCGGTGTTCGTCTCGAAAGACGATGTTCGCAACTGGCCGGTGATCAACCTTATCGCGCATCTTGGTCGCACCGTCTTTATCAGCCGAGAGCGGCGTCATACGGCGCGCGGCCGTGCCCACATCGCGATGCGGCTCAAGGCTGGGGACAATCTCATTCTATTCCCGGAAGGGACGACGTCTGATGGCTCGCGGGTGCTGCCCTTTCGCTCCGCGTTTCTTGCCGCCGCCATGGGCGATGATCCGCCGCTGATCCAGCCAGTTTCGATCGCGTACGACCGGCTCGCCGCGCTTTCCTGCCGCCGTGCCGGGCGCGCCTTATTCGCCTATTACGGCGCGACCTCGATCGGGGCGCATTTCTGGCGCATCGCCCAGTGGCCGGGCCTGCGCGCAACGCTCATGTTTCATGCGCCGCTCGACCCACGCAGCATGCCTGACCGCAAGGCGCTGAGCCAGAATCTGTGGCAAATCGTTGCCGCCGGGGCGGCTGCGTTGCGCCAGGGGCGCGACCTCAGCCGCGATTGATCGGAGCGGCGGCGCGTTGGCAGGAGACAAAATTGAAGAGCGGCGACAGCATGACCGACACCACGAGATTGAGCACCAAGCCATAAAACGCGGCATAGCCGGGAACGATGGTGCCAAAAAATGGCAGAGAATAGACCGCGGCTTTGAACGATAATGACGCCGCCATCGCCGTCCCCCAGCCGATCCCCGCCGCCCAGCCGATCAGCAGCGCCCAGCCATCGAGCCAGCGGCAGAACAGACCGAGCATCACCGCGGGGGCCGTTTGGATGATCCAGACGCCACCCAGCAACTGCAACTGAATAGCGTATTGCTGGGGCAGAAAAATGATGAAAAACAGCGCCCCCACCTTGACCGCGAGCGAAACCAGCTTGGCGATCCCGGCCTCCTCGGCGTCGGTGCAGGCGGGGTGAAGAAAGGCACGCCAGATATTGCGGGTGAAAATATTGGCTGCCGCGATCGACATGATCGCCGCCGGCACCAGCGCGCCGATGGCGATGGCGGCGAACGCGACGCCGACGAACCAGGACGGAAACACCGCAAGAAACAGTGCCGGCACCGCGAAATTGGTGCCGAAGCGAGCGAAACCGGCGGCGAATTCCGGCCGCGTCCCGAGCCCCATCGCGACCGCCATGAAGCCGAGCAACGCAAGCAGGCCGAGCACGAAGGAATAGGCCGGCAAAATGGCGGCGTTGCGGCGGATGACGGACGCCGAGGAAGACGACAAAATCGCCGTCACCGAGTGCGGGTAAAGGAAAAGCGCGATCGCCGAGCCCAGCGCCAGCGTCGCATAAGCGCTGTAATTTCCAAGGCTCCCGGCCGGTGGGGTTGCGAGCAGCAGCTTTGCCGCCGGGACGGCGGCAAAGACATGCCCCATGCCACCGAGCGCGAGCGGCACGGCGATGATGGCGGCGAACACGGTGACATAGATCA
>JAJYXY010000282.1 GCA_021801465.1 Pseudomonadota bacterium
GACATTTTCATCCCGCTCGAGCACCGGGTGGAGATAGCCGAACGCCACCGCGCGATGCTGTTCGTCTCGATGCACGCCGACGCGCTGAGCAATCCTCACGTGCGCGGCGCCAGCATCTACACGCTCGGCGCCCACGCCTCGGATGCGCAGACGCGCGAACTCGCACTGCGCGAAAACAGCGCCGACCGCTTCGCCGGCCCGGATTTCCAGGGCACCTCGCCCGAAGTCGCACAGATTCTGGCGAGCCTCGTGCAGCACGAAACCCGTGCCGGCTCGGCGCGCCTTGCCCATGACCTGGTCGGCGCCCTCGGCCCGCGCGTGCCGCTGCTCCCCAATCCCACCCGGCACGCCGGCTTCGTGGTTCTGAAGGCCGCCGACATTCCGAGCGTGCTGGTGGAGATGGGGTTCATGTCCAACCGCCAAGATGAGGCCGCACTCCGCCGCCCGGCGCACCGTGTCCAGGTCGCGCAGGCGATGAAGCGCGCCGTCGACGCCTATTTCGCCGCCGCCGAAAGCGTGCCGATGGCGGGGTGATGCCGCAGGGGATGCCAGGGCAAGAATAAAAGCGGTTCTTTTTTGAAAAAAAGAACCAAAAAACTTTTCCCCTTTGTCTCGGAGCGGGCAGTGCCGCAGGCACTGCCCAACAGGAAAAAGTCTTTTTGCTTATTTTTCTTCAGAAAAAGAAGGTTTTTCATTTATTGCTATTGAAGAGATTGAAAATATCACGGGTGAAGCCGGGGGTCAGAGCGCTCAAGGGGTTCACCGAAACTTTCGGATCATCAAACGATCCCCGCGCTGTGTAGTTGGCCGCAAGCACACCACCACCACGCTCAGGGCTGAATAGCCGGCCAATCAAGGGAATGCGGCCAAGAAGGGAGTTGAAGAAATAGGCCGGGACCACCGTGCCGGAAAGATCCAGTGCCCGCGCCGCGAGATCGACGCTACCCTTCGCCGTCAGCCCGAGGGACGCATTCGACATACGCGCATTATAGAGCGAAATCCCCTCGTTTTCGTACGTGAAGGGCGCGACCAGCCGATCAAAGGCAAGGCTGCTGCCCGGCTTTTGCCCGACCAAGCCATAGACCGTCGCCCCTTGCAGCACGCGCAAGGCAAGCGGCGCATCGCGGAGGCGAAAATTGGTGATCTCGAGCGTCGCCGCCAGCGGATGGCTCGGCCTCGCATCATCGAAACGGCCATCGAGGGAAAGCCGGCCGCCGGCAATACTGTCCATGCCCGCAAGGGCGGCAAGCAAGGACCCCGCATCCTCGGCGCTCGCGGCGACAAGCCGCTCACCGCGCGCGCCCCGCGTCAGGCGCACACGAAACCGCCCACGCGCGCCCTCACCCTCGTCGAACCCATCCGCGCTGAGGGCAGTCAGCAAACGGCCATCATCCTCGGCGTGCAGGCGAAGAAAGTCGATCTGGCGCCGGGGGCCGAGAAGAATGGTATCAAAGCCGGCGTTGACGACATAGCCCGGGCCCGGCGCCGCTGCTTTTTGCTCCTCGTGCGCAGCCAGGCTACGTGGCGCGCGCCCGGGCGCCGTCATGTCGGCGACTCGGCGCCCGGAAAGATCGAGGCTCGTCCCCTCAAGGGTCAGGCGATAGGGCGTATCTCCCGCGTTCGGAAAACTGAGATCGCCATGAAAATGGCTGCTGCCAAAATCGCCGCGCGTGATCACAAGATGCCAGGGCGCACCATGCGCGGCATCGGCCGTCGCGAGCAACAGGGCAGCGTCGCTTTGCAGCGTGATATCGTCGATACTGGCGAGATGGTCGTGCGTGAGGCGGAGATCGGCGCTGAGATGCCCGGCAACCCCGATTGGTTTGCGCCAGCCAAGCGGCACCGGGGCGAGCGCCGATTGGGTGAGATCGGCGCTGAGAGCGACCGACCCATTGCCATCGCGGCGCTCGATCAGCTCGGCATCGAGCGGGATCACCCCCTCGACCCTCCCGCCCGGATCAAGCCCGAGCTGCGCGAAATCCGCCGCGCCAAGCCGCGCCCGCAACGCGATTTGCGCGACCTCCTGATCAGGCGGGCCGGCGGTGAAATCCATCCGCGCGCCGATCCGCGCCGCGATCCCCGCGAGCCGCACCTGGCCATCGGCGCGCAAGCCAGCATTGTCGATATCGAGCGAAAGCGCCCCGCCATCGAGATCGCGCCCGCCGACGAGACCGGCAAGATGAAGATTTCGTACATCGACCTTTGCGCCAACAACGACGTCCTCGGCCCGCACATCCCGCGCGAGCGGCAGCCCGAGGTTCAGCGTGCCGGAAAATGTCCCGCCCGGGTCACGCAGGACGAAATGCTGCTGATCGAGGAGATGGAGCCGCCGATTGGCGAGCAGCGCCAACGCATCGGCGACATTGCCGGCGAGGGTGAAACGCATCGCCGCGTGCTGATCGGCGGCGTCGAGGCCGTCGATGTGAATGGTGCCATCAGAGAGCGTGACCGTGCCGCCGCCAGGGACCGAAACCTCGCCCGCGCTTGCCGCGATATCGAGCGCCGCCATGCCGCCGAAGCTGAGCACGGCCCGCCCATGCACAATCTGCGGCAATGGCGAAAGCCACGTGACCGAAAGGTCGTCACCGGCGAGGGTTCCACCGATCTGCTCGATCGCAAGCCCCTTCTCTTGGCCATCGGCGGGCAGGCGGGCGCTCAGAGTAAGCGCGCCGTCATACGCGGTGCCGGCGGTGATATTGGTGATCAGCCATTCCCGCGTATCCTCGGCAAGACCCGCGGGCCAATAGCGCGCAAGATCGGCGAAAGCGAGGCGATCGAGCCGTGCCGCGAGCACGAGCCGCCAAATATTCGCCTCGCGCCTGATCTCGCCCGACCCGCTCACCACCGGGCCCGCGCCGCCACCCGGCCCGGCAAAGCTCACCGCGCCGGCATCGATGCGCACATGGGCGGGATCGGAGACGGTGAAATTGAGACGTGCCCCGGCAAGCGGGATCAGACCATCGGCGAGGGCGATCTCGCTCGCCCCAAGGCTCACCGTGCCCGCGCCGTCGCGCCAGGCGAGATCGTGGCCGAGACGAAACACCCCCTCCGCGCGCAGCGGCAGATTTTGCCGCGCGCCGCTCAGGGTCGCGGCGAGATTGGCGGCGAACGCACCGCCCACGCGGCGCTCAAGCTCGGCGCGCGCGTGCGCAATCCGCCAAATCGTGCCGAGCGCCTGATCGGTGATGGTGATTTCATTGCTGGAGACGCGGGCGCGGCGGAGATCGTCAAGATCGATCCCGGTGCCGGCGACGAGCGAGATCGCTGGTGTGGCCGCCGGCGGCGCCTCGTTGGCAAACAGCGAAACCGCGCCATCCGCCCCGCGCACGAGATGCAGCCGCTCGATATCGAGCGCGATGGCGCGCGGCGCGAGGCGCCCGAGCAGGAGGGCGTGGAGCGCGAGCGAAACCTCGGCGTGCGGGATCTCGGCGATCTCATGCCCGGCGCGGTCGCTCGCGACGAGATCGACGAGGCGAAGATCGATCGGGCGATCGACGCCAGCCCGCCAGCCCTCCCAAACCAACGCGGCTTGCCCGACATGCAGCACGATCGGATGGGCACCGCGATTGGCCGCGGCCTCCAGCCTCCGGGCGACCCAGGCGAGGTTGACCGGACCCTCGGTCAGCCGCCAGAACCCGGCGCCGAGCACGAGTGCCGCGAGCACGACGAGCGCGAGCGCGAACGAAGCCAGCCGGTGCAGCGCCCACCACGCCGGGCGAAGCCAGTGCCGCAGGCGCCAAGACGACGCGAAAACCGACGCCCAGGCTTGACCGGAGGGCCACTTCACGGCGACCCTCGTCCCTGATGTCCGCCGACCCCACCGCGCTTTGGCACCAGCGCCACTGGCCGCAGCCCGCAGACCAAGCGGCGGCGGCGCAGCTGGTCGCCGATCTTGCCCCCGACGGCGAGCCGGCGCGCGCGCGCATTCTCGCCGCGCTCGGCGGCAATAGCCCCTATCTCGCCGATCTCGCGCGCACGGAGCACGAGGTTTTCGCCGACGTGCTGGCGCGTGGCGCGCGCCCTCCGCTGCGGGCAACGCTGGCTGCCCTCGCCGCGTCGCCGCCAACCCTTCCGCGCGCCGAAATCGCGCGCCGGCTGCGCCTGGCCAAGCGGCGCGTCGCCCTCATCGTCGCCCTCGCCGACATCGCCGGCCTCTTCCGCCTCGAAGACGTCACCGCGGCACTCAGCGCCTTGGCCGAACGCGCGCTCGTCTTGGCAACCGATCATCTCCTCGCCGAGGCGGCGGCGAGCGGCGCGCTCCGCTTGCGCGATCGTGCGCGTCCCGGGCGCCGCTCTGGCTTCGTCGTGCTCGCGCTCGGCAAGCTCGGCGGGCGTGAGCTGAATTATTCCAGTGATATCGATCTCGTCTTGCTGCATGATCCGACCGCCCATCCCTACCACGCGGACGGCATCGGCGCACAGTTCACGCGCATCGCCCGCGCGCTGGTCGCGCTCATGCAAACCCGTGATGCGGATGGCTATGTGTTTCGCACCGATCTCCGCCTCCGCCCCGACCCTGCGGCGACGCCGCCTTCGGTGAGCCTGCCGGCCGCCATCGCCTATTACGAGAGTCTCGGCCAGAGCTGGGAGCGCGCGGCCTTGCTCAAGGCACGGCCGGTGGCGGGCGATCTCGCGCTCGGGCGGCATTTTCTCGACGCGATCCGGCCGTTCGTCTGGCGCCGCGGGGTCGATTTCGCGTTGATCCACGATATCGCGACGATGCGCCGACGCATCGAGGCGGAGCAGCGGCGCGGCCGCGCCGACGCGCCGCTCAGCCATCTTTGCGGTCATGATCTCAAGCTCGGCCAAGGCGGGATCCGCGAAATCGAGTTTCTCGTGCAAACCCTGCAACTGGTCTGGGGCGGGCGTGACCCGAGGCTTCGGGTGCGCGCAACGCTGCCGGCGCTGACCCTGCTCTGGCGCGCCGGCCATCTTTCGCTGGCGGCGAAAACCACCCTCGCCCGCGCCTATCGCTTTCTCCGCCGCGCCGAGCATCGGCTGCAAATGGTCGCCGATCGCCAGACCCAGCGCCTTCCCGATGACGAGGCGGGGCTGGCCCGCTTTGCCCTCTTTCTCGGATTTACCAACCCCAACACCTTTCTCGCGCGGCTTTCTCGCCATCTCGCCGCCGTCGCGCACCATTACCGGGAGGTGTTCGAGGCGGTGCCCGCCGCGCCGACGGCGCTCGATCTGACCGGCCCCGAACCCACGCCGACGATGCTCGCGCACCTGCGCGAGATGGGATTTTCCGACCCCGGCGCGGTCGCTCTCGCCGTACGCGGCTGGCTCTCTGGGCGGGTACGCGCGCTGCGTTCGGAGCGGGCGCGGGAGTTGCTCAGAGACATCCTGCCCAGCCTGCTTGCCGCCCATGCCGCGCAGGCCGACCCCGAGGCCGCTTTCGCCCGGCTACAGGCGTTTTTGGAGCGGCTGCCCGCCGGCGTGCAATTACTCTCGCTCTTTCAGCGCAATCCGGCGCTGATCAGCCGCGTCGCCGCGATTTTTGGCGCCGCACCCGCGCTCGCCGAGCATCTCGCCCGCGTCCCCGGCGCCATCGAGGGGCTGCTCGCCGCCGATGAGCCGCCGCCGCCGGCGCGCATCCTCGCCGAGCGCTTGGCCGATGCCGCCGATCTCGAGAGCGCGATCGGCATCATCCGCGGCGTCGTCCGCGAGGAGAGTTTCCGCCTTTCGGTTGCCCTGATGGAAGGAAGGATCGAGATCGACGCCGCCGGCGAGGCACGGAGCGCCCTGGCCGATGCCGCGCTCGCCACACTCCTGCCGCGCGTGCTGGCCGCGCACGCGGCGCGGTTCGGCACCGTGCCGCGGGGCGCCATGGCGGTGGTGGTGCTCGGCAAAGCCGGCTCGCGCGAGATGATGGCAGGATCGGATCTCGATTTGATGCTGATTTATGACCATCCCGTGGACGTCAGCGAAAGCGAGGGCGGCCGGCCGCTGCCCGCCGGCCAATGGTTTTTGCGCGCGGCGCAAAGCTTTGTTGCCGCCCTCACCGCGCCCGACGCCGATGGGCCGCTTTATGCCGTCGATATGCGCCTTCGCCCCTCGGGCAATAAGGGGCCGGTCGCGGTCTCACTCGGCGCGTTTCGCCGCTATCACGCGGAATCGGCGTGGACCTGGGAGCGGATGGCGCTGACCCGGGCCCGCGTGGTCGGCGCCAGCACGCCGCCATTTGCCGAAACCCTGGCCGAGGCGATAGCGCAGGCGATCGCGGCGTCGGGGCCGGCGGCGCGCGTGCGCGCCGATGCCGGCGCCATGCGCGCGCGCCTCGCCCGCGAGCATCCGCCGTCGGGGCCGTGGGATGTGAAATACCGCGAAGGCGGCCTGATCGAGGTCGAATTCATCGCCCAAGCCTTGCAACTCATCCATGCCAGCGCCGATCCCGGCCTCGCGCACCCGACGACGCGGGTGGCACTGGCGCGGCTCGCCGAACGCGGCCTCCTCGGCAAAGCCGAGGGCGAGCGGCTGATCGCCGCCGATCGTCTGTTTCGCCTCGTCCAGGAAATGCTGCGTCTCACACTCGGGCCTCGGCCCGCGCGCGCGGACCTGCCAGACCTTGCCGCGAGCGCCCTGTTGCGCGCGACCGGCGCGCTTGATATCGCCGGCTTGCGCGCCACTTTGGATGCGTCGGCAAGTGGCGTCCGCGCGGCTTTTGAGCGACATATCTGCCGGTTTTGAGCCATCATCTCACGGAAGGAGCGACGTATGAGCCTCAAAGAGGGGGATTTCGCCCCCGATTTCACCATGCCAGCGTCCGGCGGGCGCGAGGTCAGCCTTGCCGCGCTCAAGGGCCGGCCCTTCGTGCTCTATTTTTACCCCAAAGCCGACACGCCCGGCTGCACCAAGGAGGCGTGCGCCTTTCAGGAGGGGCTCGGCGGCCTTGGCAAGCTGCCGCTCACGGTCATCGGCGTCTCGCGCGATCCGATGCCTGCGATCGAAAAATTCGCGGCCAAATATCAACTCACTTTTCCGCTCGCGAGTGATGAGACCGGGGCGGTGAGCGAGGCCTTTGGCACTTGGGTCGAGAAATCGATGTATGGGAGAAAATATCTTGGCATGGAACGCGCGACGTTTTTGATCGACGCGGCCGGGCGGATCGCGCAGATCTGGCACAATGTGAAAGTGCCTGGCCATGCCGAGGCGGTGCTGGCGGCGGCGAAGGCGCTGGCCTGATGCGCGGCGCGGCGGGTCGGCGCCGGGCGCTGGCCCTTTGCGGGCGTTCATGCTAGGGCGGCGCCAGATTTTTTCTGCCCGCCCCGACAATGGAGAGAGAGATGTCCGAGAGCCTTCCGCCTGGCCAGTCGAGCCAGGCCGCGCCGCTGATCATCAACACGCAATATGTCAAGGATCTCTCCTTTGAGGTGCCAGGCGCGCCGCAGGTTTTCACGACGCTCAGGAGCCAGCCGCAGATCAATCTCGGGCTCGATGTAAAGGTGCAGAAACTCGCCCCCGAGGAGCAAAACGCGTTCGAGGTCACGCTGCATCTCCGTGCCGAGGCGTTCGACCCGGCGCAAGGCGGGGCAGCGGCCGGAGCGGCGCCGGAAGAGGGCAAACGGCCGCCGGCGGTTTTCATCGCCGAACTCGCCTATGCCGGGGTGTTCACCCTCAATAACGTGCCGGAAAACGCCGTCGAGCCGGTGCTTTTGGTCGAATGTCCGCGGCTGCTTTTCCCGTTTGCGCGCAATATCCTCGCCGATATTACTCGTGAGGGCGGGTTCCCGCCGGTTCTGCTGCAACCGATTGATTTCGTCGCCCTCTGGCAGTCACGCCGGGCGCAGATGCGGCCAGCCGGTAACGCCTGAGGCAACACCGGCCACGCTTGAAATCGGCGGCAGGCTCGCTATGTCGCAGTTGACGCGGGGGAAAACCGCGGCTAGCGTGCTTTCGTCTCGTGTCGGGAGCATTCTGCTCGCCGCCCCCCTTGGTCGTTCAAATTTCCAGCCTTTGCCGGACGGTGCTCCCTCCGGCGCGCGGCCCGCGCGATAGCGCCCGCATTCCTTTCCCCTTATGATTTGCTGAGGCGTCACCGATGCATCTCGCCGAACTCAAGGCAAAAACTCCCGCCGATCTGCTAAGCTTTGCCGAAAGCCTGCAAATCGAGAACGCCTCGTCGCTGCGCAAGCAGGACATGATGTTCGCGATCCTCAAGACTCTCGCGGAAAACGATCAGGCGATCAGCGGCGAAGGGACGCTGGAAATCCTTCCCGACGGGTTCGGCTTTCTGCGCAGCCCCGAGGCCAACTACCTTCCCGGCCCGGATGACATCTATGTCAGCCCGACCCAGGTGCGCCGGTTCGGCTTGCGCACCGGCGATTCGGTCGAGGGGCAGATCCGCGCCCCCAAGGAAGGCGAGCGCTATTTCTCGCTGCTCAAGCTCAATACCATCAATTTCGAGCCGCCCGAAGCCGTTCGCCACCGCATCAATTTCGACAATCTGACCCCGCTTTATCCGACCCAGCGCCTCAAGATGGAGACCGAGAATTTCCAGTCCGTCGCCAAGGCACCGGGCAAGGATTTCACGCCGCGGGTGATCGATCTCATCGCCCCGATCGGCAAGGGCCAGCGCGCCTTGATCGTCGCCCCGCCGCGCACCGGCAAGACGGTGATGCTGCAAAACATCGCGACCGCGATCGCCGCCAACCATCCCGAGATCTTCCTCATCGTGCTGCTGATCGACGAGCGCCCCGAGGAAGTGACCGATATGGCGCGGAGCGTCAAAGGCGAAGTCATCAGCTCGACCTTCGACGAACCGGCGACGCGCCATGTGCAGGTCACCGAAATGGTGCTCGAGAAAGCCAAGCGCCTGGTCGAACACAAGCGCGACGTCGTCATCCTGCTCGATTCGATCACCCGCCTCGCTCGCGCTTATAACACCGTCGTCCCCTCCTCGGGCAAGGTGCTCACCGGCGGCGTTGATGCCAACGCGCTGCAACGGCCCAAGCGCTTCTTCGGTGCTGCGCGCAATATCGAGGAAGGTGGCAGCCTCACCATCATCGCGACCGCGCTCGTCGATACCGGCAGCCGCATGGATGAAGTGATTTTCGAGGAATTCAAAGGCACCGGTAATTCCGAGCTGATCCTCGACCGCAAACTCTCCGACAAGCGCTCCTTCCCGGCGATCGACATCACCAAATCCGGAACGCGCAAGGAGGAATTGCTGGTCGATAAGGGGACACTTTCGAAAATGTGGGTGCTGCGCCGCATCCTCAATCCGATGGGCACCGTCGATGCCATGGAATTCTTGTTGGACAAGCTGAAATACAGCAAAACCAATCAGGATTTCTTCGACGCCATGAATACCTGATCGCCACCTGCAAAGACGCGCCGCAAGAGGAAGAAATTCATGTCCGACTACAAGGTTAAAGATATTACGCTCGCCGATTGGGGGCGTAAGGAAATTTCCATGGCCGAGGACGAGATGCCCGGCCTGATGGCGATCCGTGCCGAATATGGCGCAACGAAGCCGCTCGCCGGCGCGCGCATCGTCGGTTGCCTGCACATGACCATCCAGACCGCGGTGCTGATCGAGACGCTGACCGCACTCGGCGCCAGCGTGCGCTGGTCGTCGTGCAATATATTTTCCACGCAAGATCACGCCGCCGCCGCCATCGCCGCCGCAGGCATTCCTGTCTTCGCCTGGAAAGGCATGAACGAGGAGGAATTCTGGTGGTGCATCGAGCAGACGGTGCGCGGCCCCGATGGCTGGACGCCCAACCTCATCCTCGATGACGGCGGCGATCTCACCAAGCTCATGCACGAGAAGCATCAAGACCTGCTCGCCGCCGTGCATGGCGTTTCGGAAGAAACCACGACCGGCGTGCATCGCCTGCGTGACATGGCGCGCGCCGGCACCCTCATGGTGCCGGCGATCAACGTCAATGACAGCGTCACCAAGTCGAAATTCGACAATCTCTATGGCTGCCGCGAAAGCCTCGTCGATGGCATCCGCCGCGGCACCGACGTGATGATGGCCGGCAAGATCGCCGTCGTCGCCGGCTTCGGCGATGTCGGCAAGGGCTCGGCGGCTAGTCTGCGCAACGCCGGCTGCCGGGTGATGGTGACGGAAATCGATCCGATTTGCGCTCTGCAAGCGGCGATGGAGGGCTATGAGGTCGTCACCATGGACGAGGCGGCGCCGAAGGGCGACATCTTCGTCACCGCGACCGGCAATATCGACGTCATCACCATCGATCACATGCGGGCGATGAAACATCGCGCCATCGTCTGCAATATCGGCCATTTCGATTCCGAAATCCAGATCGAGGCGCTGCGCAATTACCGCTGGGAAAACGTCAAGCCACAGGTGGACGAGGTTGTTTTCCCCGATGGCAAGCGGCTCATCGTTCTCTCGGAGGGCCGGCTGGTCAATCTCGGCAACGCCACCGGCCATCCGAGCTTCGTCATGAGCGCGAGTTTCTCGAACCAGGTTTTGGCGCAGATCGAACTCTTCACCGCGCCCGCCGGCCGTTACGAAAAGCGCGTCTACACCCTCCCCAAAAAGCTCGACGAGAAGGTCGCCGCACTCCATCTCGGCAAGGTCGGCGCGCATTTGACGACACTCTCGCATGCGCAGGCGAGCTATATCGGCGTCCCCGTGCATGGCCCATTCAAGCACGGCGATTACCGCTACTGAGGTTTTTTCATCCCCGGCGAGGCCACGCCTCGCCGGTTGATCGCGCTCAGGCGTCCGACCTATCCCGGCCAGCGATGTCGCTGACCGGGATCATTCATTTGCGGCGGCGAATTCCGAGAGCAATTCATCGATCATCGAGGAATGGTTTTGCTCCATCACCCGCCGCGCGAAGCGGGCACAGGCATCGGCGCCGACGTGGCGCACCGCTTGCTTGACGCGCGGCACCGCGCTCGCGTTCATGCTGAAGCTGCGCAGACCAAGCCCGAGTAAAAGCGGGGTGAATTTCGGATTCCCGGCAAGTTCGCCGCAGACTGAAACCGGCTTTCGCATCAGCAACGCGGCCTCGGTCGCAAACTGCATCAGCCGCAGCACGGCGGGATGAAGCGGGTCATAGAGCGGCGCCACCTCTGCCTCGGCACGATCAACCGCGAGCGTGTACATGGTGAGATCATTGCTGCCGATCGCGAAGAAATCCGCCTCCAGAGCCAACGCATCCGCCGAAAGCGCCGCCGCCGGGGTCTCGATCATGATGCCGAATGGCGGCAACGGCTCGGGCAGCCGCTCGCCGCGCCGGCGCAGACGCCGCACCACGCGCTCAAACACCTCACGGGCAGAGCGAATCTCGCCGAGCGTCGTTACCATCGGCAAAAGAATGCGCACTGGCCCGGCGTTGGCGGCGCGCAGGATAGCGGCGAGCTGGGTTTCAAACAGTTCCGGCCGACGCAGCAAAAGCCTGAGCCCGCGCACGGAGAGCGCCGGGTTCTCGGGCGGGAGATCAGGCACCAGCCCCTCGGCGACGAGGGCATCGATCTCTTTCTCGCCACTCCAATCGAGCACCCGGATGGTCACTGGATCGCCCGCCATCGCCTCGATGATGCCGCGATAAATCTCCGCTTGCTGATCCTCGTCCGGCAGGCGCTCGCGGTTCATGAACAGGAATTCCGAACGCAAAAGACCGATGCCGGCAGCCCCCGCCTGGGCGATCAATGGCAACTCGGCGGGGAGTTCGAGATTGGCCTGCAGCTCCACCTCCTGGCCGTCAGTCGTGATCGCGGGGAGGCGTCTGAGCCGGGCCCAGTGCTGACGCTGGCGAGCAAAGCCGGTGACGGCGCGGCGCGCCTCGGCCAGCGTCGCCGTGCTCGGATCAAGGATCACCTCGCCCTTGCGGCCATCGATGATGGCAAGGGTTCCAGGCGGGGCGGCGGCGGTGAGATCGGCGACACCGAGCACCGCCGGCACGCCAAGCGCCCGCAGCATGATCGCGGTGTGGCCGTCCGCACCGCCCTCATCCGCGGCGACCCCGGCAAGACGGCTTGGATCGAGCAGCGCGACATCGGCGGGGCGGAGATATTCGCAGATCAGCACAGCGCCCTGCGGCAAGGCAGCGAAGTTACGAAACGGCTGGCGGGTGAGATTGCGGATGAGGCGGCGGCTGATTTCCCGCACTTCATCGGCGTGGCGGCGCGCACTCGCGCGCTGCTCGCTGCCATCGCTTCCCGTCTCGGCCATCGCCATGATCGCCGCCGCCATCGCGTCGCCGGTGTCACGCACCGCGGTCTCGGCTGCGACCAGCCCTTCCTCGATACGCTGACGCATCGTGCGCGTCAGCCGCGAGGGGCCGAGCATGTGGAGGTAGGCGTCGATCAGCGGCGCGATTTCCGCCTGGCTCTCCTCGGGCAGCATGTCGAGGCGGGCGCGGAGCTTGATCAGCTGCTTCTTCGATTGCGCGATCGCGGCGTCCAGCCGGCTGCGCTCGGCCTCGATGTCGGCGGCCTGGATCCGCCGCCGTGCCGGCTCGATTTCCGGCTCGACGGCGCCGAAAACCGGGCCGATCGCGACCCCTTCGGTAATGGCGATGCCGCGCAGCCGCCGCTCGGCGGGACGTCCCGCTTTGGCGCCCCCCGCTTTGCTCTCGCGCGGATTGGACCGGCGTTTGGTTTTGGCCGGCGCCGAGGATGGCGACACGCCAGAGCGGCCGGTGCCGGCGATTGGCTTGGCGGCGGCGGCTTTGGCCATGGCCGGTTTGGCGTCGGGGCCGCGGCGCCGGGTGGGCGGATCGGGGGGATCTGACTTAATCCTGCTCATCGAAGCCGGCTTCGACGAGCGCAGCCAAGGCGTCAAGCGCTTCCTTCGCGTCCCACCCCTCGGCGCGGAGCTCGAGCGTCGCGCCAAGGCCGGCGCCGAGCATCATCAGCCCCATGATCGACTGCGCAGAGACCGACTGCCCGTCTTTGACGACCTCGATGGCAGCGCCAAAACGCTCGGCAAGCGTGACGAAGCGAGCGGCGGCGCGGGCATGAAGGCCCCGGCGGTTACGGATCACCACCCGGCGGGTCAGGGTTGGCGCGTCGCCCGATGCCTCGTCAGCGGCCAAGGCCGTGGCCGGAGCAACAGGGCGCGCCGTTGATGGCGCTGGCAGGCGCCGGCGCCGCGCCGGCCGCAAGCGAGACGGTGTCTGGCGGGCTGGTCGCGGGCGAGGCGGTCGCGGATGAGGTAGCATGGGGCACGGTGGTAATATATTTTCGCCCCGCTTCCTGCGCCCCAGCGACCAGTTCAGCCAGCGGTTTTTGGCCACGAAACTGCGCAAGCTTGACCAGCATCGGCAGATTGACGCCCGAAAGAACTTCGAGCCGCTGGCGATCGAGCATCGACATCGCGAGGTTGCATGGCGTCGAGCCAAACATGTCGGTCAGCATGACAACGCCATCGCCCTGATCGACCTCCTCGATCGCATGCCGGATATCGCCGCGGCAATGCTCCATATCGTCGTCGGGGCCGATGCAAATCGTCGCGACATTTTTCTGCGGCCCGACGACATGCTCCATCGCGGCGCGGAACTCCTCGGCCAAACGCCCATGCGTGACCAGCACGAGGCCGATCATGACAGTTTACCCATGATTGCGTTCAGGCCTCCTACGCCTGGAAAGTGCCGCGGACTCTGCGCCGGCCCCAGTGATGTCATCGGGCATCGGCGCGCGCCTGCCAGCGGCGTCGGCGCGCGCTAATTCCCGATGTATCCGTGTCACGCCCCAACCCTGCTCCTGGAGATGGCCCGCGATCCTCTCGATGAGATGAACCGAGCGATGCCGGCCACCCGTGCAGCCGATGGCGATGGTCGCGTATTTCTTGCCCTCGGCGACGAACCGAGGCAGCAGCAGCGCGAGCATAGCGGTCACCTGTCGCAGATATGTGGCATGGTCAGGGTCCGCTTCAATATACGCTTTGACCGCCGGATCAAGCCCGGTGAGAGGGCGGAGCGCCGGATCATAATGGGGGTTGCGGAGGAACCGGGCGTCGAAAACGAGATCGGCCTCCCGCGGCAGGCCCGCCGGATAGGCAAACGACATCAGCGAGACGACGAGACCGCGCCCCTGGTCGGCGCCGGCGCCGAACCGCGCCTCAATCAACGCGCGCAGCGCACCGGGCGGCAAATCGCTGGTATCGATCAGAAGATCGGCGCTGGCGCGGAGCGGCGCGAGCAACGCGATCTCGGCGGCGATCCCGTCGCTGACCCTCGCCTCGGGCGCCAGCGGATGGCGCCGTCGCGTTTCCGTGTAGCGGCGGAGCAAAATCGCCTCATCGGCGGCGGCGAAGACGAGATCGATACGCAGACCAGGGTTGCGTTTCAAGCGGTCGATCGTGCGCAAGACGGCCTCGGCGCGAAAGCCGCTGGTCCGCGCATCGACGCCGATCGCAAGCGGCCGCTCGCCTTGCGCGATGAGGTCGGCGACCATGGCGAGTGGCGGGTTGTCCACCGCTTCAAAGCCGAGATCCTCGAGCGCATGAAGGATGGAGGTTTTTCCCGCGCCCGAGAGCCCGCTGACCAGCACCACGCGGCGCGGCGGCGCGGCTTTGGCGGCAGCGGGTGCCTTGGCCGCGGTCATGCCGGGGCCGCATCGGCTGGCGTAGCGAAGGCGCCGGCGAGAAACGCGCAACGCCCGAGCGCGGCATCGAGCGCAAGTGCTACGCGCGCCGGCGCGGACGCGGCGGCCGGGTCGAGCGCGATCCGCGGCACATCGAGTTCGCGATCGCGCGACGGCATCGGCAGGCGCTCGGCATCAGCGGCGAGCATGACGGCGAGCGCGAGCCTCGCCGCCGGCAGATACGCCAGCCGGACGATGCCAAGGCCGCGGATTTCAAGAAGCCCGGCCAAGGCCGGCGGCGGGCGGGCGATGCCGGCGGCGATGTCCACCCGATCATCGGCAACGAGGATGAAGCCGCGATCGATGAGACGCAACGCGAGATCGGATTTCCCTGCCCCGCTCGGCCCAAGCAGCAACACCCCGGCGTCGTCGCGGGCGATACAGCTTGCGTGAATTTGTCCGGCAAAGGGCATGGTTGCGCAGTTTGGCGCTTTTTCGCGCCCGCGTGAAGCGACTTGCCGTTGCAAGCCCGGGGAAGCTATTTTCCCCTGAAGCGAACGTCTCTCGATGAGAGGCGAAAGGGGAACGAGAATGGAAGCGCCGCCAGTGCTCTTGACCACCGATCCGCGTGGCATCGCGACGGTGACGCTGAACCGCCCCGACCGCGGCAATGCCTATGACGAGGATCTGCTCGCCGCCTTGACCGACGGTCTGGCCTCGCTCGCCCAGAGCACCGATCTCCGCGCCGTCGTCATCCGCGGCGCTGGCAAACATTTTCAGGCCGGCGCCGATATCGACTGGCTGGCGCGCGCCAGCGCCTATCCACCCGAACAGGCTTTTGCCGCCTCGATGGCGACGACGCGGGCGATGCAAATGCTGAACGAATTTCCCCACCCGACACTGGCGGTGGTGCATGGCGCCTGTTTCGGCGGCGGCTGTGGCCTGGTCTGCTGCGCCGATATCGCCTTGGCGACGGAGGCGGCGGTGTTCGGTCTGACCGAGGTCAGGGTCGGGGTCGCGCCAAGCCCGATCTCGACCCACATGGTCCACGCGATGGGGCTTCGCCACACCAGGCGCTATGCCCTGACCGGCGAGCGCTTCGACGCCGCGGAAGCGCTTCGCATCGGTCTCGTCCATGAAATCGTCGCGGAATCGGCGCTGGAGGCACGGATCGAGGCCATTCTCGATGCCATCCTGCTCGGCGCGCCGGGGGCGATCGCGGCGACCAAACGCTCCTTCCTCGGCGCCAACGGCCTTACCCTCGATGCCCGCGACATGGCGCTGCTGGCCCATGAGAGCTGGATGCAACGCAATTCCGCCGAGGGGCGGGAGGGGACGGCGGCGTTCCGCGCCCGCCGCAAGCCGGCCTGGTATCCCGGCGCGTGAGACGCTGGATCAGCCAGGGCAGCCAATTCGAAGCGGAATTCGGCTATGCCCGCGCCGTCGTCGATGGCGCATGGATCCATGTTTCGGGCACCACCGGCTTTGACTACGCGACGATGACGTTGCCCGAGGATGTCACCGGCCAGTGCCGGCAGGCCTTGGCCAATATCGCCGCGGCCCTGGCGCAAGCCGGCGCTAGTTGCGACGACGTCGTGCGGGTGCGTTATTATCTTCTCGATGCCGGCGAGTTTCCCGCCCTGGCGCCGCTTTTGCGTGCGCATTTCGCCGCGGCCCGCCCGGCCGCGACCATGCTCGTCGTCGCCGGCCTCATCGATCCGCGTCTCCGCATCGAGATCGAGGTCACCGCCCATCGCCGGGAAACCTTCGCGGCCCCTTAACAACGCCCGATCAGACGTGCAAAATCACTGAGGAGGCCCGCCTTTCGGGCCAAGAGGGGAGAAACGTGATGTCTGAGACCTTCCCGGTTAAGCCGGAAATCGCCGGCAAGGCCCATCTCACCACGGAGGGGTATCGCGACCATTACGCGCGTGCGGCCGCCGATCCCGATGCCTATTGGGCCGAGCAAGCGCGGCGGATCGCCTGGATCAAACCGCCGACCAAGATCAAGAACACGCGGTTTACCGGCGATGTCTCGATCCGCTGGTTCGAGGACGGCGTGCTCAATGCCTCCGCCTGCTGTCTCGATGCCCATCTCGCGACGCGCGGCGACCAGACCGCGATCATTTGGGAGGGCGATGACCCTGGGCAAACCCGCCGCATCACCTATCGCGCATTGCATGAGGAGGTTTGCCGATTTGCCAACGCGCTGAAGGGGCTTGGGATAAAAAAGGGCGACCGGGTCACGATCTATCTGCCGATGGTGATCGAGGCGGCCGTTGCGATGCTCGCCTGCGCCCGGATCGGGGCGATCCATTCGGTCGTCTTCGGTGGGTTTTCCCCCGATAGCCTCGCCGGGCGCATCCAGGATTGCGCCTCGCGCATTCTCATCACTGCCGATGAGGGGCGGCGCGGCGGGCGGCGCGTCGCGCTCAAGGCCCATGCCGACGCGGCGCTGAAAACCTGCCCCGAGGTGGAACATGTCATCGTCGTCCCGGTTACCGGCGCTGCGGTGCCGATGGTGGCGGGACGCGACCATGACTACCGCGCCTTGCTCGCCGCCGCCTCGCCCGATTGCCCGCCCGAGCCGATGGCGGCAGAGGATCCGCTTTTCATCCTCTACACCTCGGGCAGCACCGGGCGGCCGAAAGGCGTGCTCCATACTACCGGCGGCTATATGGTGTGGGCGGCCTATACCCATGATCTGGTGTTCGATTATCACCCCGGCGAAATCTATTGGTGCACCGCCGATATCGGCTGGGTGACGGGCCATACCTATATCGTCTATGGCCCGCTCGCCAATGGCGCGGTGACGCTGATGTTCGAGGGAGTGCCGAATTACCCTGACGCCGGGCGGTTTTGGCAGGTCGTCGATAAGCATCAGGTGAATATTTTATACACCGCGCCGACCGCGATCCGCGCCCTGATGCGCGAAGGGGAGGCGCCAGTGCGGCGGGCGAAACGCACCAGCCTCCGCATCCTCGGCAGCGTCGGCGAGCCGATCAATCCTGAAGCCTGGCTTTGGTATTACCGTGTCGTCGGCGAGGAACGCTGTCCGATCGTCGATACTTGGTGGCAGACCGAGACCGGCGGCATCCTGATCAGCCCGCTACCCGGGGCGACACCGCTCAAGCCGGGCTCGGCAACAAAGCCGCTGCCGGGCGTCATGCCGGTGCTGGTCGATGCTGAAGGGCGGGTGCTGGAGGGTGCAACGGAAGGTAATCTCTGCCTTGCCGACAGTTGGCCCGGCCAGATGCGCACCGTTTATGGCGACCATGAACGCTTCGTGCAAACCTATTTCAGCACCTATCCCGGCTATTATTTCACCGGCGACGGGGCGCGGCGCGACGCTGACGGGTATTACTGGATCACCGGCCGTGTCGATGACGTGATCAACGTCTCCGGCCATCGCATGGGCACCGCCGAGGTCGAAAGCGCGCTGGTCGCGCATGCCCATGTGGCAGAGGCGGCGGTGGTCGGATTTCCGCATGATATCAAGGGGCAGGGAATCTACGCCTATGTCACGCTCAAGATCGGGATCGAGCCGAGCGAGGCGCTGCGGCGGGAATTAGTCGCCTGGGTACGCCAGGAAATCGGCCCGATCGCAACGCCCGACGTGATCCAATGGGCGCCGGGCCTGCCCAAGACGCGGAGCGGCAAGATCATGCGCCGGATCTTGCGCAAGATCGCGGCGAACGAGGTGGAGGCGCTCGGCGATACCTCGACGCTCGCCGATCCGGCGGTGGTCGAGGATCTGGTGCGTGATCGGCCGGCCTGAGCGCGCAAGCATGGCGCTGCGGGCGAGCCGGGCTCTGGCCCTGTTCGCCGTGGCGTGGCTTGTCGGCGCCCAAACCCCGGCGCCCTCGTCCCCGGCGCCGGCGCCCACCACGCCATCTTCCGACGGGGCGACCATCCATCGCCTTGCGCCCGGCGAGGCCGCTGGGGTCATCGGCGCCGCGGTGGTGAGCAGCAAAGGCGAGGAGATGGGCCGGATCGTCGATGTCGTCGTCGATCAGGCGGGCCACCCGCGCGCCGCGGTGATCGATTTTGGCGGTTTCATGGGCATCGGCAACCGCAAGATCGCCGTCGATTGGAAAAGCTTGCATTTTTCCGCCGGCAAGCCCGACAGCCCGGTGATGTGCGACTTAACGCCGGACCAGATCAAGGCGACGCCGGAATACCACGAAGCCCCGGACACACCGGCCTCGGTCGCGGCGCCGAGCCATTCCCCGCAAGCTCCCCCGACCGCCAAACCGCCGCCCTCGTGACCCCGCGGGAGGTGGCATCGGCGCACCAATTTTCCGCCCACGGCGCCGCCGCACGCGGGCGCGCCCTCGATCTGATCAATTTCCTGCAAGCGGCGGTGCAATCCGGCTTCGGCCCTTTCATCTCGGTCTATCTCACCGCCGCGCATTGGACGCAGAAGGATATCGGGTTCGCGCTTTCGGTCGGCACCATCGCGCTGATGGCAAGCCAGGTGCCGGCGGGGGCGATGATCGATGCCATGCGGAGCCGGCGCTTTGCGCTGGCGCTGGCGACGATCGGGCTTTTGCTCGGCGCGCTGCTGATGGCGCTCGCGCCGACGCTGCCGATGGTTTTGGCCTCGCAGATCCTGCACAGCTTCGCGACCAGCATGAGCGTGCCGGCGATCGCCGCGCTCAGCCTCGCCGTCGTCGGGCGGCGCGAGATCGGCGAGCGGATGGGCCGCAACGCGCGCTGGGGCTCGATCGGCAATGCGCTTGCGGCGGCGGCGATGGGCTGGATCGGCTATTCCCTTTCCTATCGCGCGGTATTCGTGCTGGCTGCCGTGCTCGCGTTGCCGGCGATCGCCGCCCTTGGCCTCTTGCCGCCGGCGACCCCACGCCACGAGCATCACGCCCATCGTGCCAGGCGCCTGCCGCTCGGCGCACTGTTTCGCCATCGCGGCCTGATCGTTTATGCTGCCTGCGCGCTTTTTTTCCAGCTCAGCAATGCCGCCATGCTGCCCATCGTCGCCGCCGAGATGACCGAACGCGACGGCACGCGGGCAACCCTGATCATTGCCATCGCCATCGTTGTGCCGCAGATCGTTGTCGCGCTGTTTTCGCCGCTGATCGGGCGGCTCGCCGGGGTTACCGGGCGGCGGATTTTGCTCATCGGCGGGTTCCTCGCGTTGCCGCTCCGTGCGCTTGCCTTTTCGCTGACTGCGGCGCCGGCGCTGGTTTTGCCGCTCCAAGTGCTGGATGGGGTCGCGGGCACGGTGTTCGGCGTGCTGACACCGATCATCGCCGCCGATATCAGCGGTGATTCGGGCCGGTTCAATCTCGCCATGGGGATCATCGGGCTTGCCGGCGGGATTGGCGCTGCGATCAGCACGACGATGGCCGGCACGATGGCCGATCGCTGGGGCACGACGTATGCGTTTTTCGGCCTCGCTGCCGCCGGTCTAGCGGCGACGCTGACGGCAGCCCTCGCGATGCCCGAGACCTCACCCAAGCCCAACACATAAAAGTTTTTTGGTTCTTTTTTTTCAAAAAAGAACATTCTCTCTTGTCCCCTTACTCGCTGACGATCCGCCCCGAGCGCTTTTCCCTTGCCTCTGGGCTTTCGAGCTCGACCGGGCCACAATGGGCGCGACAATCTGCTGCGAAGGGAGAGGGTACATGTCGGGACGAAAGGTCATCATCACGTGCGCGGTTACCGGGGCGATCCACACGCCCTCGATGTCGCCGCATTTGCCGGTGACGCCAGACGAGATCGCGTCCGCCGCGATCGCGGCCGCCGAAGCCGGGGCCGCGATCGTTCATCTCCATGCCCGCGATCCCAAAACCGGCAAGCCTGACCAGAGCCCCGAAGCCTTCGCCGCTTTTTTGCCGCGGATCAAACAGGCGACCGATGCGGTGATCAATCTCACCAGCGGCGGCGCGCCCAACATGCTGATCAAGGAGCGCATCCAGCCCTCGTTGACTTTCAAGCCGGAGGTCGCCTCGCTCAACATGGGCTCGATGAATTTCGGGCTGTTTCCGATGCTCGAGCGGTTCAAGACGTTCAAGCATGACTGGGAGCGCCAGCATCTCGAAGGTTCGCGCGATCTGATCTTCCGCAACACCTTCGCCGATATCGAGTTCGCGCTCAAAAGCCTGTCCGAAAGCGGCACGCGATTCGAATTCGAATGCTACGATGTCGGGCATCTCTACAATCTCGCGCATTTTCTCGACCGCAAGCTGGTGACGCCGCCCTTGTTCGTGCAAACCGTGTTCGGCATCTTGGGCGGCATCGGCCCGCACCCGGAAGACGTCATGCACATGAAGCGCACCGCCGACCGGCTGTTCGGCTCGCACTATCGCTGGTCGGTGCTCGGCGCCGGGCGCAACCAGTTGCCGATCGCGGCGATGGCGGCGGCGATGGGGGCGAATGTGCGCGTCGGGCTCGAGGACAGCCTCTGGATCGGCCCCGGCCAGCTCGCGGAAAGCAACGCCCAGCAGGTCAAGCGGGCGCGCCAGATCCTCGAGGGCCTGGGTCTCGCGATCGCGACCCCGGCGGAAGCCCGGGAAATCCTCGCCCTCAAAGGCGGCGACAAAGTTGCCTTCTAGCGCGTTGACGTGACCGCTCGCGCGCGCACGGTGCCGGCAGGTTGGTGATATGCGCGGAAAGCCACGAAAATGACGAAAGACTTGGCGATGGAGGCAAAGTCTGTGCGCCGGCATGATCTCTGGTGGCGGATGCTGGATAGCAAAATCGGCATCATTCCGCTTCCCGTCTATCCGCTGATCCTCGCCCTCATTGCCGCACTCGTTTGGCTCGGGAAATTGCCGGCCGATCTTACCACCATGATCCCGCTGATCGCGCTCGGCGCCTATACGACGGCGGAGATCGGCAAACGCCTGCCGCTCATCCGCCGGATCGGCGGGCCGGCCATTTTCACGGTGTTTCTTCCCTCTTATCTCGTGCATGCCCGGCTTTTGCCGCAAAGCGTCGTTGAGAGCGTCGGCACTTTCACCAAGCAATCCAATTTTCTCTATCTTTTCATCGCCAGCATCATCGTCGGCAGTATTTTCGCCATGAGCCGGCGGATCTTGATCGCGGGTTTTCTGAAAATTTTTATCCCCCTTCTCGCGGGATCGCTCGCGGCGCTGGTGACGGGAACGCTGACCGGCGCCCTTCTCGGTATCGGCTGGAAACGAGCGCTATTTTTCATCGTCGTGCCGATCATGGGGGGCGGAATCGGCGAGGGGGCCTTGCCGCTTTCGCTTGGTTATAGCACCGTTCTCCATGTGCCGCAGGGGGATGTTTTCGCCTCCGTCCTGCCGCCGGTGCTGTTTGGCAACCTTGTTGCACTGTTGATCGCGGGCGCTCTCGCGACATTTGGCCGCTCTCGCCCAGCGCTCACCGGATATGGCCGCCTGCAACCGGATGCCGAGGGCGATGTGCGCGCGCTCGCGCCCGATCGCGAGGATATTCCCTCCGGCCTGCCGCCCGATGCGACTGCCATCGCAGCGGCGGGGATCAGCGCGATCACGCTTTATCTCATCGGCATCGTCGTCCAAGACGTGAGCGGTTTTCCCGCGCCGGTGCTCATGCTGGCGCTCGCCGTTACGCTGAAACTGGTTCGTGCGGTCTCCACCCGCTTGCGCGAAGGTTCTGCCGCAATTTACGCATTTTTTGCCCAATGCGTGACATATCCGCTGATTTTTGCCATCGGCGTTGCGATGACACCGTGGGAAAAGCTGGTCGCCGCCCTTGATCCCGCGATCATCGCGGTGATCGCCGTGACGGTCGCGACGATCACCACGACGGGGTTTTTCGTCGGTCGTTTGATCGGCCTTTATCCGATCGATACGGCGATCGTCACCGCATGCCATAGCGGCCAGGGTGGCACCGGCGATGTCATGATCCTCAGCGCCGCAAACCGCATGGAGTTGATGCCCTTCGCGCAGATCGCAACGCGTATTGGTGGCGCGATCACGGTAACTTTGGCGCTGATCGCACTGCGGATGATGGCTTAGATGCGCGCGAAAAAGACCTATCTTCCGGACGCGCACGGGCCTCTCGATGGCGTTCGCGTGCTTGATCTCTCGCGCCTCGTTGCTGGCAACATGCTGAGTTTGCAGCTCGCCGATCATGGCGCCGAAGTCATCAAGATAGAAGATCCGAAAACCGGCGATCCGCTGCGCGCCTGGCACCATGACGGCGAGAGCCTGCATTGGAAAATTCATGCCCGCAACAAGAAATCGCTGGCGCTCGATTTGCGCGCCGAGGCGGGGCGGGCGATTTTGCTTCGTCTCGTTGCAACCAGCGCCATTTTCATCGAGAATTACCGCCCCGACACTTTGGAAAAAATGGGTCTCTCGCCTGAGATTTTGCTGTCCCACAACCCACGCCTGGTCATTGTGCGCATCTCCGGCTTTGGCCAAACCGGCCCCTATCGCGAGCGTCCGGGATTTGGCACCCTGGTCGAAGCGATGTCGGGATTTGCCGCGCGAAACGGTTTCCCTGACCGCGAGCCGCTTTTGCCGCCGCTTGCACTCGCCGATATGATCGCGGGGCTTTACGGTGCTTATGGCGTCATGGTCGCGCTGCGCGAGGCCGAGCAGCATGGCCGCGGTCAAGTGATCGATCTCTCGCTTCTTGAAGCGATACACTCGTTCCTTGGCATCGATGCGGCGATCTTTACGCGCAGCGGCCGTGTTGCCGCGCGCACCGGCAATCGCTCGCTGACGACGGCGCCGCGCAATGTGTTCCGCGCGCGCGATGGCCGTTTCATCGCCATTTCTGCCTCTATTCAGGCGATGACCGAGCGGTTATTTCGCGCTATCGGCCGGCCCGATATGATCGAAGACCCACGCTTTCGCACCAATGCGGGGCGTATCAAAAACGTCGAGGCCTGCGAGAAGCCGATCGCCGATTTCATCGCCGCGCGCGACGCGGATGATGCGCTCGCGGTGTTCGCGGCGGCAGACGTTACCGCAGCACCAGTCTACGACATTGGCGAATTCCTCGCCGACCCCCATGTCGCCGCCCGCGGCGTGGTCGTTGATGTCGCGGATCCGAAACCGGGGTCAGACAGCGTCGTGATGCCCGACATCGTGCCCCGGCTTTCGGCAACGCCAGGTGTATTGCGCAACCCGGCGCCGACGCTCGGCGCCGATGGCCGGGCCATCCTCGCCGCGCTTGGCATCGATCGCGACGCGTATGATGCGTTGTGCGCACAGGGGATCGTCGGAGAGGCAACATGAGCGCGGAAAAACATCTGCCGGTTTGGCGTTCGCTCCTTTACGTGCCGGCGACGAATGCGCGTTTCGTTGCGAAATCGGCCACCAGCGGGGCCGATGCGATCATTCTCGATCTCGAGGATTCGATTCCGCTCGCTGAAAAATCCCATGCCCGCGCTGCCATCAAGACCGCCGCCGAACGCGCCGCGGCGCACGGGGCCGATATCGTCGTGCGCATCAATCGCCCCTGGCGGCTATTATTTGCCGATCTCGAAGCGGCGGCGATACCCGAGGTCGCAGCGCTGATGTTGCCAAAGATCGAGAGCGCGGAGCAGGTCGGCGTCATCGCCGAGATCGCCGGCGAGTGGGAGAGCGAACGCGGCATGCCGCCCGGGTCCCTCGGGCTCATTCCGATGATCGAGACCGCGCGCGGATTTTTTCAGGCGGAAGCGATCGCGCGCGCCGATCAGCGCGTGATCGCGCTCACGTTGGGGGCGGAGGATTTCGCCCTTTCGCTCGGCATGGAGCCAGAGCCGGAGGGGCTTTTTTACCCGAAACAGCACATGATCATCGCCGCGCGCGCCGCCGGCGTGGTGCCGCTCGGCTTCCTCGGCACGGTGGCCGACTTCACCGATCTCGCGGCCTTGCGCACGACCTTGCGGCGCTCTCGGCGCCTTGGCTTTCTCGGCGCGAGCGCCATCCATCCGGCGCAGATTCCGCTAATCAACGAGGAATACGCGCCATCCGCGGCGGAGATCGACCGCGCCCGGCGTCTCATCGCCACTTATGACGCAGCCGTTTCGATCGGCAAGGGCGCCGTTGCCTTTGAGGGGAAGATGATCGATGCGCCGGTGGTTGCGCGCGCGCGCCAGACGCTCGCCCGCGCCGAAGCGATCGCCGCGCGGCTGCGGGCCGCACCGCGCCCTGCGCAAACCGCCGACACCGGCCGCTGATCAGCGCGCCACGCGATTACGCAGCCTGCAACAGAGCGCCTTCGCGGCGAAGATGGATGACGATCGGGTGATGATCGGAAGCCCCGCGACCGAGAACCGCTGGCGCTGAGGCATAAAGGCCGCGCGCAAGGCAGCGATCGATGCGCAACGGAATGACGTCGCCGGCGCGATGCGTCGCCTGCCGCGGTCCGACATCGCGAAACCCTGGAAGCCAGGCCGGGCCGATGAGGTTGAAATCGCCGAGCACGGCGGCATGCCCCGGCAGTGCCGCCGCGACCCGGCGCAGTTGGCGGCGATTGAGCACCTGGCCATGGGACAAATGGACGTTGGCGAGGGTGAAATCGCCGACATCGATGAGCTGGCAGACGCGCTTGACGATGGTGCCCGAGGGCAGGGTGAGCAGCCGCGGCGGGTGGGCAAAGGCGTTGCGGCTCCAGACGGCAAGGCCATGGATCCGGCCAGGAAGCGGCACTCGCGCGTAGTGCCCGCCAATCTGGCTCGCCAGCGGATCGATCGCCGCCGTCGCTTCCTGCATGAGCAGGATATCGGGCCGTTCATCGCGGATCAGCGAGACCACGTCGGCGACCGACGCGCCTTTAAGGCGCCACAAATTCCAGCTTATGATTTTCATCCGAACGTCTTCTGAGGTGTCTCTGTTCCCCTATAAAGTGGCATTCTCGTGAAGAATTTGCTACCGCGCGCTTCTAAATTTTTATTTTAACGGCGCGCCATCACCGTGCGCGCCCGCCCCGGCCAGGCGGCGCGGGTTGCGTGCAGCGTGCGGCCGATTTTCTTGCGAAACCATGACAAGAAAGTCATTGCTCTCTATTCATCGCCTCGTCACGGTAACGTTCGCTGGCATCAGGCACTATCACCCTTGTCGTGGCTCGGCCACTTCTTCGTTCAAGGGAACATGCGATGTCAACGAGAGACGAATTTCACCACGCCACTGGCGCCACCCGCACGGCGAAAGGGTTGATGTCCCGGCGGCCTCCGCGTCTGCGGAGCCTGATCGCCGCCGGCCTGCTCGCGAGCACCGCGCTCGGCGGGTATGCCCTCATCGAGCAGAGCCCGGCGCATGCCAACGACTCTGCGCCCGCCGCGTCGACGCCGCATGCGAACGCGGCGGTTCTGCCCGATTTCTCCGACCTCGTCGGTCGCGTCAAGCCGGCGGTCGTCTCCATCACCACGCGCCTGCAAGCGAGCGAGACGGCCGACGAAGGGCCGGCGCGAACGCCATTTCCAATGCCCTTCGCGATGCCCAACGATGGCGCTCCAGCGCATCCACGCTTGATCGAGGCGCGCGGCTCGGGCTTCATCATCAGCCCCGACGGGATGATCGTCACCAACAACCATGTCGTGCATGAGGCGAAATCGGTCATGGTGACGCTGAGCGACGGCCGCGAATTACCGGCCAAGGTCGTCGGCCGCGACCCGCGCACCGATCTCGCCGTGCTGCGCGTCGCCGCCGATCATCCCTTGCCTTACGTCACACTCGGCGATTCGAACGCGGTCAAGCCTGGGCAATGGGTGATCGCGATGGGCAATCCGTTTGGCCTCGGCGGCAGCGTGACCGCGGGCATCGTCTCGGCCAAGGGGCGCGATATCGGCGAGGGCCCGTATGACAATTTCATTCAGGTCGACGCACCGATCAATCAGGGCAATTCCGGCGGGCCGCTCTTCACCCAAGACGGCACGGTGATCGGCGTCAACACCGCGATCCTCTCACCGAGCGGCGGCTCGATCGGCATCGGCTTCGCCATTCCCGCCAACCTGGTCAAAACCGTGGTCGCCGATATCGAAACGACGGGCCATGTCACACGCGGCTATCTCGGGGTCGCGGCGCAGCCAGTCGGCGCGGCATTGCAGGCGGCGCTCGATCTGCCCGCCGGCGCCTCAGACGCCGCCGGGGGCAGCGCGGGAAGCGACAAGGGCGCTTTGGTCGCCAATGTCGAGCCGCATTCACCGGCCGCGAAAGCAGGGCTCAAACCCGGCGACGTGATCACCGCGGTCGATAGCCAGGCGGTTGCCGACCCGCGTGATCTCGCGCGTGAGATCGCGGCGCTCAAGCCGGGCGTGGAGGCGAAAATCACCCTGATCCGCAATGGCGCGCCGCTGACCGAGACGGTGACCATCGCCGCCCAGCCCGATAGCGAGATCGCCGCGCGTGATGAGGGAGCGGGCGCCGCACAGCCGAAAATCGGCCTTGCGCTGCAGCCGCTATCGCCGGAACTGCGTGAGCAGCTCGATCTGCCGGGGCAAAGCAAGGGCGCTGTGGTCGCGGCGGTGGAACCAGGCTCGCCCGCGGAAGCCGCAGGTATCGAGCCGGGTGACGTCGTCGTTGGCGTCGGCACGGCCGCGGTCGACGGGCCGGAGGCGGCGGTCTCAGCGATCCGGGCCGCGGCACACGCACACCACGCGGTGGCACTTCGCATTTTCCGCCATGGCGAGGCCGCCTTCGTCGCGATCGACCTCAACAAGCCCAACGAGGGCTGATCCCACCCACGCCCCACACCAACCGGCCGCCCGGAGCGTTGCGCTTGGCAAGGCTCCGGGCGGTTGCCTATCATCGCACGGGTGGGAAATGGGGCGTGAGGGAATTTCATGAACGGCGGTAATGCGGCATCTTCTGAACTCTCGCGCCTGCTCACGATCATGGCCGCGCTCCGCGACCCGAAAACCGGCTGCCCGTGGGACCGGGCGCAGGATTTCGCGACCATCGCCCCCTATACGATCGAAGAAGCGTATGAAGTCGCGGATGCCATCGCGCGGGACGATGTCCCCGCCCTCGCCGATGAATTGGGCGATCTCTTGTTCCAGGTGGTCTATCATGCCCGCCTCGCCGAGGAGGCGGGCCATTTCACCTTCGCCGATGTCGCCCGCGTGATCAGCGACAAAATGATCCGCCGCCACCCGCATGTGTTCGGCAAGGCAGTGGCGCAGGCCGGCATGTGGGAAGCCGCCAAAGCCTCCGAGCGCGCGGCGCGCGGCGCGCGGGGGGCACTCGCTGGCGTGCCGGAAACATTACCGGCGTTGACGCAGGCGCAAAAACTCTCCGCGCGGGCGGCGCGGGTGGGATTCGATTGGCCGGACGCCGAGGCGGTGCTCGAAAAACTCACCGAGGAGACCGCCGAATTGCGCGCCGAGCTCCCTGGCGCCGATCCGCGGCGCTTGGCCGATGAAGTGGGCGATATGTTGTTCGTGCTGGCCAATCTCGCGCGCAAGCTCGGGCTCGATGCCGAAGCCGCGCTCCGCGGCGCTAACCGCAAATTCACCCGCCGTTTTGAAGCGATCGAGGCCCGGCTGGCACGCGCCGGGCTGACACCCGCCGAAGCCGGCTTGGCGGTCATGGAAAAAACCTGGGCGGCAGTGAAAGCGGAAGAGAGGTAAACAAAAGAGTTCGTTCTTTTTTGAAAAAAAGAACCAAAAAACTTTTTTCTCGACAGGCGGGAATTCGGGCGCGGCGGGAAACCGGCTTGACCGCACCCCGCGCGCCACTCATGGATTGCGTCTCATGCGGATCCTCTTCATCACCTCGAACCGGGTCGGCGATGCGGTGCTCTCGACCGGGTTGCTCGACCACCTTCTCAAAACCTATCCGGCGGCGCGCTTCACCATCGCCTGCGGGCCGGCAGCGGCGGAGTTGTTTTTCCGTATGCCGCGTTGCGAGGAAATTATCGCCTTCGAGAAGCGCCGCTTCGGCCGCCACTGGCTCTGGCTTTGGGCGAAACTCGTGGGACGGGTCTGGGATCTGGTGGTCGATAATCGCGGCTCGGCGCTCGGCTATTGCCTCGCCGCCCGCGCCCGCGCCGGCCTTCGCCACCGGGATGGGCCGAAAATCGCCGAGATCGGCGCCATTCTCGGCCTCGATCCGCCGCCGCTGCCGGTCGTCTGGACGGCGCCGGCGGACGACGCCAAGGCCGCCGCCTTGCTGCCGGCAGGGGCACCGGTGATCGCGCTCGCCCCGACCGCCAACTGGTCGGGCAAGATCTGGCCGGCCGAGCGTTTCGCGGCGCTCTTTCGCGGTCTCGCCGCAAGCGTGCTTCCCGGCGCCCGTGCCGCCGTGTTCGCCGGCCCCGGCGCCGCCGAACGGGCGCTTGCCGCGCCACTTCTCGCGCGGCTTCCCGACGCCATCGATCTTTGCGGCCGTCTCACCCTCTATGAAGCCGCCGCCTGTCTCGCTCGTGCTGCGCTTTTCGTCGGCAATGACAGTGGCCTCATGCATCTCGCCGCCGCCGCCGGCGCGCCGACGCTCGGCCTATTCGGCCCGACCCAAGCCGCGATCTATGCCCCCGCCGGCAAGCGCGCTGCCGCCGTCATCGCGCCAGAGCCGAGGATGGACGGGCTCGCGGTCGCCGATGTCCATGACGCAGCGCGGGCATTGCTCGCGCGCGGGGTTGCCGCGTGACAGAACCCCGCTTACGCGCAGCCCACGTCATCGCCGGGGCGGCGATGGGGGGGGCTGAGCTGTTTTTCGAGCGGCTCTGTCTCGCCCAGCACGCCGCCGGCGATGCGGTGTTGCCGGTCGTCAAGCGGGATGCGGCGCGCGCGGCGCGGCTGGCCGCCGGCGGGCTGGCGCCGGTCGAACTCGATTTTGGCCATATCGTCGATGTCTGGACCAAATGGCGCCTCGCCCGCCATCTTCGCCGCTTCGCGCCCCGCGTCGTGGTGAGTTGGATGAGCCGCGCCACCAGCCATACCCCGCGCGGCGATTATCTCCTGCTCGGGCGGCTCGGGGGGTTTTATAATCTCGCCCATTTCCGCCATTGCGACCATCTGATCGGCAACACTCGCGGCCTCGTCGCCTGGATGCGCGCCCGCGGCTGGCCGCAAGCGCGGACACATTATTTGCCGAACTTCGTCGCCGACCAGTCCGGCGGCGTTCCGGCGGCCTTCGCGGGCGACGGTGCGCTGCTGCTCGGGCTCGGCCGGCTGCATACCGAAAAGGGCTTCGACATAATGCTGCGCGCTTTGCCGGCCTTGCCCGGCGTGCGGCTGGTGCTCGCCGGCGACGGGCCGGAGCGCGGGGCGCTGATGCGGCTCGCGGCAGGGCTCGGCGTCAGCGAACGGGTGGTCTTCGCCGGCTGGCGGCAGGATATCGCCGCCTTGCTGGCCGCGGCCGATGTGCTGGTCTGCCCCTCGCGCTGCGAGCCGCTCGGCAATGTCATTCTGGAAGCGTGGTCGGCGGC
>JAJYXY010000026.1:0-539 GCA_021801465.1 Pseudomonadota bacterium
CACGAACCACCAGTAATCGGCCGCTTCGATCAAAATCGCATCGGTGATCCAGTAAAGCCCGAACACATGATGGCCGAAGCCGAAGGCGCACCCGAGCCAGAAGGCGTCTCGCGCCCGCGTGCTGGTGCCGATCAGAGCGAGCAGGCCGGGAATGGCGACGACCAGCACCGGCAGGCCGTAGAGCGGCGGCAAGGCCGCGGCACTGAGGGCGCCGAGCACGCCCGCCGCGAGCAGCACCCGCCAGAAACGACGCGGCGGCACGCCGCCAGCCGCGGCCAACGTCATCGGCGGATCACCCGCTCCGCCGGGATGGCGCCGCCGGTGAGTGCGGCGACGATACATTCCGCCGCCATCACTCCCATGCGTTCGAAAGCGAGCGGCGTTACGCCGGCGACATGCGGGGTCGCGATCACACGCGGATGGTTGCGCAGCGCCGCATCGGCCGGCGGTGGTTCGTCCTCGAACACGTCAAGGGCGGCGCCGGCGAGATGGCCGCGATCGAGCGCCTCGCGCAGCGCCACCTCGTCGATCAGCCCGCC
>JAJYXY010000026.1:549-5230 GCA_021801465.1 Pseudomonadota bacterium
GGTATTGATGACGAAGGCGCCGGCGGGAAGCCGCGCGATCGCGGCGGCATCGATCAGATGCCGCGTCTCCGGGGCCAGCGGGCAATGGAGCGAGAGGATATCGGCGCGCGCGAGCAGGCTCGGCAGATCGGCGATTCGCTCGGCGCCGGTGAACGGCGCGGCGCCCGGCGTCGTCGCGAAAACCCGCATCCCGAACGCGCCGGCGAGCCGCGCGACCTCGCGGCCGATCGCCCCGAAGCCGATCAAGCCGAGGCGTTTGCCCGCAACATCGCCGACCGCGCTCGCCGCCCCCCGCCAGCCGCCGCCGGCGATCACCGCGCCGAGCGGCTTCAGTTCCTTGACCAAGGCGAGGATGAGGGCGAGCGTGTGCTCGGCGACCGCGAGCGCGTTCGAGCCCGGTGCATTGGTGACGAGGATGCCGCGCGCCCGCGCCGCCGCGACATCGACCTCATCGACGCCGACCCCGTGGCGCGCGATGATTTTGAGTTTCGGCGCCGCCGCCATCACCGTATCGTCGACGCGGCCCTGACGGCAGAGAATGGCATCGGGGTCGACCTCGCGGGCGAGCGTCGCGATTGCCTTGGCGTCCGGATAGGGCGGCATCAGATGGACGGCGCAGCCGGCCGCTTCGAGCAATGCCCGAGCCGCCGGCGCGAGCCCGGGCGCCGTCATGATGACCTGAAAACGCGCCATCGCCGCTCCCGTCACGTCAGGTGAGGGCGTCGCGCAATTGCCGCTCGTAATGGCGGTAATATTTGTCGGTGACGAGATCGGTCTTCACCAGCACGATGACGTCGGTGGTGTTGAACTGGTCGTCGATCACCGCGCCGTCGCCAACAAAGCCGCCGAGGCGGAGATAGCCCTTGATCAGCGGCGGCAGTTGCGCCGCAACCCGCCGCTGATCGACCGCGCCGACCGAAAGGCGGCGCATCTCGACATAGCGATGCGGCAAGGCCCGCGGGCGAAAGGCCGGCGGGGCAAGATGATTATAATAGAGATAGGTCAACTCCCCGCCGAGAGCCTCGGGATCGGTGCCGGGCAGGCTCGCGCAGCCGAACATCAGATCGATCTGGTGCAAAAACACATAAGCTGCGATGCCACGCCATAGAATCTGCATGGCCGCGCTGTTGCGATAGCCCGAATCGACGCATGAGCGGCCCAATTCGAGAATGCGCCCGGGGAATGCGATGAGGCGGCTGATATCGAATTCTCCGGCTGAGTAAAATCCACCGATTTTCTCCGCCGCGGCGCGGGAAATCAGCCGATAGGTGCCGATTATTCCCTCCGGTCCTGGCCCGATACTGTGATCGATGACGATGAGATGGTCGGCGACATCATCGAACTGGTCGCGGTCGCGGTGGCGGGCGGCGATTTCGGGCGGCGGATGTGCGCCCATTTCCTGGAAAAAGACGCGAAAGCGCAGCGCCTCGACGGCGTCGATCTCGGCTGGAGTGCGGGCAAGGCGGACGCCGAGATGGCCTGAGCGCAGTTCACCGAAGCCATGGGTGGAGACGCCGCGGAGGGGGAGGGGGGCGGTCATCGTGGCGCCTGCACGGGTGGCGCCGCATCGCCGGCGCTGGCCCGCTCGTCACGTACGCGGGCGCGGCGGCCGAAGAGTTCAAGCCGCATCGAGACGAGATCAAACCCGAGGCGACTCGCGAGTGCGTGCAGCATTGTCTCGAGATCGGGGTCGGCGAACTCGATCACCCGGCCGCTATCGACGTCGATCAAATGATAATGATGGCCATGTGCCGTTGCTTCGTAGCGGGCGCGGCCGCCGCCAAAATCACGCCGCTCGAGAATGCCTTTTTCTTCGAGCAGGCGGACGGTCCGATAGACGGTGGCGATGGATATCCGTGCATCGAGGGCGCTGGCGCGGCGGTAAAGCTCCTCGACATCGGGATGATCGGTCGCCTCCGAGAGGACGCGCGCGATGATCCGACGTTGGCCGGTCATTTTGAGGCGACGTTCGATGCAAAGCCGTTCGATGCGCGATTCCATCGGTTCCTCGCTCACCCGCCGCGGCGCCGCGCCATGGGGTTGGCACGTGACCGGCAGAAGAGGGCGCCCGGCATGGTATCTCCAGGCGTATTCCGCCTCTGGTAGCCGATCCGCCCCGCTCCTGTCGACCTCAAGACGCGAAAGCGGCGATACGCGCGCTGGTTATCGCATGCCAATGGCGGCAAAGCGCGCGCTTTCACGGCGGACAGAGAAAAAGTACCGTGAAAGCGAAAATCAGCCTTGATCGCGGGCCTTGGTGCCGAGGCCGATTTTTTTGGCAAGGCTGGAGCGATGTTGCGCGTAGTTCGGTGCGACCATCGGGTATTCCGGTGGCAGGTTCCAACGTTCGCGATATTGCTCTGGCGTCATGCCATAGGATGTCTTGAGATGGCGACGCAGCATTTTGAGCTTCTTGCCGTCTTCGAGACAAATGATATAATCGGGTGTAACAGATTTTTTGATCGGTACCGCAGGCTGTAGTTTTTCCATCTCAGGCCGCTCATTGCCGATGTTGGTAAGAGTTTTATAGACATCCTGAATCAAATTCGGGAGCATATCGACCGAGACAGAATTATTCGAAACATGCGCCGACACGATTCGCGCCGTCAATTCGAGCATATCAGCTTCAACTTTGGAATCCATGGCAAGATGTTCCTCTATTCGCATTTATTCAGGGGTCATACTTCATTTCTCCACGATTCGCAACGGACATATCGGCAATGATTAAAGAAAAAATCTTAAACAGTGACCTCGAACCCGATCACACCCTCGATGTCACCAAAGATCTTTGCCCGATGACATTCGTCAAGACACGTCTTGCCCTCGATCGCCTCGCCGATGGCGCCTTATTATTGGTGCGTCTCAAAGGCGCCGAGCCACTTGCTAATGTGCCACGCGCCGCGTCTTCCCTCGGGCACGGGGTTTTTGTCGAAGCGGCCGGCGAGGATGGGGTGGTCAGGATTTTTATCAAAAAAAACGCGCCGTTTATTTAGGGACTGTTCTGTTAGGGGTTACGAGGGGTTTTCTGTCCGCGCGGTTTTGTTTCGCCGCCAGCCGGAGGGCTGCTCGCATTGAGCGCCGCTTGGAGCATATAGGCAGCGGCAGCCCGGTCGACTCGCATGGCGCGTTTTTTTCGTGAGAGATCGGCCTCATTGATCAGCATCCGGTTGACGGCCGCGCTCGAGAGCCGCTCATCCCAGAACGCGAGCGGCAGCCGGGTCATTGACCCGAGCGCCTGCCCCCAGTCCCATGCCGCCTGTGCCGCTGGACCAAAACCGCCATCGAGCAAAAAGGGCAGGCCGATGATGAGCCCGCCAACGCCCTCCTGCGCAGCAATCGCCGCGATCTCGGCGGCGTTGTCGCGCAAGCGCTGGCGTCGGAGCGCGCCGTAGGGCGAGGCGATCTGCGAACTGACATCCGAGAGCGCGAGCCCGATCGTCTCGCTGCCGGGATCGATCCCGAGCAGCCGCATCCCGGGTGCAAGCGCCGCGCGAAGCGCCCGGAGTTCGGCCAGCAGGTTCGGGTTGCTGCGCGCCATGGCGGCGGTTATGGTCCGCCACCGCCCTAAGGCCAAGAGAGAATTTTTCCCATGTCGCTCGATCCCGCGACCGTCCGTCGCATCGCCCATCTCGCCCGCATCCATATCGAAGATGACGACATTCCGCGTCTGCAGGCCGAATTGAACGGCATCCTCGGCTGGGTCGAGCAACTCGCCGGCGTCGATGTCGAGGGGGTGCGGCCGCTCACCGGGGCTGCGGAGATGAAATTGCCGATGCGTGCGGACGAGATCACCGATGGCGGCATCCCGGAACAGATTCTCGCCAACGCGCCCGAGCGCGCCGGCGATTACTTCGTCGTCCCCAAGGTGGTCGAATGAACCTCACCGATCTCACGATTGCACAGGCGTGCGCCGGCTTGCGCGAGGAAAAATTTACCGCCCGCGCATTGACCGAGGCGCATCTCGCGGCGATCGAGACACTCAACCCGCAGCTCAACGCCTTCATCACCGTCACCCCGGATCTCGCCCTGGCGCAGGCGGATGAAGCCGATAGGGCACTGCGGGACGGCACGGCCGGGCCGCTCGCCGGCATTCCGCTTGCGATCAAGGATCTCTTTTGCACCGCCGGGGTGCGCACCACGGCGGGAAGCCGAATTCTGGAGACCTTCGTCCCGCCCTATGAGAGCACGGTGACGGCGAACCTGCGCGCGGCGGGCGCGGTATTCCTCGGCAAAGCCAATCTCGACGAATTCGCCATGGGGTCATCGAACATGACCTCGGCCTTCGGGCCGGTGACCAATCCCTGGCGGCGGGCCGGCGATGAGGCGGCGCTCGTTCCCGGGGGCTCCTCCGGCGGCTCGGCGGCCGCGGTTGCGGCGCGGCTCGCGCTCGGCGCCACCGGCACCGACACGGGCGGCTCGATCCGCCAGCCAGCCTCCTTTTGCGGCATCGTCGGCATGAAGCCGACCTATGGGCGTTGCTCGCGTTATGGCATCATCGCCTTTGCCTCGTCCCTCGATCAAGCTGGGCCGATGGCCCGCACCGTCGAGGATTGCGCGATTTTGCTCGGCGCCATGGCTGGGTTCGATCCCAAGGACAGCACTTCCGCCGATCGCCCGGTGCCAGACTTCGCCGCCGCCTGTGGGGAGGGCGTCGAGGGGCTCAAGATCGGCTTCGTGTCGG
>JAJYXY010000080.1 GCA_021801465.1 Pseudomonadota bacterium
CCGCATCCCTGGGAAGCGATCTATCCGCCTGGCCTCGACTGGGGGACGAAGATCGCGGCCGGCACGCTCACGGACATGCTCGATGACGCGGTCGCCGCTTATGGCGACCGGCCGGCTTTCGAATTCAATGGCCATCACATGAGCTTCGCGGAATTTGGCGCCGCCGTCGCGCGCGCCGCCGCCGGCCTTGCGCGCTTGGGCGCCGGGCCCGGACGCTCGGTTGCGCTTTATCTTGCCAATCTCCTCTATCATCCGATCGCGTTTTTCGCGGTGCTCCGCACGGGCGCGCGCGTCGTCCATCTCTCGCCCCTCGATCCGCTGCGCGCGCTCCGCTATAAAATGGAGGATAGCGAGTCGCGCATTCTGATCACCGCCAATCTCGCGAACTTATTGACAAACGCAGCTACGTTGGCGCGGGACGGGGTTGCGGCGCATCTCGTGGTCGGCGCCGCCGACGCCTGGGGGGCAATCCCGGTTCCGCTTTCGCCGCTTCCCGAAGGCGCGATCGACTTCGCAACCTTGGGCGAGACGCCGATGCCGCTTGCATGGCCGTCTCTGACGCCCGATGACGTCGCCGTTTTGCAATATACCGGCGGCACCACCGGTCTGCCGCGCGCGGCGATGCTGACGCATGGCAATTTCACCAGCGCCGTCGCGATTTATAATGCTTGGCTTGCTGGCAATGGGCGGGCATCGCGGCCGGACGATAAAATCATCGGCGTGTTGCCCTATTTTCATATCTATGCGCTGACCAATGTGCTTTTGCTTGGCATCAGGAACGGCGTCGAGCAGTTGTTGAGGATTCGCTTTGATGCGGAAACCACACTCCGCGATATCAGCGAAAAGCGCGCGACCAATTTCCCTGGCGTGCCGACGATGTGGATCGCGCTCGCCAATCATCCCGATATCGAGAAATATGATTTGTCTTCGCTGCGGTCGATCGGTTCCGGCGGCGCGCCGTTGCCGCAAGAGGTGGCTGAGCGGCTGGAGAAGCTTACCGGCCATCGCCTCGGCGGCGGCTGGGGGATGACCGAAAC
Organism: Pseudomonadota bacterium; assembly: GCA_021801465.1. Lineage (GTDB taxonomy): Bacteria > Pseudomonadota > Alphaproteobacteria > Acetobacterales > Acetobacteraceae > Acidibrevibacterium. The sequence goes on from JAJYXY010000080.1 coordinate 1,038, forward strand.
CGCACCCGCCGGTACCTCGCTGATGCCCGGCCAGATCTATACCGCGGGGCTGATCGGCGTGCCATTGCCGGGGATCGAGATGGACATCGTCGCCCTCGATGATCCGCGCCGCGTTCTTCCTCCCGGTGAGCGCGGTGAAATCCGCATCAAGGGACCGAATGTCACCAAAGCCTATTGGAAACGGCCGGAAGAAACCGAGAGCGCTTTCGTCGATGGCTGGCTCCTGACCGGCGATATCGGCTATATGGACGAAAAAGGGCAATTCTTCCTCGTCGATCGCAAGAAGGATATGATCATCTCGGGCGGCTTCAACGTCTATCCGACGATGATCGAAAACGCGATCTATGAGCACCCTTCGGTTGCTGAGGTCATCGTGATCGGCGTGCCCGATCCCTATCGCGGTCAGGCGGCGAAAGCGTTCGTCACCCTGCGAGAGGGCGCGGAGCCGTTCACGCTCGAGGCGTTGCGCGCCTTTCTCGCCGACAAGCTCGGGCGCCATGAATTGCCGACCGCGCTCGAATTTCGGGCCAGCCTGCCGCGCACCCCGGTCGGCAAGCTTTCCAAACGGGATCTGATCGAGCAAGAAGCGAGCCAACACACCCCCGGCGCGCCCGCGCCGGCGTCATAGAGAGGAGCCCACCATGGTCGAAGCCGTCATCGTCGCCACTGCCCGCACGCCGATTGGCAAAGCCGGCCGCGGCGCCTTCAATCTCACGCATGGCGCCGATCTCGGCGGCCATGTCATCCGCCACGCCGTGAGCCGCGCCGGGATCGAGCCCGGTGACGTCGAGGAAGTGGTGCTCGGCTGCGCCATGCCGGAAGGGGCGACCGGCGGCAATATCGCGCGCCAGGCGGCGTTGCGCGCCGGGCTCCCGGTTAGCGTCTCGGCGATGACGGTCAATCGCTTTTGCTCTTCGGGTCTGCAAGCGATCGCGATCGCCGCTCAGCGCGTCATCGTCGATGGCGTGCCGGTCGCGGTCGCCGGCGGGCTCGAATCAATCAGCCTGGTGCAAGACCACGCCAATCGCCATCATGCCCGCAATGAGTGGCTAGAGGCGCACAAGCCGGCGATCTACATGCCGATGATCGAAACCGCCGATATCGTCGCCGCGCGCTATAAAGTCTCGCGCGAGGCGCAGGATGAATACGCGTTGCAAAGCCAGCAACGCATCGCCGCGGCGCAGCGGGAAGGCAGGCTCGCCGAGGAGATCGTCGCGATGAGTACGGTAAAAGCCGTCGTCGATAAGGAAACCGGTGCCGTCTCCCACCATCCGGTGACCCTTGAGCAGGATGAGGGCAATCGGCCGGAGACGACGCTCGCCGGGCTCGCCGCGTTGAAGCCGGTGCGCGGGCCGGAGCATTTCATCACCGCCGGCAACGCGAGCCAGCTCTCCGACGGCGCCAGTGTCTGCGTCGTGATGTCGGACCGCGAAGCGTCGCGCCGTGGCTTGACGCCGCTCGGTGCCTTTCGCGGTCTCGCCGTCGCTGGCTGCGAGCCTGACGAGATGGGCATCGGCCCGGTCTTCGCCGTCCCCCGCCTGCTCCAGCGTCAGGGGCTGAAGATGGACGATATCGATCTTTGGGAACTGAACGAGGCCTTCGCGAGCCAGGTGCTCTATTGCCGCGACCGGCTCGGCATTCCCAGCGATATCCTCAATGTCGATGGCGGCTCGATTGCCATCGGCCACCCCTACGGCATGAGCGGCTCGCGCATGACTGGGCACGCGCTGATCGAGGGCCGCCGGCGTGGCGCCAAGCGCGCCGTCATCACCATGTGCATCGGCGGCGGCATGGGGGCGGCCGGGTTGTTCGAGATTTTCTGAGAAAGAGTTCTTTTTTGAAAAAAGAACCAAAAAACTTTTGCCCCATCTTTACGAAACGGGCAGTGCCGCAGGCACTGCCCAAAGGATAGAAGTCTTTTTGCTTCTTTTTCTTCAGAAAAAGAAGACTCTCTCTTGCCTTTTCTCATCTGGGAGTTTCGCTCATGGACCTCGCGTTCACCAAGGAAGAGATCGCTTTTCGCGACGAAATGCGGCATTTCTTTCGCAACGAGTTTCCCGAGGCGATCCGGCGCAAAGCGAGCGAGGGACGCCATCTTTCACGTGATGAGATGGTTGTCTCGCAGCGCTTTCTGAACGCGCGCGGGCTTGCTGTCCCGCATTGGCCCAAGGCATGGGGCGGGCGCGACTGGAGCCCGATCCAGACCTATTTCTATCAGGATGAGATGCAGCAGGCGAACGTGCCGCCGCCGCTGCCGTTCAATGTCAGCATGGTCGGGCCGGTCATCGCAACGTTTGGCAATGAGCGGCAAAAACACGAGTTCCTGCCCAAGATCGCCAATATCGATATCTGGTTTTGCCAGGGATTTTCCGAGCCGGGTTCGGGCTCCGATCTTGCGAGTCTGCGCACCAGTGCGAAACGCGATGGCGATCATTACGTCGTCAATGGCCAGAAAACCTGGACCACGCTCGCGCAATATGCGGATTGGATCTTCTGTCTCGTGCGCACCGATCCTTCTGCCAAGCCGCAGGAAGGCATTTCATTCCTGCTCATTGACATGCGATCGCCCGGCATCACGGTGCGTCCGATCCAGACCATCGATGGCGGGCATGAGGTCAACGAGGTGTTCTTCGATGATGTCAAGGTGCCGCTTGAAAATCTCGTCGGAGAAGAAAACAAGGGCTGGGATTACGCGAAATTCCTGCTCGGCAACGAGCGCACCGGCATTGCCCGCGTCGGCACCTCGAAAGAACGCATCCGGCGTATCAAGGAACTCGCGGCTCTCGAGCGCGTCGGCGAGCAACGGGTGATCGATAATCCGCGGTTTCGCGAAAAGCTGGCCGCCGTCGAGGTCGAATTGAAAGCGCTGGAGCTGACGCAGTTGCGCGTCGTTGCCAATGAGCGGCGCGGCGCCCGCGGCAAGCCCGATCCCGCCTCCTCGATCCTCAAGATCAAGGGCTCGGAAATCCAGCAGGCGACGACGGAATTGCTCATGGACGTGGTTGGTCCTTACGCCATGCCCTATCAGCCGCAATTCGAAGAAGGCTGGAACGAGCCGCCGATCGGCCCGGATTATGCCGCCCCCGCCGCCCCCACCTACTTCAACTGGCGTAAGATCTCGATCTATGGCGGCTCGAACGAGATTCAGCGCAACATCATCGCCAAGGCGATTCTCGGGCTCTGAGGGAAACATGGATTTCGATCTTAGCGAAGAACAATCGCTGCTCAAGGATAGCGTCGAAAAGCTCATCCTCCAAAATTACGATTTCGAGCAGCGGAAGAAATATCTCAAAACGTCCGAGGGGTTTTCGCCCGATCTCTGGGCGCGATATGCCGAAATGGGGCTTCTCGGCCTGCCGTTCGCCGAGGCCGATGGCGGGTTCGGCGGCGGCGCGGTCGAGACCATGATCGTCATGGAGGCGTTCGGGCGCGGCCTCGTGCTCGAGCCCTATTTCGCGACCGTGGTGCTCGCCGGCGGCCTCTTGCGCCACGCGGCGAGCCCGGCACAGCGCGCCGAGCTGATCCCGGCGATCGCCGCCGGCACGCTCCGCCTGGCGTTCGCGCACGCGGAACGGCAGGCGCGTTACGATCTCGCCGATGTCACCACGCGTGCGCGCGAAAGCGCCGGCGTCTGGCGCGTCAGCGGCGAGAAATCCCTTGTCCTCGCCGGCGAACACGCGGATCGGCTGATCGTCAGCGCGCGTGTTTCCGGCGCGCAGCGCGCGCATGATGGGATCGGGCTTTTTCTCGTCGATGCCAAAGCGCCGGGCGTCTCGCGGCGCGGCTATGCCTTGCAGGATGCCACGCGGGCCGCGGAAATTTCGTTGAGCGACACGCAAGCGATACCGCTCGGCGTGCCGGGCGAGGCGTTTCCCGTCATCGCGCGGGTGGTGGATGAGGCGATCGCGGCGCTCTGCGCCGAGGCGGTCGGGGTGATGGCGGCGATGCACGAAGTGACGCTCGATTATCTCCGCACCCGCAAGCAATTCGGCCGTGCCATCGGACAATTCCAGGTGTTGCAGCACCGCGCCGTCGACATGCTGGTTGCGATCGAGCAGGCGCGCAGCATGGCGATGTTCGCGACGATGATGGCCGGAGAGGCGGACGCCACCGAGCGCCGG
>JAJYXY010000184.1 GCA_021801465.1 Pseudomonadota bacterium
GGTGATCAACGCCACCTGCTCGCCCATGCCCTGGCCGTAGATCGCGGAGGTGGTGGAGAGCATCTCGCGCATGCCGGGCCCGCCCTTCGGCCCCTCATAGCGGATGACGATGACATCGCCGGCCTTGTAGGCGCGGGCCTGGACGGCGGCGAAGGCATCTTCCTCGCAATCGAAGCAGAGCGCCGTGCCCTCGAAACGCTGCGCTGCGAGCCCGGCGACCTTCACGATCGCGCCGTCCGGCGCGAGATTGCCGCGCAGACCAACGACGCCGCCGGTCGGCGAAATCGCCCGGCTCACCGGATAGACCACGTCCTGATCGGTCGGGAAGACCACGTCTTTGAGGTTTTCGGCGAGCGTCTTGCCGGTGACGGTGATGCAGTCGCCATGCAGCAGGCCGGCATCGAGCAGCGCCTTCATGATCACCGGAATGCCGCCGATGCGATGGACATCGAGGGCGACATATTTCCCGCCCGGCTTGAGATCGGCGATATAAGGCGTGCGCCGCATGATCGCGACGACATCATCCATGGTGAAGCGGATACCGGCCTCGTGCGCGATCGCCGGCAGATGGAGGCCGGCATTGGTCGAGCCGCCGGTGGCGCCGACGGCAACGGCGGCGTTTTCGAGGGCCTTGCGCGTCACGATGTCGCGCGGGCGGAGATTGCGCTCGAGCAGCGCCATCACCGCGCGGCCGGATTCGAAGCCGAAGCGGTCGCGCTCCTCATAGGGCGCCGGCGCGCCGGCCGAGCCGGGAAGCGCGAGCCCCATCACCTCGCTCACCATCGCCATGGTGTTGGCGGTGAACTGCCCGCCGCACGCCCCGGCCGAGGGGCAAGCGACGCATTCCAGCTCGTGCAGCTCCTCATCCGTCATCTTGCCGGCGGCGTGTTGGCCGACCGCCTCGAAAACATCGACGACGGTGACGTCGCGGCCTTGATAGCGGCCGGGCAGGATCGAGCCGCCATACATGAACACGCTCGGAACATTGAGCCGGAGCATCGCCATCATCATGCCGGGCAGCGATTTGTCGCAGCCGGCGAGGCCGACCAGCGCGTCATAGCAATGCCCGCGCATGGTGACTTCCACCGAATCGGCGATGATCTCGCGCGAGACCAGCGAGGATTTCATCCCCTGATGGCCCATGGCGATGCCGTCGGTGACGGTGATCGTCGTGAATTCGCGCGGGGTGCCGCGGGCTTCGGCAACGCCGCGCTTGACCGATTGCGCCTGGCGCGAGAGCGCGATGTTGCACGGCGCCGCCTCGTTCCAGCAGGTGGCGACACCGACCAAGGGCTGCTCGATCTCTTCCTCGGTCAGCCCCATGGCGTAATAATAGCTGCGATGCGGGGCGCGATCGGGGCCGACGGACACATGCCGCGACGGCAGGCGGCTCTTGTCCCAGCGTTTTTCGAGCATCTTCAAGTCTCTCCTCGGGCTGCGGGCGGGCGCGCCGATGATGGCGCGGGTCGTGAAAGCGGCGTAGAATGCGCCGCCTGGGCTTGCGCCGCAACTCTCCGCAGCCCCGAAATCGCCCGGAAATCCCCGCGAGGAGGCTTGCGATGGCCGTGCCCCCCACCCGCCGGACGCATGCCGTCAACGGCGTCACGCTCTCGGTTCTCGAAGCGGGCGCCGAGGATGCGCCGCTCGTCATTCTGTGCCACGGCTTTCCCGAACTCGCGCTCTCCTGGCGCCACCAAATCGCGGCCCTGGCCGCGGCCGGCTACCGCGTCGCAGCACCCGACATGCGCGGCTATGGCGAGAGTTCGGCGCCGGCGGAGAGCGCCGCTTACAGCATTTTCCACCTCACGGGGGACATGGTGGCGCTGGCGGGCGCCCTGGGCGCCGCGCGCGCTGCGATCATCGGCCATGATTGGGGGGCGCAGATCGCCTGGCAGGCGGCGCTGTTCCGCCCCGATCTGTTTCCCGCGGTCGCCGCCCTCAGCGTCCCGTTCCGCGCGCGCGGCCCGGCGCCGCCGCTCGCCATGCTGCGTGAGGCCGAGATGACGCGGTTTTACTGGTTTTATTTTCAGGCCGAGGGGCCGGCCGAGGCCGAATTCGCGCGCGATCCCGAGGCGACCTTCCGCCGCTTGTTCGCAACCGGCGCCCGCGCCGACGCGGCGGCCGCGGCGAGCGCGCTCGACATTCCCGAAGGCGGCGGGTTTCTGACGAAGCTGCCCGACCCCGGGGCGCCACCACCCTGGCTGGATGCGGAAACCTTCGCCGCGTTCGTTACAACCTATCGCCGCACCGGCTTTCGCGGCGGCCTCAACTGGTATCGCAATATCGACCGCAACTGGGCGCTGACGGCGCCCTGGCAGGGCGCGAAAATCCACCAGCCGGCGCTCTTCATCGCCGGCGACCACGATGCCGTCATCGCAGGTCCGATGGGCGCGCGCGCCTTGGCGACATTGGCGGAAAATGTGCCGGGGCTGACCCGAACCCTCCTCCTTCCCGGCGCCGGGCATTGGGTGCAGCAAGAACGCGCCACCAAGGTCAGCGCGGCGCTGGTCGATTTTCTCGGGCAATATTTTTCCCCCGTATGAGGGTGCAAAGAAACAGGGCCGGTTCGCGCCTCTGATCGCGCAGCAGGACGCCAATAGCCTCAAGCCGATTTCTCGCCGCGCCCTTCCTCGCCACGCGAGAGGCTGGGTGAGAGAAAGGCTGCGCACCGGCCGTCGCGCAAACCCTTCTACCCGTCTCGCGGGCCGTTTTCTCCCCGACAAATTCTGCCGCCCGGCAATTCCTGCCGCGCGTCCTGTGGTCGCTTCAATCCAGAACTCCGCGGTAGGCCGCGGATTTTCCCCCTCGATCCGGTGGCACGGCATTTGCTGAAACCAAAACGAAACCCCTCCCCGCCCTGCTGATTGTCGCGAGGTATCTCGGCGGGCCGGCAACCGGCGGTGAAGGGATCGTTCTTGTGTCGTCATTTGCCCCGCGGTCGACGCGGTAGTTTGGAGACCATAATGACTAAAGTGTTTGGGCATTACATGTCTTCTGACGTGCTCATGCTTTGGCTAATCGAAGCCGTGCTCAGCTTTACGCTGATCGCGGCATTGCTTGCGTTTGGCACCGCGAAAACCGTGATGGGTGAGGCGGCATTTGCCGGAACTTCCCTTCAGATTATCGACATGGCGGCGTTGGTCGCCGTGCTTTTCGGCATCGTTGGCCCGGCCCTCGGGCTCTATCGGCGCGACACTCTGCTTTATACGCGCCGGCTTGTCATCAATATCGGGGTCGTCGCCCTCGTGGTGGTGCCGGTGCCGCTGGTTCTCGCGCGCTTGCTCCATGCCGATTTCCGCCGCCTCATAACCACCCGCGAGGCGCTGTGGCTGCCGCATGTTCTGCTCGCCTGGTTGTTCTGCCTGATGGTGACACGCACCGCGTTCCGCCTCGCCCTGCGGCATGGGGTTTTCACCCGTCGCATCCTGTTCGTCGGCGACGATCAGCGTGTCCTTTTTCCCTCTGACGGTGGCGCCCATCAGACGGCGTTTTTTGATGTTGCCGGCACGCTCGCAGGCGACGAGGCCGAGGCGCTCGATCCCGCGGCCCTTCGTGCCCGGGGGATCTGGGGCATTGTCGTCGGCACCTCGGCGGACGCGAAGCTTCCGACAACGAGCCTGCTCCACTGTAAAAGCGCCGGCATCCGCGTCTTCGATGCTGTAGAATTCCGCGAACGCCAATTCCGCCGCCTCGCCTTCGAACGGCTGCCAGCGGATTGGCTAATCTTTGCCGAGACTGTCTTCACGAGCCGCCTGAACCAAGCGCTCAAGCGTGGTTTCGACGTAGCGCTGAGCTTAGCACTTTTGGTCCTGGTCCTGCCGCTGATGCTGCTGACAGCACTCGCCATCCGCCTCGACAGCAAAGGTTCCGTCTTTTACAGCCAGGAGCGCGTTGGCTTGGGTGGAAAACCCTTCACCTTGCTTAAATTCCGCAGCATGCGGGCCGATGCCGAAGCCACTGGCCCGGCTTGGGCGGCTGCCGCCGACCCACGCGTCACCCGCATCGGCGGCTTCTTGCGCCGCACCCGCATCGATGAATTACCACAGCTCCTCAACGTGCTGCGCGGCGAGATGAGCCTGATCGGGCCACGCCCGGAGCGCCCGCATTTCGTCGCAAAACTCGCCGCCACGATCCCGCATTACAACGACCGCAGCTTCGTCAAACCAGGCATCACTGGCTGGGCGCAGGTCAATCTTCCCTACGGCGCCTCAATCGAGGATGCGCGAATGAAACTCGCCTACGATCTCTATTATATTGCCCATCGCACTCTATTTCTCGATCTCCTGATCCTCGTCTCTACTGTCAGGGTAATCCTGTTTCGCGAAGGCGCACGCTGATCTTGCTGACAGCGGCACGACAAATACCAAGCCGCCTCGACGAGGGGCAAAACGCCCCCCTTTTTTCCGCCGGCCCACGGCTCGCATTTCATCAGTACGCCACGCCGCGATCACTGCGCGCCACCCGCATTTCCGAGAAGTTCTGGAAACGACTTAGCCATCTGAGCCCCAAAAAGCGGCTTATATACGCCCTGATGACAGGTCGAGCACAGAATCTTCGGCCCATCCCCCTTCGGCCCATGTCGATAGGCGGGCAGCGTATTCGCCAGAGGCAAGAGATAGTCGCTGTTTAGATTGCGCACCATCCGAATTCCATACCACGCCGTGACGCGTTGTGGCGTGCTCTCGCTCCATTGCTCGAACGCCCGCGAGTTGTGGCAGAAAACACAATTCACACCCAACGCCTGCGAAAAATGCATCATCAGGGCATACGTCCACTCGGTCTGTTTGATGGAAGACCGATCGCCCTCTGGCAACGCTGTTGTCGACTGGACGCGAATCTGGTCGTCCGATACCAGGAACGCCGTGATCGGATCAAACGGCAACGACGAATCGCCAGCGACCGGCGCGGGCAAATTCTTCCCCGTGTCACTCTCGACAGCGCCCAATGCGTGCGGAGGGTTCGGCTCGAACCAGATCGCGGCGGGAACCGGCTGACCACGATGGCACGTATAACACGTCACCCCCACCGCCCCCACATGGTCGTACC
>JAJYXY010000100.1 GCA_021801465.1 Pseudomonadota bacterium
ACGATCTGATCCCCAACATGCCCGAGCACCGCCTCGCTCCCCTGATCGCAGCCTTCGCCCAGGCCGTCTCACAGGCAAGAACCTTCAGCGGATCGCTCGCGTATTCCGAAATGAGGGGATGAGTGAGCGCTGGAGCTGATCCTGCCGAAAGCGTTGAGGCCCGGCCAATGACGATTTTCCTGTAGCCAGACAATGTCGCTCGCCAGCGCGGGTGTGCGGGTCGAGACGCCCCCGTGGACCTTGTCCATATCGGTTACGCGGCCGAGCGCCGTCGCCAAATCGCCGGCCACGCGCGGCACTTCGCGCGATAAAGACGCGCCCCGCATAGGCGCCATGGCGGCCTGGTTGACACATCCGCCTTCGCCAATTAGCGATAAAAGCGGGCGAGGTTGAGAGAGGTGAGAAACCCTCTCACCATCTGCCAAATCAAAAACGGGCCGACTGCGCGGCACCGGGGCGGAGGAAGTTTGAGACTCTCATTGGGGCGCATCTCGTCGGGGCGTATCGCGTCCGGTTCCGCCGGATCGCGACGCGAAGGGGATGTGGGTGCGGTCGGGGATGCGTGCGGTGATCCCCTCCTCTCGCGCTGGCCTGCGGCTTGAGCACGACCCGCATGCCCGCCCCGGCAGAAGGCCAGCCGATTTTGACGCTGCGCCAGGTCTCGAAAACATTTCCCGGCGTCAAAGCCCTGCGTTCGGTGCAGCTCACCATTTACCCCGGCGAGGTGCATGCCCTGATGGGCGAAAATGGCGCGGGCAAATCAACGCTGATGAAAATCGTCTCCGGCGCCTATGCGCCAGACCCGGGCGCCGAGATCCGCATCGATGGCAAGCCAGTGGTGATCGACGGGCCGCAAGCGGCGCAAGCGCTCGGCATCGCCATCATTTATCAGGAATTGGCGTTGTCGCCGAACCTCACGGTCGCGGAAAATATCTATCTCGGCCGCGAGCCGCGTCGGGGCCTGGCGATCGACCGCGCGGCGATGACCGCCGGCTGCCGCGACATCCTCGCCAGTCTCGGCGCGAGCTTCGGCCCGCGGGTCGTGGTCGGCGAACTCTCGATCGCCGAGCAGCAAATGGTTGAGGTCGCGCGCGCGCTTCATGCCCGTTCGCGTATTCTGGTGATGGATGAGCCGACCACGGCGCTTTCCGCGCGCGAGACCGAGCGCCTGTTTGCCCTGATCCGCCGCCTCAAGGCCGAGGGTCTCGCCATCATCTACATCTCCCACCGCATGGCGGAGGTCTATGAACTCGCCGATCGCGTCTCGGTGCTGCGTGATGGCGGGTATGTCGGCACGCTGGGGCGAGACGAGATCAAGCCTGAAACCATCGTCCGCATGATGGTCGGGCGTGATCTTTCGTCGTTTTATACCAAGGCGCATCGCGATGGCTCGGGTGGCGCGCCGGTCTTGGAAGTGGCGGGGCTCGCCGATGGCAAGCGCGTGCGCCGCGCACAGTTCACCCTCCATCGCGGCGAGGTGCTCGGCCTCGCCGGCCTCGTCGGCGCCGGGCGGACGGAGCTTGCGCGCCTGATCTACGGTGCCGAAACCCGCACCGCCGGCACGGTGCGCTTGGCGGGAAAGCCGGTTGCCTTCGCGAGCCCGGCAGAGGCGATCGCCGCCGGCCTCGTCTATCTCACCGAGGATCGCAAGGCGCAGGGCCTGTTTTTGGATATGAGCGTTGGCGACAACATCAATCTTGGCGTGATAGGGCGGGATGCGGCCTTCGGCGTCTGGCTCGACCGCGCCCATGCCTACGCCCGTGCGCGTGACGCCATTGCCACGTTCAGGATCCGCGTCTCCGGGCCAGAGGTCACGGTCGGCGCGCTCTCGGGCGGTAACCAGCAGAAAGTATTGCTCTCGCGCCTTCTTGCGACCGAGCCGAAAGTGCTGATTTTGGACGAGCCGACGCGTGGCGTCGATATCGGCGCGAAATCAGAGATTTATCGCATCATCGACGATCTGGCGCAAAAGGGCGCGGCGATTCTCGTCATCAGTTCGGAACTGCCCGAGATCGTCGGCATCGCCGATCGCGTCGTTGTCATGCATGAGGGCGAGATCGTGGGCGAGGTCGGCGGGGTGGATGGGCCCGCGATCACGGAGGAAAACATCATGGCGCTTGCCGCCGGTGTCGCCTTGCGTGAGCCAGCATGAGCGAGGGGCTGGCCACGCCGCAAATGCCTGGCGATCCGGCCGATGCGCGGGCGCGCGAGAGGCGTTGGCGCGGTCTGTTCCGCTCGATCGGCATGTTGCCGGTCCTCATCGTTCTCGGTCTTTTGGTGCAGGGTCTCGATCTCTGGCTCACCGGCGAGGGGCGGTTTCTGTCGTGGCAAAATCTCTCCATCGTCGCCCAGCAGGCCTCGATAAACGCGGTGCTCGGCGCTGGCATGACCTTCGTGATCTTGACCGGCGGCATCGATCTCTCGGTGGGCTCGATTTTGGCGGCGAGCGCGGTCGCGGGTTTGCTGGTTTCGCAGAATTTCGGCGATCTCGGTATTCTTGCCGCGTTGGTGGTGGGGCTCGTGATCGGGTTTGCCAACGGCGCGCTGATCGCCTTCCTGCGCTTGCCGCCTTTCATCGTAACCCTCGGCGCGCTGACTGCGGTGCGCGGGATCGCGCGGCTGCTTGGCAATGACACCACGGTTTTCAACGCCAATTTGCCTTTCGCTTTCATCGGCAATGGCGCGCTCTCGATCGCCGGCGTTGCCTCGGTGCCGTGGCTGATCATCATCGCTTTTTTGGTCATTGTCGGCGCCTGGCTGATTCTGCGCCGCACCGTGCTCGGGGTGCATATCTATGCCGTGGGCGGCAATGAGAGTGCCGCGCGGCTTTCGGGCATCAAGGTGTCGCGCGTGCTGCTTTTCGTCTATGGCGCCTCTGGCCTTCTCGCTGGGCTCGGCGGTGTGATGCAGGCGGCGCGGCTTTATGCCGCGAATGGGTTGCAGCTCGGCCAATCCTATGAACTCGATGCGATCGCCGCGGTGATCCTCGGCGGGACCAGTTTCGTCGGCGGTATCGGGAGCATCTGGGGCACGCTGATCGGCGCCCTCATCATCGCGGTTTTGACCAATGGCCTGATCCTGCTCGGCGTCAGCGATGTTTGGCAATATATCATCAAGGGGGCGGTGATCATCGGCGCGGTCGCCCTCGATCGTTACCGTCTGCGCGGCTCGGCGCGCACATGAGGACGTAAGACACGCGCCCTCGCTGGTCCCGGGCAGGCGAGGGCGGGGCGACGCAACACGCCAGGGGGGAGAAAACCATGCTGAAGAAAATTTGTGCCATCGGTGTTTCGCTCGCGTTGAGCACCGGCCTTGCCGCGGCCCGAGATCTCAACGCGATCGGCCTTTCCCTTGGCTCGTTGGGAAATCCATTTTTCGTCGCGCTCGCCAAGGGCGCCGAGGCCGAAGCGAAGTCGATAAACCCCAAGGTGAAAATCACCGCCCTCGGCTATGATTACGATCTCGGCAAGCAAAATACCCAGATCGATAATTTCATCGCCGCCGGCGTCGATCTCATTCTCCTCAATCCCGGCGATCCGAAGGCGATTACGCCGGCGATCAAGCGCGCGCAGGCGGCGGGGATCATCGTGGTTTCGGTCGATACCCATGCCGATGGCGCGAACGCAACCGTCGAGACCAACAATGTTCAGGCCGGCACCATCGCCTGCGACTATCTGATCGATAAAATGGGCGGCAAGGGCAATATGATCATCGTCAATGGGCCGCAAGTCTCGGCGGTGATCGATCGGGTGCAAGGCTGCAAGGAGGTGATCGGGAAACATCCGGGGATCAAATTGCTCTCCGCCGATCAAGACGCGAAAGGCTCACGCGATGGCGGGCTTGCGGTGATGCAGTCGCTGCTCACGCGTTTTCCCAGGGTCGATGGCGTGTTCGCGATCAATGATCCGACCGCGATCGGCGCCGAACTCGCGGCAAAGCAGCTTGGGCGGACGAATTTCCCGATCACCGCCGTCGACGGTGCGCCCGACGCCGAAACCGCGCTCAAAGATCCGAACGACACGCAATTTATCGCCTCGGCGAGCCAGGATCCCTTTTTGATGGCGCGGCTTGCGGTGCGGCAGGGGATGAAATTGCTGCAGGGGGAAAAACTCGATCACGAGGTGTTGCTCATGGATAGCAAGCTCGTCACCCGCGACAATGTCAGTGCCTATCAAGGCTGGTCCTCGCATTAGGCGGAAAGAACCCGCGCCGCACTTCTTTCGCCGCAATTGACGGGGGTGCCCCAATTGACGGGGGTGCCCCAATTGACGGGGGTGCCCCAATTGACGGGGGTGATCGCGCGGGTGATGCCGTGCTATCTGCGTGGTGTTGCGCGGGTGTGCGCGGGCGAGGGTCTTGCCTCCTGCGCACGCCTCCCTCACCCTTTTTCGGCAAGCCCCGTATGACACCAGTTTCGACCGATGGATCCAACCCGATCGTAAGGCCAGGCGCCACCGCGCGGCGCCCCGCCTTGCTTGCGACCCTTGCCGCCGCGGCCGCGCTGGCGGTTGCGGTCACGAGCGAGCGCGCCGGCGGTCTCGTGCCCTGCGCGCTCTGCCTCCTCGAGCGCTGGCCCTACCGCATCGCCATCGTCCTCGGCCTTGCGGCCTTGGCCTTGCGGCCGCGGGCGGCGCGCTTGCTGCTCGCGCTCTTTGCCGTGGTCATACTCGCCGACGCTGCCATCGCCGTCGTTCATGTCGGCGTGGAATGGCATGCCTGGCCGAGCCCGCTGCCGGAATGCGCCGCGCCGCGTCTTCACGGCTCCATCGCCCAGCGCTTGGCCGAGATGCCGGCCCGCCCGAGCAAGCCCTGCGATGAGCCGACCTATCCGCTGCCCGGGGTGCCGGTATCGTTCGCGGGGCTGAATTTGCTCTATGCCTTGGCGCTCGGCGGCGGCGTGCTTACCTATTTGTGGCAAACGCGGCGGACGAGAGCATGAGCGAGACGATGCAGCTTCCCGGTGATCCCCCACAACGCAAGGCGATCGCGCGTATGATCCGCGTCGATCATGCCGGCGAGTATGGTGCGATGCGGAT
>JAJYXY010000033.1 GCA_021801465.1 Pseudomonadota bacterium
TATCACGGCGATGCCTTCGCCACCTTCCATGGCTCGTGGAACCGGGCACTCCGCACCGGCTATAAGCTCGTGCGGCTCTTGTTTCACGATGGCGCGCCGACCGGCGCCTATCAGGATTTCCTCACCGGATTCGTGCTCGATGACGATCATGTTTGCGGCCGCCCAGTGGGCGTCACCATTACCCGCGAAGGCGCGCTTTTGTTCAGCGAAGACGCCAACGGCACACTCTGGCGCGTGCGTTGGTTGGGCCATTGACGGGCGCGCAACACCCCCGCGCGGGGCAAAGCCGTCCGATCGCGCGTCAGCTTCGCTGCGGTGCGATATCGAAGCTCCGGCTGAACACCGCTTTGGTGCTATCCTCGACCTTCACCTGCAGTTGCCCAGCGCCGTTCGGGACGAACGCAAAGGTCAGCGCAGGATCCTCGCTCAAGGAAATATCGGTGTCGAAATCGAATACCAGCTGGTCGTTATAGGTGACGCGGATCGATTGGATATAGCGCGCCGGGATATAGTTCCGGGTCAGCTGATCCATCTGCATGCCATTATTATTGGGATGCCGGATCAGCAATTGTGCGAGTTCCGGCTGGCCAGGAACCGGATCGCCGGTGAGCGTGAGCTTCATCCGCCCAATCTCTTTGAGCGCGAGCGCCTGATCGCTGCCCGCCGGCGCCGAGCAGCCACCCGCTGCCTTGACGAAGCGCTCGGCGACGAACAATTCGCCGTCGCTGGTTTCCGCGACCGCATGCATCAATGTGTATTGCTCGACCCGGACACGGGTTTTGAGCAAGTGCGGGTCGATCGCCGGGCCGAAATGGAACGTGCCGGCAAGCGGCGAGGGGTTGCCATCGACCAACAAATAAACCGCCTTGACCGGCCTCGCGCCGCTCAGCGTAATCGCGACCGGCACCAGCGCCGCATCCATCGCCCGGGCCGGAGCCTCGAGCGCGATCACGCCAGTGCCGTCATGAAGCACACGATCACCAAACACGACATGACGGAGATTGTCCCACCGCGCCGCCCGCGCCGCATCATCCTCGGCCGCGCGCGCCGGCACGGACGCGAATAAGAGCATACTTAAGAGCAGAAGATATTTCATGACGTCACACTCCCGTTCGCGCCGCAAACCCGCTCCATCGAGAGGAGGGGGGAAGAAAGCCATTGTTCTTTTTTGGAAAAAAGAACCAAAAAACCTTTTATCCCCGAAGTCATAAGAAATGAAAGGCGATCGCTCGGCGATGGCGTCATTCCCATTGCAGTTCCTTATAGGCTTCCAGGACGTTGCGGCCATTATAGTCATCGAATAAGCGCCATCGGCTGCGCTCGGCTTGCCCGGCCAGACGACTTGCGGCATCGATATCAACACCCTTGATGATAAGCGCGCGAACCTCACGCGCAAGGGTCGCAAGGTAGCGTTCTTCATCCGCCGCTGCCGCCGGCCAGGCGACGGAAACCGGCCCATGCCCCGGCACCGCGCGCGCCGCCCGCTGCCCCTTGAGCGCAGCCAACACCGCCTGCCAGCCAGTCAGGCTGCCATCGAGCACCGGAATACGCCCAACGAATAAAAGATCCGCAGCCCACAGAGTCTCAGTCATTTTGTCGAAAATCGTCAAATCGGTGTCAGTGTGCGCCGGCGGATGCGCGGTGATCTCAAGGACACGGCCACCAAGATCAATAACCGCCCGATCGGACACCACGCGCGTCGGCACCAGCGCATCCCCCGCCGCCTCCGGGCCGAGCATATCCACGAGATTGCGACGATAAAACGCCTGCCGCGCCGCCAACGCCGCCGGCAGCCGCACATGGCCGATCACCTCGGGATGGTCCTCGGCAAAGGCACTCGCGCCAAAACAATGATCGAGATGGATATGGGTCTCGATGACATGGCGGATCGGGCGATCGGTGCGGGCACGAATGGCGGCGCGCAGACGCATCCCATCGATGCCGCTGCCGCCGGGATCGATCACCGCAACCGCGTCGTCACCGATCATGAAGCCAATATTGGCGATGGCGTCAGCATTGTCCGCGGACGCTTCGACATCCGCGCCACGGCGCACGAAAATCCCCGGCGCCACCTCCTGCATAGGAAACTCCGGCGCCGCCCCCGCCGCGAACAACGCCGCGCCGGCAAGCAGCCGGCGGCGCGTCAGGCGCGGCGGACAGCAAAAACAAACCATTGCACCATGCTGCCGCGTTTGGGCCGGAAAAGGCAAGACCTCTTCATGCCGGCCCGCGGCGCCCGTTGGAGGATCTTGCGGAGAAAGTTAACAAATCCTGGCATTTTCGGGGAAAAGGTGCAAAATAAACTAGACGGTCATGAATAGGCGAGGTATGTCTCGTTTTATGGGATTTCGCCCCTTTTTGGAATTTTCTGCGCTATGACCTCGTCATGGAGCAATCCGTCTGGCGGCCTATGGAGCGTCGCGGCCAATTGGTCGGCGGGATCGCCGCCCAGCGCCACAACCACCGCGAGCATAACCCGCCCGGGTGACTATCTCGTTGGCATTGAGCAGCCGGTGACATTGGCCGGGCTCACGCTCGCCGATGACGGCGCGACGCTATTGCTCACGCCGCCCGCGCCCCTCGCCGCGACCACCCTCGACGTCACCGGGGCGCTTGCCCTCGACGCCGGCACCCTGTCACTCGCCGGTGGTGAGATGGCGGTCGCCGACGGATTTCCCGGCGTGCTCCCCGGCTTGCCGACAACGATGCTGATCACCCCCGTGGTCCTCGATCTTGGCGGCGGCATCAGCGGGGAAGGCACGATCAGCGCGAATTTTGCCCTCATCGACGCCGAGGCAAGCCAGAGTTTCGCCGGCGCGACCATCACCCTCGGTAATGACGCGACACTCGCAGCGGGGAGCGGAACCCTCACGCTCGCGGGCGGCTTGAGCGTCGCCGGCAGCGACGATGCCCTGAGCGGCGCGATCGTCAATGATGGCGTGCTGGTCTTCGCCCCCGAAGGTGCGGCCGCGATCAACCCTTATGGGGCGGCGGATTTCGTCAATCACGGCTCGGTCGCCATCACTGCCGGAACGCTCACCGGGACGGTGGACAATTTCACCAATAGCGGCGAATTCCAGAGCGAGAGCAATCTTTCCCTCGCCACGCGCGGGTTTTTCGAAACCACCGGCACGTTTGCCAGCGATGGCGAGACGACCCTCACCTTCGGCGCCGGGCCGAGCGCCGGCGCGATTGCCGCGCAACAAGCCTCGCTCGACGTGCGCGGCGCCATGAGTTTTGCCACGGGCACCCTGACGGTCGGGGCTGGCGCCACGCTGACGCTCGCAGGGGAGAGCCAGATCACCGCCCCCGCCTTCGTCAATGACGGTACCCTCATCCTTGCCGCCGGCACGCTGACGCTCGCAACCGACGCCTTCACCAATGTTGGCAGCGTCGTCGTCGATGCCGGGGCGACGCTCGATCTGGTGCTGCCGGCCTCGCCATCGGCGCCAAATCTCGGGCAGGTCGGTGGCGCGGGCTGGATCGAGATCGATCCGCCCGGACAAACGACGACAATGGTGCAAGCCTCGGCGCTGGCCAGCGCGACGACCGATGCGCCACCAACGCCGCCCGCCTGCTTTCTCGCCGGAACCCGGATCGCGACCGAGGCGGGCGAGATCGCGGTGGAGCGGTTGCGGCCTGGCATGCGGGTGCGCACGGCACGCGGCCCCTATGCACCGATCATCTGGATCGGCGAGCGCCGCATCGATTGCCGCCGCCATCCACGGCCTGAGTTGACCCAACCGGTACGGATTCTGGCAGGCGCCTTCGCGCCGGGCGTGCCGTCGCGCGATCTCCGTCTCTCGCCCGATCACGCCATCGCCCTCCGCCGCCCAGGTGCGACGGACCGAATTTTGGTGCCCGTCAAATGCCTGCAAAATGGCGCGACGATTTTTCAGGAGGACGCGGCGGAGGCCTGGTATTTTCATGTCGAACTTCCCCGCCATGACGTCATCCTCGCCGAAGGGCTCGCGGTCGAGAGCTATCTCGATACCGCCAACCGTGCCGATTTCGCCAATGGCGGCGTGCTCACCGCGCTTTATCCCACTTTTGCCTCGCCCGTTGGCTGGGAAAATGCGTGCGCGCCGCTGTGCCTCGCTGGCGAGGCGGTGACGCGGCTGCGACGCCGGCTTTTCGCCCGCGCCGCCTGGCTCGGCTGGCAGACGGAAACCGCGCGCGATCTTCGGCTGCAGCGCGGGCCGCGCACCTGGCGGCCAGCCATCGTGCATGGCAATCTGCATCGGTTTTTGCTGCCCGCCGACAGCCACGGCGCGCGCCCCGCGACGATTACCATTCTCTCCAACCACGGCGTGCCGATCGAGCCCGAGCCGGCGCGGCTGGATTACCGACGGCTTGGCCTTCGCATCGGCGCGATTTTTTGCGATGGCCGGCCGGTCGCCCTCGATGGCCCGGCGCTCGGCCGGGGGTTTTACCCGATCGAGGCGGATGGCGAGCAGCTCTGGCGCTGGACCAATGGCGCGGGTGAACTCTCGCTGCCGCCGCGCGCCGCGCCGTCGGTGCTCGACCTCGTCATTCTCGATGCCGTCACCGGCTTACACCCACCCAGAACGCGGCGCGTTCATCAGAGATTAAATGATCCGCGCGATGATGGCGAGACCAGATGCCAGAACGGCGCCTGGGCACGGCCGGGTCGGGCGGTTCGGCTGCGCGGTTGACCGCAAAAGAGGCGGGCACCAGCGCAGGTCTCCAAACCTCCCATCGGCATCATTCGGGAGGCCGGAGAGCGGCGTATGTCGAACCTGATCTTAGAGTTGCGGCAAGGCGAGATGATGATCGTCAACGGCGCCGCCATCCGTTTTCGCAACAAAACCCGCATCGAACTCGCCGCGCGCGCGCGTTTTCTTTTCGGTAAGCAGATCATGGCCCCCAATGAGGCCAACAGCCCGGCGCGGCGTATCTATTTCGCGCTCCAGACCGCCTATATCGGTACTGAAGACGAGCGCGAACACGGGCTTGCGGAGGCGCGGGCGCTGATCGCCGCCTTCAAGGAGGCAACCACGTCGCAACTCGCGCGCGACATCCTCGACCGCGCCCTGCTCGCCGCCGAGGCCGATGATTGCTATCAGGCGTTACGCTTGGCGCGCCGCATCATCCGTCATGAAGACGCCGTGCTCAAGGTCGCGACCCCGGGCGCGGTGTAATAATACCGGTCAGCGAGATCGCCGACCGGTATGCGCGCAGGGTTGGTGTGGCGGCTGCGCGCAAAATCAAATCAATACCGGTCAGCGAGATCGCTGACCGGTATAACACCGCCCTCAAATGAGCGGTGATTCTTTTGGCCCGCTGGTATCAATTTCCCCAAACCTCGAGCGCGGGGCGCGCTGGCGCAGCGCCTCGGCAATCATCCCGGGCATTGGCTCAGGAATCGGCCTCGGATGATTTGGCCAGATCGTCGAATGCCTTGAGACGGGCGAGGAGGGCCGGCATCGCCGCAAGCGGGATCATGTTCGGCCCGTCACTCGGTGCGTGATCGGGATCGGGGTGGGTTTCGATGAAGACCGCCGCGACCCCGACCGCCAACGCGGCGCGGGCGAGCACCGGGGCGAAACGGCGCTCGCCGCCCGAGGCGGTGCCGGCGCCGCCCGGCAACTGCACCGAGTGCGTCGCATCGAACACCACCGGACAGCCGGTTTCGGCCATGATCGGGAGCGACCGGAAATCGCTCACCAGCATATTATAGCCGAAACTCACGCCGCGTTCGGTGAGCAGGATGCGGCGGTTGCCGGTGCTCGCGATCTTGGCGGCGACCTGCGCCATATCCCAAGGGGCGAGGAACTGGCCTTTTTTCACGTTGATCGCCGCACCTGTTTCGCCGGCGGCGAGCAGAAGATCGGTCTGGCGGCAGAGAAAGGCGGGAATTTGCAGGACATCGACCGCCGCCGCCACCGCCGCGCATTGGCTGGCATCATGGACATCGGTGAGTACCGGAATGCCGAACCGCGCCCGCACTTCCGCGAGGATCTCGAGCCCCGCCGCCATCCCGACGCCGCGCGCCGCAGCGAGGCTGGTGCGGTTGGCCTTGTCGAAACTGCTTTTGTAGATGAGCGGAATCTCGAGTGCGCGCGTCATCGCGACGAGCGCGTCGGCGACCTCGATCGCGTGCGCCCGGCTTTCGATCTGACAAGGCCCCGCGATCAGCGTGAAAGGCATCTGGTTGCCGACACGAACCGGGCCGATCGTGACGATGTTTTCGGCCATAATGTCCTCTTCAGACCAGCCGTGCCTGGCGCACCGAGGCGGCGATGAAATCGGCAAAGAGCGGATGCGGCGAAAACGGCTTCGATTTCAGCTCGGGATGAAACTGCACCCCGATGAACCAGGGGTGGTCGGGATATTCGACGATTTCCGGCAGCACACCGTCCGGCGATAGGCCGGAAAACCTGAGCCCGGCCCGCTCCAGCTGCTCGCGATACGCGATATTGACCTCATAGCGATGGCGGTGGCGCTCGGAAATCTCAGCCGCGCCGCCATAAACCCTGCGCACCAGCGACCCCTCGACCAGATGCGCCGTATAGGCACCGAGCCGCATCGTGCCGCCGAGCGCGCCGTGGGCGGAGCGGCGCTCGATCGCATTGCCGCGCTGCCACTCGGTGAGGAGGCCCACCACCGGCGTCGCACACGGGCCGAACTCGCTCGAGGAGGCATCGGCAAGGCCGGCGAGATTGCGCGCCGCCTCGATCACCGCCATCTGCATGCCAAAACAAATGCCGAGAAACGGCACCCGGCGCTCGCGCGCGAAACAGACGGCGGCAATCTTGCCCTCCGTCCCGCGCTCGCCAAAGCCACCAGGCACGAGAATACCATGCACGCCCTCGAGGCGCAGCACGGCGTCGGGCTGCTCGAAAATCTCGCTATCCATCCAGTCGAGTTCGACCTTCACCCGATTGGCGATGCCGCCATGGCCGAGCGCTTCGGCGAGCGACTTATAGCTGTCGAGGAGATTCATATATTTGCCGACGACGGCGATGCGCACCGCGCCCTCCGGCGCGCGGATCGCGGCAACGATATCGCGCCAGCGCGTGAGATCCGGCGTGGCCTCGAGGGGCAGCGCGAAATGGCGCAGAACCTCGCGGTCCATGCCTTCTTCGTGATAGCTGAGGGGCGCTGCATAGATGGTATCGACGTCAAGCGCCGCGATCACCGCGTCCGGGCGGACATTGCAAAAGAGCGCGATCTTGCGCCGCTCATTCTCCGGGATCGGCCGCTCGCAACGGCAAAGCAGCATGTGCGGCTGGATGCCGACATTGAGCAATTCCTTGACCGAATGCTGCGTCGGCTTGGTTTTCAACTCGCCCGCGGAACGGATATACGGCACCAGCGTGAGATGGACGAACATCGAGCGCGCCGGCCCCAATTCATTGCCGAGCTGGCGGATGGCCTCGAGAAACGGGAGACTTTCGATGTCGCCGACGGTGCCGCCGATCTCGACCAGGACGAAATCGAGCCCTTCGCTGTCGCGCAGGATCGCGTCCTTGATCGCGTCGGTGATGTGCGGAATGACCTGCACCGTCGCCCCGAGATAATCGCCGCGGCGCTCGCGCGCGATCACTTCGGCATAGATCCGCCCGGTGGTGGCGTTGTCGGCGCGGGTCGCGGCAACGCCGGTGAAGCGCTCATAGTGGCCGAGATCGAGATCGGTCTCGGCGCCATCGTCGGTGACGAAAACCTCGCCATGCTGATACGGGCTCATCGTGCCGGGATCGACATTGAGATAAGGGTCGAGCTTGCGCAACCGCACGGAATAGCCGCGCGCCTGCAAAAGCGCGCCCAGCGCCGCCGAGGCGATGCCCTTGCCGAGGGAAGAGACCACGCCGCCGGTGATGAAGACGAACCGCGTCATGGGCGTTCAGTCTAGACCATCCGCTGCGCGGATGGAAACCGGTTTCGACATGCGCCTTGGTCTCAGTTGGTCGGCACGGGCGGCGCGGCTGGTTTGGCAGGCGCGCCCGGCGCCGGTGCATCTCCGGCTGGTGGGGCGGGATTTGCCGCGGGCGCGGGTGTTGTGGCCGGCGTCGCGGGCGTCGCTTGCATCGGTATCGGCCGGGCTGGCGGCAAGGTCGATTTCGCGGGCGGCCCCGGGATCGCAGTCGCCGCGGGGGTTGGCGCGAGATCGAGCAAACCACGGCCGGTGTTGCCGGCACCGCGATTGAGAAGAGCGAGGACGAGCGCGAGGCCCAAAAAGAGGGTCGCGAGGATCGCGGTCGTGCGGGTCAGCAGATTGGCCGTGCCGCGCCCGCTCATCAGCCCGCCCATGCCCTGCGAGGAACCGATACCGAGGCCGCCGCCCTCGCTCCTTTGGATCAGCACGATGCCGATCAGGGCGATGGTGACGAAGAGATGGATTATGATCAGCACATTGGTCATCGGCGGTCCTTACGCGGGCGCGCGGGTTCTAGCCCGTGCCAGCTGCGCTGCCAAGCGTGGCCGCGCGGGCGATGGCGAGGAAGTCGCCAGCGATGAGACTGGCGCCGCCGACCAGAGCGCCGCCAACCTCGGGAAGTGCCAGCACGCGCGCGGCATTGGCGGGCTTGACCGAGCCGCCATAGAGGATCGCGACCCGCGCGCCGCCGGCGCCGAAGCGCGCGCGCAAGGCCGCGCGGATCGCGCCATGCATGGCGGCGATATCGCCCGCGGTCGGTGTCCGCCCGCTGCCGATCGCCCACACCGGCTCATACGCGACCAGCCCGCCTGGCGGGGCCACGAAATCCTCGGGGAGCGAGCGGGCAAGCTGGCCGAGAACCACGGTTTCCGCCGCTCCCTCCGCCCGCGCCGCCTCATCCTCGCCGACGCAAACGATCGGGGTCAACCCCGCCGCGCGCGCCGCTTCGATTTTCGCGCGCACCTCGGCATCGGTCTCGCCATGGTCGGCGCGGCGCTCGGAATGGCCGAGAATGACATAGCTCGCCCCGGCCTCGCGCAGCATCCCGGCGGCGATATCGCCGGTATGGGCGCCGGCTTCCTGCGCATGACAATCCTGGCCGCCAACTTTGACCTGTCCGGCAAGAGCGACGGCAAGCGGCGCGATCAGCGTCGCCGGCGGGCATAACACGAGGTCCGCCGCAAGCTGGGCGGCTTCGGCCAGCACCGCCGGCGCGATCTCGGCGACCAGGGCGTTGCTGCCGTTCATCTTCCAATTGCCAATGATGATTTGCCGCATGATTTCCCGCCAATGCTGCCGCGCCGGCCGAGGGCCGATCGCGCCCGACCCTACTGGGCGCGTCCCGCGGCGGCAAGATAAAGGCCTTGGCGCCTGGGCTCGCCCTTGGCCCGGCCGCTACTCGTCGTAATTGAACCCGCCCCAGCCGACGCCGCCGCCTTCATAGGGCATCCCCATGCCGTAATAGCCGGGGCCGCCTTCCTCGAAGCCATCGCCGCCGAAGAGGCCAGACATCGACCCGTCATCGCTGCCCTCGTAATTGGCCCAGCCGCCATCGCCGCAGCCAGCGGCGAGCAAAAGGAGGGCACCGGCGGCAATGGCCGCACGCAGCCGCGGTTTGCGGCGGTGTGCATCGTTCATGTTTCGTTATCCCCTCTGTGGCAGACTATTGTTGTGCCGGCATGGGTGGGTTTCGGCAAGCCGTGCCTACACGCTCGTGAACGCCCTTGTTTAACAGCCCTGGGGCGGCTAACCCTCTGCCGCCCGTCGCGGCGCGGCATCAGGCCCGTCGCGGTGCGGCATCAGGAGTGTGCACACGATGTTTTCCCGGCTGCTCGGCTTTATGTCGGCCGACATGGCGATCGATCTCGGTACCGCCAATACCCTCGTCTACGTCAAGGGGCGCGGGATCGTGCTCGACGAGCCAAGCGTCGTCGCCATCGCCGATATCCGCGGCAAGAAGCAGGTCCTCGCGGTCGGCGAGGAAGCCAAGCACATGCTCGGCCGCACGCCGGGCAATATTTCCGCGATCCGCCCCTTGCGCGACGGCGTGATCGCCGATTTCGAGGTCGCGGAGGATATGATCAAGCACTTCATCCGCAAAGTGCATAACCGCCGCGGCTTTGCGAGCCCGCTGATCATCATCTGCGTCCCCTCCGGCTCGACCGCGGTCGAGCGCCGGGCGATCCAGGAGAGCGCGGAAAGCGCGGGTGCGCGCAAAGTGCTGCTGATCGAGGAGCCGATGGCCGCCGCCATCGGCGCCGGCCTTCCGGTCACCGAGCCCTCGGGCAGCATGATCGTCGATATCGGCGGCGGCACCACCGAGGTCGCGGTAATTTCCTTGGGCGGCATCGTCTATGCGCGGAGCGTGCGCGTCGGCGGTGATAAGATGGACGAGGCGATCATCAGCTATATTCGCCGCAACCATAATTTGCTGATCGGCGAGGGCTCGGCCGAGCGGATCAAGCTCGAAATCGGCGCCGCGAGTTCGCTCTATGACGGCGACGAGGGCACGTATCGCGAGGTCAAGGGGCGCGATCTGATGAACGGCGTGCCGCGCGAGGTGCTGGTCAGCCAGCGCCAGATCGCCGAAAGCCTGAGCGAGCCGGTCAGCGCCATCGTCGAGGCGGTCAAGGTCGCGCTCGAGAACACGCCACCCGAGCTCGCCGCCGATATCGTCGACAAGGGCATCGTGCTCACCGGCGGCGGGGCGTTGCTCTATCGTTTGGATCAGGTGCTGCGGGATGCGACCGGGCTTCCCGTAGTGGTCGCCGAGGAGCCGCTGCAATGCGTCGCCCTCGGCACCGGCCGCGCGCTCGAAGAGATGAAGCGGCTCCGCCACGTGTTATCGACCATGTATTGAAGGGCACCATCTCTTGAAGGGCGTTGAATCGGGGCGCCGATCGGACGCATGATCGGACGCATGATCGGGGCGCCCAAAATGGGTGAGACGAGAAAGGGCGGGGCAGGATGATCCGGCTTTCCATTCCGGCGCGTCAGGCGCTTGGGCGGCTCGCCCTGCCGCTTTTGTTCGCCGGCGCGTTCGCCTTGCTGCTGCTTGGTAAGGCAGATGCGCTGCTGGCCGAGCGTGCCCGGGTTGCGATCGCGGACGCGCTGGCACCACTTTACGGGTTGGTTTCCCATCCGCTGGCCCGCGTGCGCGCCGACCTTGCTGAAATGGCGCATCTTTTCTCGCTCGCGTCGGAAAACGCCGCCTTGCGCGAGGAAAATGCGCATCTTCGGCAATGGCAATCGGTCGCGCTCGCGCTCGAGGCCGAGAACAAGACCCTGCGCGCCAATCTCCACTGGATCCCCGACCCCGATGCGGCCTATGTCACGGCGCGCGTGGTCGCCGATGCTGGCGGCGTTTATGCCCGGGCGGTGCTGGTTGCCGTGGGGTCGCATCATGCGATCGAAAAAGGCCAGATCGCCCTCGACGATCAGGGTCTGGTCGGGCGCGTAACCGAGATTGGCGCGCGCAGTGCACGCATTTTGCTCATCACCGATATCAATAGCCGCATTCCGGTGACCCTCGAGCGAAGCCGCGCGCGCGCCATTCTCGCCGGCACCAATGGCGAGATGCCGCGCCTCCTGTTCTGGCCGCAAGAGACCCCGCCGGAAGAGGGCGAGCCGGTGGTGACCAGCGCCGAGGCCAATGCGTTTCCCGCCGGCCTGCCGATCGGCACCGTGCATTATGTCGGGGCGTCGCCGATGGTGGTGCCGGCCGCGCATTTGACGCGGCTCGACATTGTGCGCGTCTTCGACACGAAACGCGCGAGCGTC
Source organism: Pseudomonadota bacterium (assembly GCA_021801465.1). Classification (GTDB taxonomy): domain Bacteria; phylum Pseudomonadota; class Alphaproteobacteria; order Acetobacterales; family Acetobacteraceae; genus Acidibrevibacterium. The sequence goes on from JAJYXY010000033.1 coordinate 11,681, forward strand.
GCCCCCCCCGAAGCCACGGCGCGGGTATCACGGCCCGCGCCCCCCGGCGTCGTCCCGCATGAGTGGTAAGATGGCGCGGCGCGCAGCCTCTTTACACGATCTCTGGCCGCGACTGGATGCCCTTGCCCGTGCGGCCTTCCCGGCAACGGCGACGCTACTCGGCGCGATTCTGCTCGCCCTCCCGCAGGGCTTGGCGGGACAATCGGCGCTGTCGCCGGCCTGGCTGTTTGCCGCGGTGTTTTTCTGGAGCCTCTACCGGCCGGCGGCGCTGCCGCCTCTGGTGATTTTCGCGCTCGGCCTATTCGCCGATTTACAAGGGGGCGGGCCGATCGGCCTCGATGCCATCGTCTTGCTCGCGCTTGGGGCGGCGACACGGCGCTGGCGGCGCGGGCTCGCGCAGCAGAGCTTTCTTCTCACCTGGCTCGCCTTCGCCGCGCTCGCCCCCTCTGGCATGGCGCTCTCATATGCGCTCACCGCGCTCTTTACCCTGACAATTTTGCCGCCCATCCCAGCGGTAGCGGCGGCAGCGCTGGCGATCGGGCTTTACCCATTGCTCGCCTTGTTTCTCATCCGCGTCCATCGCGGGCTGGCCCATGGCGCGCCAGGCTGATGCGGCGTGACGCCATCCGCACCAGCCTCTTTACCCGCCGCGCCCTGCTGCTCGGCGGGATCGAGGCGCTTGCGCTCGGCGGCCTCGCAGCCAGGCTCTATCAAGTGCAGGTGGTCGAGGGCAAACGCTATGCCTTGCTCGCCGAAAGCAACCGTGTCAGCGCGCGCCTCCTTGCCCCACCGCGCGGGCGCTTGCTCGATCGGTTCGGAACGCCGCTCGCGACCAACCGCATCAACTGGCGCGCCGTGCTGATCGCCGAGCAATCCGGCGATGTCGATGCGACGCTCGCGCGATTTTCGGCAATCATCCCGCTTTCTGAGCACGAGCAGGCGCGGATCAACCGTGAACTTCTTCATCAACGCCGGTTCGTTCCGATCATTTTGCGCGATTTCCTGCAATGGGAGGACATGGCGCGGATCGAGGTCAACGCCCCCGATCTTCCTGGCGTCCAAATCGATGTCGGGACGACGCGGCTTTATCCTTTCGGCCCGACCCTTGCCCATGCCATCGGTTATGTTGCCCCGCCGAGCGAGGATGAGGCGGATGACGCGCCGGTCTTGGCGCTTCCGGGGATGCGGGTCGGGCGCGCGGCACTCGAGAAATACCATGATTTGGCGCTCCGTGGCCGCGCGGGCATCTTGCAGGTGGAAGTCAACGCGACCGGGCGGGTGATCCGCGAATTGGCGCGAAACGAGGGGGTAGCGGGCGCCGATATCACGCTCACCCTCGATGCCGGGCTGCAGCAAGACGTCGTTGAGACCTTGGGTGAGGAAAGCGCTTCCGCTGTGGTGCTCGATGCGCGCTCGGGCGAGGTGCTGGCGATGGCGACCTCGCCGAGCTTCGATCCGACGCTGTTCAATTCCGGCGTCTCGCAGGCCCAATGGAACGAATGGACGAAAAGCCGCGGCACACCGCTGATCAACAAGGCGGTGGCCGGGCTTTACGCCCCGGGCTCGACCTTCAAAATGGTGGTCGCGCTGGCCGGGCTCGAAGCACGCACGATCAAGCCCGGCGAGCGGATTTTCTGCCCCGGCTATCTCGATCTCGGCGACACCCGCTTTCATTGCTGGAGCCGCTATGGCCATGGCTCGCTCGATCTTCGCGGCGGGCTCAAGAACAGCTGCGACGTATTTTTCTATGAACTCGCGCGGCGCACCGGGATCGATGGCATCGCCGCGATGGCCAAGCGTTTCGGGCTTGGCGTGCGGCCGCAGATCGAACTCCCCGAAGCCCGCGCCGGCCTGGTGCCGACGCGCGCCTGGCGCGAGAGTCACGGCCATCACTGGAACCCGGGTGATACCGTCGTGCATGGGATCGGCCAGGGCTTTCTCGAGCTGACGCCGGTGCAGCTTGCAACCATGGTGGCGCGCATCGCGACCGGGCGCGCCGTCGAGCCGCATCTGACCCGCGCGATCGACGCGACCCTCGACCCCGGCGCCGATCCCGCGGCGGCGCCAGCGCTCGATGTGCCGGCGCCCTACCTCCATATGGTGCGCGAGGGCATGTGGGCGGTGGTCAACGAACAGGGCGGCACCGCGCCGCTGGCCCGCCTCGATCTTCCCGGCATGCAGCTCGCCGGCAAGACTGGCTCGACCCAGGTCCGCCACGTCGCCCGCGAATTGCGCGAGCACGGCCATTTCAATTCCGAGAACCTGCCCTGGGAGCTGCGCCCGCACGCGCTGTTCGTCGCCTTCGCCCCGTACGATGCGCCCCGCTATGCGCTCGCCGTGGTCGTTGAACATGGCAATGCCGGGGCGCAGCGTGCCGCCCCGCTTGCGCGCGCGATTATGACCAGCGCCCTCACCCGTGACCCTCTGAGCCGCGCGAGCGCCGCCCCGCGTCTCGCCGCGAGCGGCGAGTCCGACCCCTCTTCCGCGCGCGCGGGCACGCCATGATGGAGCGCCGGCTCTATCGCGTGCAAGAGATCGGCGTGCTCGCCAAACTGCGCGCGGTGAGCTGGGTCTATGTCTCGCTCTTGGTAATGCTCGCAGGCGTGGGCTATGTCGCGCTTTACTCCGCAGGTGGCGGGCCGCTGCCATTCGCCAATCGCCATGCGCTGCGCTTTGGCGTCGGATTTCTCATCCTGATCGCGACCGCGCTCACCGATCTTCGCGTGATCAAGCGTCTGGCCTGGCCGCTTTATGGGCTCGGCGTCGGGTTGCTGGTGATGGTCGCGCGCTTTGGCCATGTCGGCAAAGGGGCACAACGCTGGATCGAGATCGGTTCGTTCCAGTTGCAGCCGAGCGAGCTCATGAAAATCTTTCTCGTGCTTGCCTTGGCGTCGTGGTTCCACCGCGCGACCTGGGAGCGGATCGGCAATCCGTTTTATTTGCTCCCGCCGGCGCTCGCGACCGCGTTGCCGGTCGCCCTCATCCTGAAGCAGCCCAATCTCGGCACGGCGGTGATCACAGCAATGGTCGCGGGCGCGGTATTTTTCGCTGCCGGCGTGCGATGGTGGAAATTGGCGCTGATCGCGCTGCTCGTCACCGTTGGCGCGCCGCTCGCCTATCATCATTTGCACGATTACCAGCGCGCGCGCATCGAAACCTTCCTCCATCCCGAGAGCGACCCCCTGGGCGCTGGCTATAACATCATCCAGTCGCGGATCGCGCTCGGCTCGGGCGGGTTATGGGGTAAGGGATTTTTGAACGGAACCCAAGGCCATCTCGATTTTCTCCCGGAAAAACAGACCGATTTCATTTTCACCGTATTCGCCGAGGAATTCGGCCTAATCGGTGCGATTTCCTTGCTGTTTCTGATTACGCTGATCATCGCCGGTGGTTTCATCATCGCCCTTCGCGCGCGCGAACCCTTCGCGCGATTATTGGCGATTGGCATCACCGTCAATTATTCGCTTTACGTGTTCGTCAATCTCGCGATGGTGATGGGGGCCATTCCGGTGGGCGGCGTGCCACTGCCGCTCATTTCGCATGGCGGATCGGCACTGCTTACCGCGATGTTCGGCTTTGGTCTCCTGCTTTCGGTCGAGGTGCATCGCGATGTCAGCCTCACCGACGAGCAAGATCTTATCTGACACGCGTGGGGGTGATGGAGCGGATTTATCGAGCGGTGTTTGAAGCGGCGGCAGACGGTATTTTCGTCACCGGCGCCGATGGCGTGATCCGCGTCGTCAATGAGGCCGCCGGCGCCTTGCTCGGGACAGCGACGGATCTCTTGGTCGGGCGAAATATTCGCGACTTCTTCGCCGATGGGGAGGTCGCGGCGACGCTTATCCCGGCAGGGTCAGCGCGCGGCGGGCGGCGCGAGATCATGATGCGGCGCGATGACGGCGATCGTTTCCCCGCCGAGATCGTTCTACGCGACGTCGCACGCGCTGACGGCCCGGCACTGGTGATGATCGCGCATGACATTTCCACCCGCCGCGCGACGCAAAGCGCCTTGCTCGCGCGTGAGGAATTGCTGCGCGCGATCATCGCGACCGCGCCGGAAGCGGTCATCGTCATCGATGACACCGGCAGCATCATCTCCTTCAGCGCCGCCGCCGAGCGCATGTTCGGCCATCCCGCCGCTGCCATACTCGGGCGCAATGTGCGGCTGCTGATGCCCGAGCCCTATCGCAGCCAGCACGATTCTTACATGCACCATTATCTCACGACGGGTGAGCGGCGCATCATCGGCATCGGGCGGGTCATCGTCGCGCAACGCGCCGATGGCGAAACCTTCCCGATTGAACTGCAGATCGGCGAGGTCGTGGCCAATGGCCGACGCCTTTTCACCGGCTTCATCCGCGACCTCACCGAGCAGGAGGAGACCGAGCGGCGGCTTCAGGACCTGCACACCAAGTTGTTGCACACATCGCGGCTCTCCGAGCTCGGGCGGATGGCGTCCACCCTCGCCCATGAAATCAACCAGCCGCTGACCGCGATCGCCAATTATGTTCAGGCCGGGCGGCAATTGCTTGCGAGCGGGCGGGCGGATCTCCTCCCGCGGGTCAGCGATGCGATCGCCAAAGCGGGCGAGCAGGCGGCGCGTGCCGGGGCTATCATTCAGCGTCTGCGCGGCTTCGTTGCCCGCGGCGAGAATGAAACCCGGCCGGAGGATTTGACGGCGCTGGTCGAGGAAGCCGCCGCCCTCGCGCTGGTCGGCGCGCGCGAATATGGGATCCGCGTTCATTTGGTGCTTGCTACGGATCTTCCGCCCGTGCTCGTCGATCGCGTTCAGGTGCAGCAGGTGGTGCTCAACCTCGTGCGCAATGCGGTCGAGGTGCTGCAACCTTGCCCCAAGCGCGAGATCACAGTGGCAACGGCGGCGCGCGGCGAATTCGCCGAAGTCACGATCGAGGATAGCGGCCCGGGCATCGCCGCTGAAATCCGCGACCAGATTTTCAGCCCGTTCGTCAGTACCAAGGAAGATGGCATGGGTCTCGGTCTTTCGATTTGTCGTGAGATCGTCGAGCGTCATGGCGGGCAGATCGACGTTTCGTCGTCACCGGGGCAGGGCACACGGTTTCGCTTCACCTTGCCATTCGCGCTGGAGGAGATGGCGGATGAAACCTGATCCCGTCATATTCGTGGTCGATGACGACGAAGCGGTGCGCGACTCGCTTTGCTTCTTGCTGGAAGCGGCGGGCTATCGCTGCGCCGCGTTTCCCTCCGGCGCGGCGTTGCTCCAGGCCCGGCCGGCGCTTTCTTTCGGCTGTCTTTTGCTCGATGTGCGCATGCCCGAGATCGATGGCGTGACCACCTTGGAGCGTCTGCGGGCGGAGGGGTTCTTGCTACCCACGATCATCATCACCGGGCATGCCGACGTGCCGCTCGCGGTCAGGGCGATGAAGGCGGGGGCACGAGATTTCATCGAAAAGCCGTTTTCTGATGGGGTCATTTTGGAAGCGATCGCGGCGGCGCTGAGCGCGGAAGCCAACGCGCCGGGGCAGGAAGCGGTGGCGAAAGTGGCGTCGCTCAGCCCGCGTGAGCGCGAAGTTCTGGAGGGTCTCGTCGCCGGCCTCCCGAACAAGACCATCGCCTATGATCTCGGTATCAGCCCGCGCACGGTGGAGATCCATCGCGCCCATGTGATGGAAAAACTGGCCGCGCGCAGCCTCTCGGACCTCGTGCGCACGGCGCTCGCGGCGGGGGTGGATGTGCGGCCGCGTCGATAAAACGTCCTATTTGCAAAAGGTTTTTGGCTCTTTGGACAAAAAAGAGCATCCCATCCCAGGCCTGCGCGCAGACCGACCAATGATTTCGTTAGCCGGTGTAAACTAATTATTCATTTCCCTTCCCTATCGTTGATATAGCCGTTTAATTCGGTGCGCGATCGAGGCTTTCGGCGCCTTTGCCGGGGGTGATCACGCGCTCGACCTTGCATGGTATAATCTGGGTAATCAGGATCATCATGGCGCGCTCGTTCCAGCTTTTCAGCAATCCCTCTCCCGTTTCCCGCGCGTTGGCGGCACCAGAGCCAAAGGATGTTGTCGCGCCGGAGATCGCGGATTTTCTCGCAGCACTCGGCGCGGGAAATTTCGCGACCCCCGTGCCCGCCGCCACTAGCGCGCTCGGGCGGGCGCTCGGGGAGGTGCAGGCGCGGCTTGCCGCGCGCGCGCGCGGCGAGGCTGACGCGGTGGTGGAAACCTCGCAACACGCGACCGAACTCAACATTCTTCTGATCCGCCTGCTCGCACCTTTGCGCGAGACCAGCGCGAGCGCGCAAACCATGTCGGCGGCGGTTGAGGAGATGGTGGCCTCGATCCGCGAGATCGACCGCGCCTCGCGCCACACCGCGGAGAGCACGGTGGATGCGCGGGCGGTGATGGCGGAGAGCGTCGGCCATGCCGAGCGCGCGGTCGGCGCGTTTCGCGCCCTCGATGAATTGGTGCAGGATGCGGCCCGCGACATCGCCGCACTCGCCGATGCCTCGCGGGAGATCGGCGGCATCGTGCATACGATCGAGCGGATCGCGAGCCAAACGCAGTTGCTCGCGCTCAACGCGACGATCGAGGCGGCGCGCGCGGGCGAAGCGGGCAAGGGTTTCACCGTCGTCGCCAATGAGGTGAAAAATCTCTCCCAGCAAACCGCGAAGGCGACGGAGGATATTCGCACCCGCATCGATGGCTTGCTCGGCCGTGTGACGCGGGTAAGCGCAGTGATGGCGAGCAGCGACAAAATCACCACCGAAGGCCGCACCACGATCGATGCCTTAAACGAGGGCATGGCCGCCACCGGGGCCAAGCTCGAGAATATCAGCGGCCTGATGACCAGCAATGCCAGTATCCTCACCCAGCAAATGAGCGCGATGCAGGAAATTTCAGGGCACGTTCTCGGTGTCGCCGAGATGGCTGGGCGCAATCTCGAGGCGATGGAAGCGGTCGCGCAGGCGGCGGACGGGCTGGAGGCTGCGATTTCACAGCAAATGGGATCGATCGCGGCGACGGAATTCGATGGCAAAGTGATCCGCCTCGCCAAAGCCGACCATGTAATCTGGAAACGCCGGCTGATCGCCATGGCCTCGGGCCGGGCACATCTGAAAGCGGCGGAACTCGCCGATCATCATAGCTGCCGGCTCGGGAAATGGGCCGAGAGCGACGCATCGCTGCCCTATCGCGCGCACCCCTCCTTCGCCGCGCTGGAGAGGCCGCATCGCCTGGTGCATGAACATGGCAAGCGCGCGGCGGCCCTGTTCGAGGCCGGCAAAACCGATGAGGCCTTGGCCGAGATCAAAGCGGTCGAAGCCGCGTCGGTCGAGGTTCTGCGTTGCCTCGATGATTTGAAGCGCGGCTGACGCGGCACCGAGCGGAAGACGGGCTCAGGGAAGGCGGGAAATCCGCTCACCGAGAAAGGCGAAGAACTGATCCGCCGCTAGGGTCTCAAGCACCAACGCATTGGCCGCAACGCCCGCGGCGGGGACGATCTCCGTCTTGCCACGCGCATGCGCATCACAAACGACGCTGACGCGCGCCGGAAAGGCGGTGAAAAGATCGGGGCGAAGTAGCCAGCCGATGGCGCAAGGGTCATGCAGTGGCCGCCCGGGGAGCATGGGATGAGGCGGCAAGGCGGCGAGAATATCGCATGCTGCGGCAAGCACTTTTCCGCCGCCCGCGGCGCGCAGGCGCGAAAGGCGGGCTGGCGTCACCAACGCCTGATGGGTGAGATCGAGCGGCGCAAGCGTGATCGGGCAGCCCGCGCGAAGCAGGATGTCAAGCGCCTCGGGGTCGCTCCAGGCATTGAACTCGGCCATGTTCGAGACATTGCCACCATTTCGCGCGCCGCTCATCAGCACGATGCCGGCGAGTTTCGCGGCGAGATCCGGCGCCGCCCTCAAGGCAAGGGCGAGATTGGTCGCCGGCCCAATGCCGACGACGGTGAGTTTTTCGGGTGAGGCGCGGAGCATGGCGCGGATCACCGCTTCGGCCTGCCCTGCGGCGGCCGCGCCGCCGGGGGGCAAATGCACGCCCGCGAGGCCATCCTCGCCATGCACCCTGGGCGCGGCGGTAAACGCGCCACGGAGCGGTTTTTCTGCCCCGGCATGAACCGGCACCGAGGCGCCGGTGAGCGCGACCACCGCGAGAGCATTGGCGAGCGTTCGCGAAAGCCCGACATTGCCGCCGACGACGGTGATCGCCCGCACCATGATTTCCGGCGACGCGAGCGCGAGCCAAAGTGCGATCGCGTCGTCGGTGCCGGGGTCGCAATCGATGATGACCGGGCCCACTGCGCTTATGCGTGCGTCGATCGGTGCCCCGAGGGATTCGCTGACGGATAGGCTGACGGATGCAGTCATGGCCGAAGGATGCGTCTTTTTCCGGTCGCTCGCAACGAGACAGAGACCGCGGCGGGGCGGGGCTTGCAGGGAAAAAATGTAATGTTATAACATTTCTCCGTTATCCCTCTTTCAGGCGAGGAAACCCCATGCCGCCATTTCGTCACCTCATCACCGCCGCACTCGCGACCCTTTGCCTTGGCTCTGGTGCAGTGCGCGCTTCGGCGCCGATCGCGGTCGTGGCCGCGGAAAATTTTTACGGCGATGTCGCGCGTCAGATCGGCGGCGACGCCGTCTCGGTCACCAGCATTCTCGAAAACCCCAATCAAGACCCGCATCTCTTCGAAGCGAGCCCCTCCGTCGCGCGCGCCGTCAGCGCCGCTCGGATCGTCGTTCTGAGCGGCATCGATTATGATCCATGGATGAAAAAACTCATCGCCGCCGCGCCCGAGCGCCAGCGCCAAGTCATCGACGTCGCGCAATTGATCGGGCGCAAGGATGGCGATAACCCGCATATCTGGTATGATCCGGCAACCATGCGCGTCTTCGCCGAACATTTCGCAACCGCGCTCAGCGCCGCCGACCCCGCCGACAAACAGGCGATCGCGGCCAATCTCGCGCGCTTTCAGGCCTCGCTCCAGCCGATCGAGGCCAAGATCACGATGCTCCGCGCCCGCCTCGCCGGTGTGCCAGTGACGGCGACAGAGCCGGTATTTGGCGAGATGTTCGCCCGCCTCGGCATGGTCGTTCGCAATATGGCGTTTCAGATGGCGGTGATGAACGATACCGAACCCGCGGCGAAGGATGTCGCCGCGTTCGAAAACGATCTTCGCCAGCACAAAGTGCGGCTCCTCGTCTATAACGCGCAGGCGAGCGACCCGGTCGCCGAGAAGATGGAAAAACTCGCGCATGCCTCCGGCATCCCCGTGGTCGGCGCGGCCGAAACGGAGCCGCCGGGCAAGGATTATCAACACTGGATGATGGACGAATTGACCGCCGTCGATCATGCGCTGCCGGCGAAATCCCCTTGACGGTTCTCGCCTTCCACCACGTGACCCTGGCGCTTGGCGGGCGCGAGATTTTGTCGGGCGTCGATCTCGCGATCGAGGCCGGGGAATTCATCGGTTTGCTTGGCCCAAACGGGGCGGGGAAGACGACGCTGCTCCGCGCAGCACTCGGCCTTGTTGCGCCGCGGGCGGGCGAAATCCACGTCTTCGGCGCGCCGGCACGGCGGGGCAACCCGCATATCGGCACGATCCCGCAAAGCCGCTCTTTCGCCGGCGCCGCGCGGCTCTCGGGCTATGATCTCGTCGCCGGCGTGGTGAATGGTCATCGCCTCGGTCTGCCGCGCCTCGATCGCTGGGGGCGGCGGGAGGTCGCGGCGGCGCTAGAGCGCGTTGGCGCGCGCGATCTCGCCCGCCGCCCGCTCGCCGAACTTTCGGGTGGCGAGCGCCAGCGGCTTTTGCTTGCGCAAGCGCTGATCGGCGAGCCGCGCCTGTTGCTGCTCGATGAACCGCTGATCAATCTCGACCCCCGCCATCAGCAGGAAATCGTCACCCTGGTCAGAGACGTACAGCGCGAGCGGAATCTGACTGTGATATTCACCGCCCATGAAATCAATCCGCTGCTCGAAGCGCTCGATCGGGTGCTCTATCTCGGCGGCGGGGCGGCAGCGCTCGGGTCGGTGGAGACGGTGATCACCGGCCCCGTGCTGTCGCGGCTTTATGGCGCGCCCATCGAGGTGGTGCGGCTCAAGGGGCGTATTTTCGTCTTTTCCGGGCACGCCAATCTCGAAGCCGAGGCCCATCGCCACGAACACGACGCGGAGGGGGGCGAGACGGCCCATGCGCCCCATGCTTGACTATGATTTCATGCGCACGGCCTTCGCCGCTTCCGGAATCGTTGCTCTGACCGCGGGGATCGTCGGCTATTTTCTCGTCTTGCGCGGGCAAAGTTTCGCCGGTCACGCTTTGTCGCATGTCGGCTTCACCGGGGCGACGGGGGCCGCTCTCTTCGGTCTCTCCCCACTCGCCGGCCTGATCAGCGCAACCTTGCTCGCCGGCATCGGGATGGGGGCGCTCGGCGTCGACCGCGCCAGCCGCGACGTTGCCATCGGCATGGTGCTTGCGCTGGCGCTCGGGCTGGGGATGATGTTTTTGCATTTCTTCACCGCCTACGCGACGGTTGCAACCGCGCTTTTGTTCGGCAATGTGCTCGCCGTCAGCGCGCGCGACGAGATTGTGCTCGCGGTTTTGGGCGCTGTTGCGCTGGGGACGCTCGCGGTGATCTCACGCCCGTTGCTGTTTGTGAGCCTCCAGCCCGAACTCGCCGAGGCCAAAGGGGTTTCGCTGCGGCTTTATGCGGTTCTGTTTCTCGCCATCGTCGCTCTCGCCACCGCGCTCGCGGCCGAAGTGGTTGGCGTGCTGCTGGTCTTTACCCTGTTGATCGGCCCTGCCGCGGCGGCGATGCGCTGGACGCAGCATATCGGAAGCGGGATCGCGCTTTCGGCGGCGCTTGCGCTGGGCGAGGCTTGGGGCGGCCTCGTCATCGCCTATGAGACCGACTGGCCGGCGAGTTTCGCGATCACGCTGCTCAGCGTCACCGCCTATGGGTTGGCTCACATAACGCTACCCGCGCGGGTCAAACGCGGGGCGTAGACGCTCAGCGCGGATTATGGCGTGAGCGGGAAGCCTGGGCGCTGGAGCGAAGCGTCAGCGCGAGGCCCGCAAAAATAATACCGAGCGCGGCGGGCGGCAGCCAGGCCGGGCGGAGCAGCAGCGGCAGGAAAAGCCGCCCCCACGCCCAGGGCGGCAAATGCGCTATGCTCAAGGCGTGAATGCCGCCCGGAAGTGCCGGATCGAGCAGCGCGAGCGCTGCTGCGAACGGTGCATCCGGGGGGATGGTCACCGCGAGCGCAAACGATCCAACCAGGAATCCCGCCGCCAAAACGGTGCAGAAGCGCATGCCACTCACATGAAAAGCGGTTCTTTCATGCGCCCAGCATACAACGAAGCGACGAAGGCGCCATAGCCATTATAGATTTGTGTCGGCACACGTTCATTGCTGCCGAGCAATCGCTCGCTCGCCTGACTCCAGCGCGGATGCGGAACGTCGGGGTTGACATTGGCCCAGAATCCATATTCGCGCGGCTGGATATTTTGCCAGAAAACCTCTGGGCGCTTTTCGGCAAGCGTGATCTTGACCAGGGATTTCGCGGATTTGAAGCCGTATTTCCATGGCACGACGAGACGGATCGGCCCACCGTTTTGCGGCGGCAAAGGCTTGCCATAGAGGCCGGTCGCGACGAAAGCGAGGTCGTTTTCCGCCTCGTCGATCGCCAGCCCTTCGACATAGGGCCAAGGATACCAGGGCTGTTGCAAACCCGGCATGAATTTCGGCAGCATCGCGGTTTGAAAAACCACATATTTCGCTGATGCGAGCGGCTCGACGGCGGCCAGCAATGTGCGCAGCGGAAACCCCGTCCACGGCACCGTCATCGCCCAGGCCTCCACGCAGCGATGGCGGTAGATCCGTTCTTCCTGCGGCATTTTGGCCAGGATATCGTCAATCGCGAAGGTTTGCGGCTTGGCGACCAAGCCGTCTACTGCGATCGCCCACGGCCGGAGCGGCAGGATTTTCGCGTCCTCCCAAAGATCTTTGTCGTCGCTGAACTCATAGTAATTATTATAAGTCTCCGCGTCTTTTTCGGGTGTCAGTGGTCGGCCGGGGGGAAAGCGTGGATCGGGGGTGAGGGTGCTTGGCGTGTCGGCGTGGGCGGCGCGGCTTGCGAGGCCGAGTGCCGCGGCGCCCGCGATCAGGCGCCGTCGGCCCATGACCGTGCTTTCGGGTGTCACCGATCCTTCGGGAATTTCCCAGCCGCGCGTTTTGCGGATCAGCATTTGCTCTCTCCTACCGAAATACTAGCACCTAAGCCGTTCATCTGGGTTTTCGCGTGATTTTGTCATCTCCGTTTCGGCAAAAATAAACAAGAAGACACCTGTCTTTCGGTAATGCCCCATGTCTTTCGGCAATACCCTCGGCATCGCCGCGCAAAGAACGGGGGAAAAGTCTTTTTGCTTCTTTTTCTTCAGAAAAAGAAGATTTTTGTCACCCCCGTTACCCTGTCATCCCGTCACCCCATCGCGCGGGCGCGGGCGGCGACGTAGCCGCGATTCCAGGTCGGGGTGATCAAAACCTCGTTGAGACAGACCGAGGCCGGGAGACAGGCGACGTAGCGGATGAGATCGGCGCAATCTTCGGGGCGCAGCATCCGGGCGCGGTCTTCGGCGCTCACCGGCACCGGGCGGCGGTCGAGGATCGGGGTTGCGACCTCGCCCGGGCAGATCACGGTCGAGCGGATGCCGTTGACGCATTCCTCCATGTTCAGACTATGGCTCATCGCCACGACGGCGTGCTTGGCCGCGGAGTAGGCGGGGCCGCTGAGGAGGCTCACGAAGCGCCCGGCGAAGGAGGCGGTATGGATCAGGAGCCCGTCTTTTTGCGCCCGCATCATCGGCAGCGCCGCGATCACGCAGTAGAACGCGGCGTGGAGATTGGCGCCGAACACCTCGTCGGCGCCGGCGGCGGAGAGTTCCGCCCAGGCGCGGCGGAGCACGTTGAGCCCGGCGTTATTGACGAGGATGTCGAGCCGGCCGAAGCGCGCGGCGATGGCGGCGGCGATACGGGGCGCGGTTGCGGGGTCGGCGAGATCGCCGGCCTCGATGCTGGCGCCAGGAATTTCGGCGGCGACCGCTTCCAGGCTTTCGCGCCGCCGCCCGCTGAGCACAAGCTTCGCCCCTGCGTTCGCCAGCGCTTGTGCTGCAGCCGCGCCGATGCCGCTGCCGGCGCCGGTGATCCAGGCGATTTTTCCCTCTAATTGGCCCATATTCCTCTCCTTTTTTCATTCACCGCGTTTCATTCGCCACGATTTTGCCCAACGGGATTTTGCCCAAGGGGATTTTGCGCGGGTTGGTTTTCGTCGCGCGGGCGACGGCGACAGCGTTCAGAGCAGAATTTCACCGCTTCCCAATCGCGCGCCCATTTTTTGCGCCACGAAAATGGCCGGCCGCAACTGGCGCAGGGTTTCGCCGGTAAATCCCGTTTGGCGCGCTGCTTCATGGACAAATCTAACAGGACATCTTCGCGCGATACCAGTCGAAAAATCTCGCGCGCCGGCCAGCCGCCTTGGCCGCTGGCGCCGCCGCTTGACCGCTGCCGCCCCGCCCCATACCCTCGCTTTGGGAAAAATCGCGAGGAACGGACGAAACGTGAGCATCAAAGGCAAGGCCTATCTCGTTGGCGCCTATGAGCACCCGACGCGCAAGGCCCCCGATAAATCCCTGGCCCAGCTCCATGCCGAGGTGGCGCTCGGCGCGCTCGAAGATGCCGGGCTGAGCAAAGACGACGTCGATGGCTATTTCTGCGCCGGTGACGCCCCTGGCATGGGGCCGCTCTCGATGGTCGATTATCTCAATCTCCGCGTCCGCCACGTCGATTCGACCGATACCGGTGGCTCCTCCTATCTCATCCATGTCGCCCATGCGGCGGAAGCGATCGCGCTCGGCAAATGCCGCATCGCGCTGGTCACGCTCGCCGGGCGGCCGCGGAGCGAAGGCATGGCGACCGGCACCGCGCCGCGCGCCGGCAACCCCGGTATTCCCGAAATCCAGTTCGAATACCCCTACGCGCCGACGGTTGCGAACATGTACGCGATGTGCGCGATGCGGCATATGTATCAGTTCGGCACCACCAGCGCGCAGCTCGCCTGGATCAAGGTCGCCGCCTCGCATCACGCCCAGCACAACCCGCACGCGCTCTTGCGTGAGGTGGTGACGGTCGAGGAGGTTCTCGCCTCGCCGATGATCGCCGATCCGCTGCACCGGCTCGATTGCTGCGTCATCACAGATGGCGGCGGCGCCGTCATCGTCGCCCACCCCGATGTCGCCAAAAGCCTGAAGCGGCCGCGGGTCAAGATTCTCGGGGTCGGTGAGGCGGTGAAGGGGCAATTCGGCGGCGCGGTCGATCTCACTTTCTCCGGCGCCGCCTGGTCGGGCCCGCGCGCCTTCGCCGAAGCGGGTGTCAAACCGGGCGACATCCAATATGCCTCGATCTACGATAGCTTCACCATCACCGTCCTCATGCAGATCGAGGATCTCGGATTTTGCGAGAAGGGAGAGGGCGGGCGTTTCGTTGCCGACGGAAACCTTATCTCGGGCGTCGGTAAATTGCCGTTCAACACCGATGGCGGCGGGCTTTGCAACAATCATCCCGCCAATCGTGGCGGCATGACCAAGATCATCGAGGCGGTGCGGCAATTGCGTGGCGAGGCGCATCCGGCGGTGCAGGTAAAAAACTGCGCGCTGGCGCTGGCGCACGGCACCGGCGGGTCGCTCGGGCTTCGCCACGGGAGCGCGACCCTGATCATGGAGCGGGAGTGAGGGTCAGACGATGGCAATGAGCACACGGCGCAAAATCCCCGCCCCCGAGGCCAACCCCGAGACCAGCCATTATTGGCAAGCGGCTGCTGCGGGAAAACTCGCGATCCGCGAATGCGGCCATTGCGGCAAGCTGCATCACTATCCGCGCGCGCTCTGCCCGTTCTGCTTCAAACCGGCAACGGGCTGGCGGGAAGTCTCGGGGCGCGGGAAAATCTATTCCTACAGCGTCATGCGCCGCGCCGAGACGCCCTACGCCATCGCCTATGTCACGCTGGATGAGGGGGTCACGCTTCTCACCAATCTGATCGATTGCGATTTCGACCGCTTGCGCATCGGCCAGGAGGTCAAGCTCGTCTTTCAGGAAAGCGACGCGGGCCAAAAAGTGCCGATGTTCACCCCGCTTTGACTGGCACCGACCAGCCTTCGCTGCCAGATGCCGAAGCCTGAGATAGGAAAGCCGTGAGGTCATCATGGTAAGGGTCGGGGTGATCGGGGCTGGGCATTTCGGGCGGTTTCATGCCCTCAAACTCGCCGCCGCCAAGCGCGCGGTGCTCGCGGGCGTCACCGATACCGATCCCGCGCGGGCGCAAGCGCTCGCGCGCGAGACGCGCGCGCCGGCGCTCGCGCTCAAAGATCTCCTCGCCGCGTCCGATGCCGTCGTCATCGCAGCGCCGGCCGAGGCGCATTTCGCGCTCGCCGCGGAAGCGCTTTCAGCGGGCAAGCATGTGCTGGTGGAAAAGCCGATTGCCGCCAGCCTCGACCAGGCCGACGAACTCGCCGCCCGCGCCAAAGCCGGCGGGCGCGTGCTCCAGGTCGGGCATTTGGTGCGCTACAGCGCCGAATACGCGGCGGTCGCGGCACGGATGCAAAACCCGCTTTATATCGAGGCGACCCGTATTGCGCCCTTCAAGCCGCGCGGCACCGATGTCTCGGTCATCCTCGACCTCATGATCCACGATCTCGATCTCGTGCTCGCCCTGGTGCAAAGCGAGATCGCCAGCATCGATGCGGTCGGCGCGCCGATCGCGAGCGCCCATGAAGACATCGCCAATGCCCGCGTGCGGTTCGAAAACGGCGCTGTCGCGACCATCACGGCGAGCCGGATTTCGCTCAAAACCGAGCGCAAGATGCGGCTATTCGCGCAAAAGGGCTATATGTCGGTCAATTTCGTCGACCGCAAATTGATGCTGATCGGGCGCGAGCGGGGTCTCCCGATTCCCGGCGGGCAGGGCTATCGCATCGAGGAGACGAGCTGGCGCGAGCATGACGCGCTGGAAGCCGAACACGCCGCCTTTATCGCCGCGATCCTCGATGGCGCGCCGGTCGTCGTCGATGCCGCCGCTGGGCGGCGGGCGCTGGCCGCAGCCCTTGCGGTCGCCGAAAGCATGGCCGCCTCGCGCGCCGTCGCCCTCGCCTCAGGCTTGCTCCAGACTCTCGAGGACGGCGGCGGCGGCGGCCTCTGAGGGCAGGCCGGCAGGCGGGCGCAGGGTTGCGAGCACGGCGCGAAACGCCTCACGCTGCGCCGCCGCCAGCGCCGGCGTTGTGATCAGGCCCGCAACCGTCGCGGCGAGGCGTTCGGGCGAGCAATTCTCCTGCAGCAATTCCGGCACCACTTCGCGCCCGGCGAGCAGATTGACCATCGCGACGTGTGGGACGCGGATCAGCCGCCGCGCGATCATCGCGGTGAGCGCATTGACGCGGTAGGTCACCGCCATCGGCACGGCGGCGAGCGCCAATTCCAGGGTCGAGGTGCCGGATTTGGTCAGCGCCGCGCTGGCCGCGGCGAAGGCATCGTGCTTGCCCGCGATCTCGCTCACCACCAGGGGCTTTATCGGCCAGTCGGCGGCGGCGCGCGCGACCGCTTGCGCAACCGCGCCCGCCGCCGGCACGACCGGGACGAGGTTCGGAAACCGCGCGGCGAGCAGTGCGACCGTTTGGCCGTAGACCGGCAGGAGCCGCCCGGCCTCGCTCGGCCGGCTGCCGGGCATCAGGATCACCAAAGGCGCGTCGGCGGCGAGGCCATGGGCGGCGCGAAACCGCGCACCATTGCCCTGATCGGCGCCCGATTCCAAAACCGGGTGGCCGACGAAACGGGCATCGAGGCCAAAGCGCGCGAAATAGTCGGGCTCGAAC
>JAJYXY010000202.1:0-4375 GCA_021801465.1 Pseudomonadota bacterium
CGGTTGGCTGATAATAGAGCCCGAGCGGCAGGAACGGGACATCGATGAAGGCCTGGCGTTGGATGTCCTCGCAGATTTTTTTCTGCGCCGCCAAATCGGGGGCAGCGAACCATTGCTCACGCAGTGCCTCAAGTTTCGGCGCCGTCGGCCAGCCGAACCAGGCTTTCTCGCCATTGCCGCGGAGCGCGATATAGCCCGCCGGCGTGAACTGATCGAGGCCCGAAAAGGAGGTGAAAAACACGCTCCAGCCGCCTTTTTCGGGCGAGTCCTTCTTCGCCCGCCGTTGCACCACCGTGCCCCAATCGGTCGCCTGCACATCGACATTCATGCCGGCGCGCTTGAGCATATCGGCGCCGACCACCCCCATCGCGTTGAGAACGGGAAAATCGGTTGCGATCATCGCGACCACGCGTTCGCCTTTATAGCCGGCGGCGGCGAGATCGCGCTTGACCTTCTCGTAATCGCGCGGTGCGCGGAGCACGTCCATCCCCGCCTCACTCGCCATCGGCGATGCTGGGGGAAAATAGCCGAGATCGGCGCGCCAAAGCGTGGTGTCGTTGCCGGCGACGGCGGTCATTTCGTCGGCTTCATTGACCGCGCCGAGGAGTGCCTGGCGGATGGCGGGGTTGTCGAACGGCGGCCAGAGCTGATTAAAGCGCGCCATCGAGGGAAATCCAGTCGGGTCGATCTGCTCGACGACGATATTGTCATCGCTCTTGAGCAGAGAGAGCAGATCGAATGTCGGCTGTTCCCACCAATCGACTTCGCCGCTCTGCAAGGCGCCGGCGGCGGTCGCGGAGTCGGGGACGACATGCCATTCGATGCGATCGAAATGGGTAATTTTCGGCCCCGCGGTCCATTCCGGCGTGCCGCTTTCGCGCGGCTTATAGTCGTTGAAGCGCTCATAGACGACGAGCGATCCCGGCACCCGTTCGCTGGTCTTGAAGCGGTAGGGGCCGCTTCCGACCATGTCGGTGACGGCGGTGAAGGGGTCGGTTTTCGCGAGCCGCTCGGGCATCATCGCCGGCATGCTGCTCGCCGCTTTGCCGAGAGCATCGGGAAGCAGCGGGAAGGGCCGTTTGAGGCGAAAGACGATGGTGCGGTCATCGGCGGCGGCAATGTCGTCGCTTGCTGCGAGCAGCGCGGAGCCGAAGGCATCGCGCGCCCCCCAGCGCTTGATCGAGGCGACGCAATCGCGCGCGAGAACCGGCTCGCCGTCATGGAATTTCAGGCCTTCGCGGAGCCGCAACCGCCAGATCTTGCCGTCGGCCTCGGTGCCGGCGCTCTCCAGCATCTGCAATTGCGGGCGGAACTGGGCATCGATGCCAAAAAGCGTGTCGAAGACCAAAAAACCATGGTTGCGGGTGACGTAGGCAGTGGTCCAGATCGGGTCGAGGATGGCGAGATCGGCTTGCGGGATGAATTTCAGCAGCCGCGCCTCGGCCGCGCCGCCAAGGCGCGGCGCCGCCAGCGGCATCAGCGCCGCGGCCGTCGTCGCTTGCAAAAATGCCCGTCGTTTCATCGTCATTCCCCCGTATCTGCCTGCGCCGATGGCATCGCGCTGGTCCGTCCCGTAGCCTTGACCGGGACGATGGCAGCCGAAGCCCCACGGGGCAAGATGCTTTGCAAAGCGTGGGCCAGAGTTGCCGAGCCAAGTGCAAGGCGGCTATGCGAAGCTATGCAACGCCCCCCAATCACCACACTGGCCGGCAGCCGGCGAACCGTCATCGCGGAATTTTTCCGCTTCGGCTCTGTCGGCGCGATAGGGTTTCTGGTCGATACCGCGACGGTCTATGCCCTCGCCGGCGCGCTCGGCCTCTATGGCGCCGGCGTGATCGCCTATCTCGCCGCGGCGAGCACGAATTGGGCCCTAAACCGCATCTGGACCTTTCGCGGCCGCGGACAGGGTCATGCGGCATGGCAATGGGCGCGGTTTCTCGTGGCTAATACTGGCGGATTCGTCGTCAATCGCGGCGTCTACGCAGTACTGATCGCCTTCTTACCCGCCGTTCATGCCCATCCGGTGCTGGCGGTAGCGGCGGGGGCGATCGCCGGGATGGGACTCAATTTTTTCTCCTCCCGCCGCTTTGTGTTCCGCTGATCCCTTCCCGCCTGGCCGCTTCATGCCCCATAATCCGTCTCGATGATGGATCATGGGCTCCTTCTCTATGCCGGGCTGTGGTTGAGTTTTGCCCTCGGCCACAGTGTCTTCGCCTCGGTCGCCGGGCGGCGCTGGCTTGCGCGTCTCGCCGGGCGGGGCGACCGGCTGCTCTATAATGTGGTCGCGCTCGCCCATCTCGCGCTGGTGCTCGGCCTCGGCTGGCTCTGGCTCGGTGGTTGGGCGGCCTTCGCCTTTCCTTGGCCGCTCGAGGTCTTGCGCGCGGCCGCCGCACTCGCCGGAATCGCAATTCTGCTAATCGCCGGGCGATCCTATGATCCGGCGCGGTTTTTCGGGCTGACGCAGCTCCGCGCCGGTGCGCCCGAGCAAGGTTTTCCCGCCGAGCCCCTGGTCACCAGCGGTCTCAACGGCGTCGTCCGCCATCCGCTCTACCTTGGCCTCTTGCTTTTGGTCTGGGGTGATGTGCACGCGCCGTTTACCCTCGCGACCGCGCTGTTTGCGACGCTCTATGTATTGATCGGTATCCGTTTCGAGGAGCGCAAACTGTGCCGCCTCTATGGCTCGCGCTATGACGCCTATCGCCGCCGGGTGCCGATGCTCATTCCGCGCCTTACCCGCTCAGTCGCCGGCGACTGAGCGCGGTCTTTCCTGGATGCGCGCGATTGTCGCCGTCGTCGAGTGGCCGGGGAGTGTCTCGCAAATCACCACTCGCCCGCCCGCCGCCATCACCACATCGGCGCCGACCACCGTTTCGACGCGATAATCCCCGCCCTTGAACAGGATATCGGGTAGGATCTCGCGGATCAGGGCGAGGGGCGTATCCTCGGCGAAGGCAACAACGCAGTCGACCGGGCGCAGTGCCGCGATCACCGCCGCGCGTGCGGCAAGCGGGTTGACGGGGCGCATCGGCCCTTTGAGCCGGCCGACGCTGGCATCATCGTTCAAGGCGACGATCAGCCGATCGCATTGCGCGCGCGCCGCCGTGAGCAGCGCGACATGGCCAGCATGGAGAATGTCGAAACAGCCATTGGTGAAACCGACTCTAAGGCCCTGGCGCTTCCACCGCGCGACCAGCGCCAAAACCTCGGGCAGCGGGCGAAGCGAGGCCGCCCGCGCGCTGTCATCGGCCTCGGCGGTGTCGATTTCGTGGCGCAATTCCTCGATCGAGACGGTCGCCGTGCCGACCTTGCTCACCACCACCGCCGCTGCGGCATTGGCGATGCGCATCGCCTGGGCCAAGGCGTAGCCGGCGGCTTGCGCCAAGGCGAGGGTCGCGATCACCGTATCGCCGGCACCAGAAACGTCGAAAACCTCGCGGGCATGGGCCGGAACACTGTGGATGGCACCACTAGGCTCGACCAGCATCATGCCTTTTTCCGAGCGCGTGGCGAGAATCGCCGCCCCGCCGGCCGCTTCCATCACCCGCCGCGCAGCCAGCACCACCGCGGCGTCATCGCCGACCGGCAGGCGCGCCGCGGCGGCGAGTTCCTTGAGATTGGGGGTGATGGCGGCCGCGCCGCGGTAGCGGGAAAAATCCTCACCCTTGGGATCGACGAAAACCGAGATGCCGCGCGCCCGCGCGCCATCGATCGCGCCCGCGAGGACCGCCCGGCTCAAGACCCCCTTGCCGTAATCGGAGAGCACCACCGCCCGCGCCTCGCCGATCGCCGCCGCGATCGCCGCGATCAGCGCCGCTTCCTCCTCGGGTTGCAGGGCGAGGCTGCTTTCCTCGTCGGTGCGCACGATCTGCTGGCGGGAGGCGACAAAGCGGGTCTTGGTGATGGTGGGGCGCAAGGCGCTCTCGACCAGGGCCGGGACAATCCGGGGGTGGGTCGCGATTTCGCCCCGCAACGCCCGCCCGGCCTCGTCCTCGCCGATCACGCCGACCAGCACGGCGCGGCCGCCGAGGGCGGCGATATTGGCGGCGACGTTGCCGGCGCCACCCAGCGCGACGCGGCTTCGCCGCACGCGGATGACCGGCACCGGCGCCTCGGGCGAGATGCGCTCGACATCGCCTTCGATGAAGCGGTCGAGCATGACATCGCCGACGCACAGCACCGTGACCCCGGAAAACTCCATTCTCCCTCCGCATCTCGCCTGCCGCACCGTCTATAGGCCGCAGGAACCCTGGCTGCCAACGCTTGACCATAGCCCTTACTTGCCGGCATGAGAGGACCATGAATGAACTTCGCGGCTTTGCCTCCCATCTCGGCGACCTGCTCGGCTTCACCCTGCTCGAATGGCGGGAAGGCTTCG
>JAJYXY010000202.1:4385-4989 GCA_021801465.1 Pseudomonadota bacterium
CGCCCATCACCTCAACCGCGCCGATATCGTCCATGGCGGCGTTTTGATGTCGCTCCTCGATGAAGCCGGCGCCGCCGCCGGCGTCTATGCCGCCGAACGCGCCGCGCGCCGCCATTCGGTGACGGTCTCGCTTAACTGCCAGTTCACCGGCCGCGCGGCAAACGGGGTGATGATCGCAACCGGCGAGGTGGTGAGCGCCGGGCGCAACATCTATTTCAGCCGCTCCGAGGTCCGACACGAGGAATCGGGTGAGCTGCTCGCCTTTGGCGCCAGCACCCATCGCTGGCGTCGCGCCGCCACGTAAAGAAAGAAAAAAGGCTTCTTTTTCTGAAGAAAAAGAAGCAAAAAGACTTTTGTCCGTTGGGTAGTGCCTGCGGCAAGAAAACGGATAAAGTTTTTTGGTTCTTTTTTGTAAAAAAAAGAACCGCTTTCTTAAGTCTTATTCCACGACATTCCTTGGCCGCTGGCCCGCCAGAATGGCGGCGATGCCGTCGAGCGCAAGCGCCCCCATGGCATCGCGGGTCTCAACCGTCGCGCTGCCGAGATGAGGCAAAAGGACGACATTTTCGAGGGCGAGATAGCCAGGATCGAGCGCCGGTTCATT
>JAJYXY010000284.1 GCA_021801465.1 Pseudomonadota bacterium
ATCTTGTTCCGTGTTCGTCAACCAGATAATCGCCTTTTCAAGCCTCTTGACGCCTCCCCCGCGCCGGGTCGATTATTTGTATACAAACGATACCTGCTCCTGTCCCGCGCCTGACGCCAGGGCGGGCGGGCTTGGCGAAAGCGAGTGAAAGCGATGACCAAGGCTGCCGGCGTAGGCGCGCCCGCTTGCGATGAGGCCGCTGCCGCTGACACCCCGGCTTGGGGGGGCTATGTGGTGGAAGCGCAGGCCGGTTTCCTGCTCCGCCGCGCCCATCAGCGCCACGCCGCTTTGTTTCAGGAAATGATGGGTGCCCGCGATCTGACGCCGACCCAGTTCACCGCCCTCATCAAAATCGTCACCTGCGGCGCGGTGACGCAAAACCGCCTCGGCCGCCTCGCTGCGATGGATCCGGCGACGATCCAGGGCGTCGTCCGACGTCTCGTCGCGCGCGGGTTGGTCACCCGCGCCTTCGACCCCGCTGACCGCCGCACCCATGTGCTCCGCGCAACCCCGGCAGGGCTTGAAGTGGCGCGGCAAGCCGTGGCATGCGCAACCGAAATCACCGCAGCGACCCTGGCGCCGCTCTCGCCGGCGGAACGGCCTTTGTTTCTCGCTCTTCTCAAGAAGTTGATCTGAACGATGCTAGAACACCCCGCCCCCACGCTCGGCCTCGGCTTCGATTTCCCGTCGCTCGCGACGCGGGAGGGGCTGATCCAGCTCGATCAGGCGTTTCTCGCCGCCCTCGGCGCCGAGGAGCCGGCGCTGGCGACGCGCCTGCTGGCCGCGCGTGCCGCCCCGGAGGCGCTCGCGCCCAAGGATGAGAGCGATCTCGTCATCGCGCTCGGCCGCCATCTCGATCGGTTCGTTGCAAACCTGTTTGGCATCGGCGCCGAGGTCGAGGCGCTTACCCGCCGCACCCATGCGCTCGACCCGATCCATGCCTGCAAGCGGCTTTTCGTCCAGCGCCAAGCGGTGCGGCAATTTCCCGAGGCGGCGGGGTTCGACGGCGAGGCGCTGCGCTGCGCATTCGAGGCGAAACTTGGTGCGCCGCTGACCGAGGCGGGCTTTGCCGCCGCCGTCACCGGGTTCGAGGCCGCCGGCGACGAGGAAGGGCTCGATCTCGCGCGCCGCTATGCCGCCTGGGCGGTGCTGAGTGACGCCGGCCAAGCGCGGCACCGCGATGGCACGCTTTTCAAGGTGCCGCACAAGCCCGATCCCGCCCGTCTCGTTCCCGTCGAAACCATTCTCCGCGACGGCGTCACCATGCTGCGTCTTCCCGAGCATGATTGGCGCGCCCGCGATGGCTTCGCGCTCACCGATCCCGGGATGAACGACCAACAGGCGCTCGATCAGGTGAATTACTGCATCTGGTGCCATAATCAGGGCAAGGATTCCTGCTCGAAGGGTCTGCGCGACCGCAAAAGCGGCGAATTCCAGAAATCCCCCTTCGGCGTCACCCTCGCCGGCTGTCCGCTCGAAGAAAAAATCAGCGAAATGCACACGCTCCGCGCCGAGGGCGCGGCGATCGGCGCCTTCGCGATCATCGCCATCGACAATCCGATGATGGCGGCGACCGGGCATCGCATCTGCAATGACTGCATGAAAGCCTGCATCTATCAGAAGCAGGATCCGGTCGATATTCCCCAGGCCGAAACCTCGGTTCTGCGCGATATTCTGGCGCTGCCCTGGGGGGTTGAGATCTATGCCCTGCTGACCCGCTGGAACCCGCTCGATATCCGCCGCCCGCTGCCGCGCCCGCAAAGCGGGCGGGCGGTGCTCGTCGTCGGGCTCGGCCCGGCCGGGTTCACGCTCGCCCATCATCTGCTCAATGACGGCCATAGCGTGGTTGCGATCGACGGGCTCAAGATCGAGCCGCTCGGCTTCGATCCGCATGCGCCGATCCGCGACGCCGAAACCTTGTTCGAAAATCTCGATGACCGGGCGATGGCCGGGTTCGGCGGTGTCGCCGAATACGGCATCACGGTGCGCTGGAACAAAAACTATCTCAAGCTGATCCGCCTGCTGCTCGAGCGGCGGGTGGGGTTTGCGATGTTCGGCGGCGTGCGTTTCGGAGGCGGGGCGACGCTTTCGATCGACGATGCCTGGGCGATGGGGTTCGATCACATCGCGCTCGCCATGGGCGCGGGGCGGCCGACCGTGCTCGACGTGCCGAACGGGCTTGCGCGCGGGGTGCGCCAGGCCTCCGATTTCCTGATGGCGCTGCAATTGACCGGGGCGGCGAAATTCTCCTCGATCGCCAATCTGCAAATCCGTCTCCCGGTGGTGGTGATCGGCGGCGGCCTCACCGCGATCGACACCGCGACCGAAAGCCTCGCCTATTACGTCCGCCAGGTGGAAAAATTCGCCCGCCGCTATGAAACCCTGATCGCCGAGCGCGGTGTGGACGCGGTGCGCGCCACCTGGTCGGCGGAGGAGCGCGAGATCGCCGCCGAATTCCTCGCCCATGCCGATGCCATTCGCGCCGAGCGCGCGGCGGCGGCGGCTTCCGGTCGGGCGCCGCATTTCGCGCCGCTGCTGGAGTCCTGGGGTGGCGCCACCATCGCCTATCGCCGCCGGCTGATCGACGCGCCCTCCTATACCCTCAATCACGAGGAGGTCGCGAAAGCGCTCGAGGAGGGCGTGCGTTTCGCCGAAGGGCTGACGCCGGTCGCGGTCACGGTCGATCAGCATGGCCACGCTGCTTCTCTGCGCTGCCGGCGCGGCGATGGCAGCGAGGTGGTCTTGCCGGCGCGCGCCATTCTGGTCGCCGCCGGCACCCAGCCCAACACCGTTCTCGCGCGCGAAGATGGGCGCATCGCCCTCGATGGCCGCTATTTCCAAGCGATCGGCGAGGATGGCGCGCCGGTGACACCCGTTCGCGGCCTCGCCAAGCCGGAACGCGCCGAAGTGCTGATGCACCGCGCCCCCGATGGCCGCTTCGTCAGCTTTTTCGGCGACCTCCATCCGAGTTTCTTCGGCAATGTCGTCAAAGCGATGGGGAGCGCGCGGCGCGGCTATCCGGTGGTCTCGCGCGTGCTCGCCGAGCGCCCGCCCGCCGCGGATCATGCCGCCGCGGTGATCGCGCGTTGCGAAGAGGCGCTGGTCGCGCGCGTGCATGCTGTCAACCGCCTCACGCCGACCATCGTCGAGGTGGTGGTGCACGCCCCGGCGGCGGCGCGCGCCTTCCGCCCCGGCCAGTTTTTTCGCCTGCAGAATTACGAGCGCTTCGCCCCGCGCCTCACCGAGCCAGGGATCGGCGAGACCCTGCTCGCGATGGAGGGGCTTGCCATGACCGGCGCCTGGACCGACCCGGCGCGCGGCCTGGTCGCGGTGATCGCGCTCGAGATGGGCGGCAGCTCCGATCTCTGCGCAACGCTCACGCCGGGTGAGCGCGTCGTGCTGATGGGGCCGACCGGAACGCCGACCGAATTGCCGGAAAAGAGTGTGGTTGCCCTCGTCGGCGGCGGCCTCGGCAATGCGGTGCTGTTCAGCATCGGCGCAGCCCTCCGCGCGCGCGGCACGAAAGTTCTTTATTTCGCAGGCTACAAGAAGATGATCGACCGCTACAAGGTCGAGGAGATCGAGCGCGCCGCCGATGTCATCGTCTGGTGCTGCGATGAGGCGCCGGGCTTTGCCCCGGCCCGGCCGCAGGATCGCAGCTTCGTCGGCAATATCGTCGCCGCCATGGCGGCCTATGGCGAGGGCCGGCTCGGCGAACAGGAGGTGCCGCTCGCCGCGTGCGAGCACCTCATCGCCATCGGCTCTGACCGCATGATGCAAGCGGTGGGGGCGGCGCGGCATGGCGTGCTCGCGCCGTTCCTCAAGCCCGGCCACAGCGCCATCGGCTCGATCAACTCGCCGATGCAGTGCATGATGAAGGAGGTCTGCGCGCAATGTCTGCAGCCGCAGATCGACCCGGTGAGCGGCGAGCGGAGTGTTGTTTTTTCCTGCTTCAATCAGGATCAGGGGTTGGACCGGGTGGATTTCCCAGCACTCGCCGAGCGCTTGCGTCAGAACAGCCTTCAGGAAAAACTGACCGCGCACTGGATCGACCGCGCCCTTCGCCGCCTTCATCTGCGCGGGGTCGAAGCGGGCGCCGCATAAACCCGAGAGCAGGAGACGTCTCATGGCCCTCGCCGCCGGACCGGAAACCCAGATCGGCAAGCTCGTCATCCGCAATATCGGGCTGATGCTCTCGGGCGCGCTCGAAGCGCCCATCCTCGACGCCGACACCGTGGTGGCCGAAGCCGGCCGCATCACCGCATTCGGGCGCGAGAAGGATTGCGACACCGGGGATGCCAAGGTGGTGATCGACGCGCAGGGGACGGCGCTCGCCCCCGGCCTCATCGACAGCCACGTCCACCCCGTGTTCGGGGATTGGACGCCGCGCCAGAGCCAGCTCGGCTGGATCGAAAGCTGCCTTCATGGTGGCGTCACCACCATGATCTCGGCCGGCGAGGTGCATCTCCCCGGGCGGCCGCGCGACATCGTCGGCGTCAAGGCGCTGGCGATCACCGCCGAGCGCGCTTTCACCAATTTCCGCCCGCTCGGCGTCAAGGTCCGCGCCGGCGCGCCGGTGCTCGAGCGTGGCATGGTGGAGAGCGATTTCGCCGAACTCGCCGCCGCCGGCGTGAAGCTGCTCGGCGAGGTCGGGCTCGGCACCGTCAAAGCCGGCTATGAGGCCAAGGAGATGGTGGCGTTCGCGCGCAAATACGGCATCCAGAGCACCATCCATACCGGCGGGCCGAGCGTGCCGGGCTCGGGCTATATCGATGCCGATACCGTGCTCGAGGCCGATGCCGACATCATCGGCCACATCAATGGTGGCCACACCGCCTTGCCGCTCCGGCAAATCCGCTGTCTCTGCGAAGGCTGCGGGCGCGGCATCGAGATCGTCCATAACGGCAACGAACTCGCCGGCCTCAGCGCGCTTCGCTTCGCGCGCGAACTCGGCCAGCTTGCGCGCGTCATTCTC
>JAJYXY010000185.1 GCA_021801465.1 Pseudomonadota bacterium
CGCGGCGGTCTCGGGGTCGCGGGCCGCGAGTTCGGCATGGAGTGCCGCCGGCCCGAGTGCCGCAAGCCGCGCGCGCGCTTCTTCCCGCGCGGCGTCGGAGACCGGCGGGATCGCAGCCAATCCCCCGACCAGCGCCTGCAGATAAAGCCCGCTCCCGCCACAGAGAATGGGAACACGCCGCTCTCGGCGCGCGTGATCGAGCGCGGAAAGCGCCGCCTCCCGCCACCATGCAGCCGTCGCCGGCGGACTAGGCGGGAGCACGCCATAAAGATCATGCGGCGCGCGGGCGAGATCTGCCTCCGACGGCCGCGCCGTCAGAACCCTGAGATCGCGATAGAGCTGCATCGCATCGGCATTGATGACGACACCGCCGAGCCGCTCGGCGAGCGCCAAAGCCAACGCCGATTTGCCCGAGGCCGTCGGCCCGGCGACGATCAGCGCCGTCGCCGCTCTTGCCTCCCCATCATTCCGCCCGCATGGTCCGCCCGCCATGAATTACGTCCTCACCCTCGTCGCCGACCGCGCGGCAACCACCCTCGATGCCGCCACCATCGCCGAACTCGCCGACGCCGCAAGCGCGGGGCCGGCGGAAATCCTCTCGCCCGGCGAGGCCGCCGATCTCCCCTGCCCCGCGCCAGTGCCGCCGGCGGTGATCGCGGCCCTCCTCGGCGCCCGGCCGATCGACGCGTTTTGCCTCCCCCTCGCGGGCCGGCGCAAGCGTCTGCTCACCGCCGACATGGACAGCACCATCATCACCGCCGAAGTGATCGACGAACTCGCCGCCGAAGCCGGGATCGGCGCCGAAATCGCCGCCATCACCGCACGCAGCATGAAAGGCGAGATTGATTTTGGCACGGCACTCCGCGACCGCGTCGCGCGGCTCCGCGGCACGCCACTCGCCGCCCTCGATCGCGTCGCCGCCCGCCTCCGCCCCAGCGCCGGCGCGCGCGAACTCATCGCCACCATGCGCGCCCACGGCGCCATCACCGCCCTCGTCTCCGGCGGGTTCACCTATTTCACCGCCCGCATCGCCGAACATCTCGGCTTTTCCGCGCATTTCGCGAACCAGCTCGAAAATGACGGCGCCACCCTCACCGGCACCGTCACCGAACCCGTGCTCGACCGCGACGCAAAAGAGCGGATCCTGCGCACCCTCGCAGCCCAGCACGCCATCCCGCTCGCCGAGACGATGGCGATCGGCGACGGCGCCAACGACCTCGCCATGCTGCAAACCGCCGGCCTCGGCATCGCCTTTCGCGCCAAGCCCGTGGTCGCAAACGCGGCCCGCGCACGCATCACCCATGCAACCCTCCGCGCCGCCCTGTTTGCGCAAGGCTACCGCATAAGCGAGTTTCGCGAGGGGGAGTGAAAGGAAAGGGGTTCTTTTTTGAAAAAAAGAACCAAAAAACTTTTTCTGGTTAGGCTAAGTAGTCAAAGACCACCTCGCCGAGATTGAGCGTGAGATCAGCCAACAAATGAACCGCCGAAACCACCTCCAACACCGGCAAATCAGCAACCGGCGCCAACGCATGCGGGAATAACGACAGCGCCGCCGGGCCCGTCCACGCCCCCTTCAGCGTAATATCGCCAAGCTTGTAACGCACCAACTCGCAAATCCGCGGCGTGCCATCAACGTGCGGAATGATCTTGAGCAGAAAACTCGGCTGCGCCATCGCCTGTAAGGCAGCCTCATGGGCCACCGTCTGATGCTTATAGCCCATCGTCCCCGTCACCACCCGCACCGGACCATAATCGAGCGTGCCCAGCAACGTATCATGGGCGACACGCAACGTCGGCTGCGCAAGCTTCTTCGGAAACCCCCACAGCTCCCGCCCGCCCGCGATCGGCGGATCATCATCGAGAAACATCGCATGGGTGTAACCCCCATCCTCGCCACGAAAACGCACCGGAATAACCTGGCCCGTCTCGGTATAATCACCAAAGCCGGTGCTGTCGGGCATGCGAATGAATTCGTACTTGACCAAAGGCTCAACGATCTCCAGCGGCTTTGGCACAACCTTCTCCAGCGCCGCCCGATCGGTGCGATAGGTGATGATCAAGTATTCGCGGTTGACGAAACGATAAGGCCCGGGCGGATAAGCCGGGCTATGAAGCGGCATCGAAAATGCCCGCTTGCGAACTTCCTCAGCTTTCATCAGCAAAACTCCCTCTCACTCAAACAGCGGCAAGATAATCGAACACCACTTCGCCAAGCGCCAGCGTGTAATCGACGATGAGATGCAGACCAGAGACGATCTCCAAAACCGGCAGCGCACTCAACGGCGCCAACGCATGCGGCGCAAGCGAAAGCGCCGCCGGCCCCGTCCACGCGCCCTTCAGCACAATGTCGCGGCGGAAATAACGCACAAGCTCGCAAACCCGCGGCGTGCCATCGACATGCGGAATGATCTTGAGCAAAAACCCAGGCTCGCGCAACATCGCGTGCACAGCATCATCGCCCAGCTCGGCATGCTTATAGCCCATCGTCGCGGTCGCAACCCGCACCGGGCCATAATCGAGCGAGCCCAGCAACACATCATGCGCAACCTCGAGCCGCGGCGCCGCCAGCTTCTGCGGAAATCCCCACAATTCGCGCCCGCCCGAAATCGGCCCATGCACATCAAGAAACATCGCGTGCGTATAGCTGCCCGCTTCGCCCTTGAGGCGAACCGGTACCGTCTGCGCCGCCCCGGCATAACGGCCAAACCCCGTGCCCCCGCTCATGCGCAGGAATTCAACACGCACCAAAGGCTCCTCGAACGCCAGCGGCTCTGGCACTACCTCCGCCAATAGTGCCGGATCAGTGCGATAGGTCACGATCAAATATTCGCGATCCGTGAAACGATACGGCCCGCGCGGATATGACGGGCTGGTCCGCGGCATCGCGAAACCCTGCTCCCGAACCTCAGAAATTTCCACTCTTTCCACTCCGTCAAGGGCGAATTTCGCGCAGCGATGGTCCGGGGCGAAGGCTTAACGGCATCGGCGCGCCCACGCAATCGCGCGAAGATAACATTGCCGAGACAATCCCCGGCGAACCAACGCCTTCGTCATCGGGCGGCCAGCCGTTCGATGGTCGCAAGTGAGAGGCAGTTGCGGCTCATGCGCCTCACAAAACCGCGATCCCACGCGCAAATGCGCCCTAGCGCTTCCGAAAGACGCCGCCATATAATGGGGGGAAAGAAGCTGGAGGCCCTCGTCGCATGCGGTGGAAATTCGGAAAACTCTCGCGCGCCGCTGTGATTGGCGCGGCGCTCGCGCTTGCCGGCTGCGCGGCCTCGCGCGCCGATCTCAACCCGCCGCTCCCCGCCGATGCGCTCACCGCGATCAAAGTCGGCCAGACGACTGAGGCGCAGGTAATGACCCTGCTCGGCCAGCCGGAGCTTATCAAAGGCGTCGATGGGCAATTATTGTTTCATTACTATCATTATACGCTGAAGCACGGGACGGTGCTGTTATTTTCGCGCATCAACATCGCGAGCGATGATATCTACATCTTCTTCGACAAGCAAGGCATCGTGCAAAACGTCATCGCCGGCAACCGCACGCAGAACGTGAAATTCCAGTTCTGGCCGTTCGGGAGCTAGCCCGTGCCCGCGCCGGCACGCCTCGCTTTTGCTCTCGTGTTGGCGCTCGCGCCCCTTCTTGGCGCCTGCACGCCGATCGTCTGGACGCGCACCACCATCAACCAGCCGATGAAACCGGCCGACTTCGCCTTCATCAGCCCCGGCCAAACCACCTGGCGCGAAGTCACCGACCGGCTCGGCGCCCCGAACGTCATCGACCCCGGGCCAGGCGGGCTCATCGCCCGCTATTTCTCCTATGATTCGGCGTATTTCGATGCCGATCTCGGCTATGGGCTCAATTACGTCAACCCGATTCTGGCGCAACTGCCGCACTCGCTCGACACTGGCGGCAATGGCATTGGCGGCGATATTCTGACCGTCGTCGTCAACCATGCCGGCATCGTCACGCTGGTTTCCTTCTCAAAGGGTGACAAAACCGCGCGCTTTGATGTGCTCCCGACAGAGCATTAGAGGGCCGGCGCCAATGCTATCGCCAGCCGCTCTATCGACCGCACACGAAGAGCGATAGGGTGCGCCGCTCCGATGACCGACGAAGCCCAGGTGACCATGACCAACCCCGTGCTCGACCCCGCGCGCTATCCGGTGCTGCCCGAGGCGCTGTTGCAGAACGCCCGGCTTGTGCCAAGCCGGCTCGCCGCGCTCGCGCTTTGGCCGCAAGACGCCGTGATCGCGGAAATTGGTGTGGCGCTCGGCGAATTTTCCGGCGCCATCCTCAAAGCCTGCCGCCCGCGGCGGTTTCTGGCGATCGATCGCTTCGATCTCCACGAACTGCCGACGCTGTGGAACAGGCCCACGGCCGAGATTTTTGGCGGCAAAACGCATGGCGAATTTTATCGCGCCCGCTTTGCCGATGAGATCGCACGCGGCCAGATGTCGGTGCTGGAGGGTGACAGTGCGGCGATGATCGCCGGCCTTCCCGATGCCAGCGTCGATGTTTTTTACGTCGATGCCGATCACCGCTATGAGGGTGTGGTGCGCGATCTCGAAGCGATTTTGCCGAAAATCGCGCCCGATGGCTGGATCGTGATGAATGACTATATTCCCGCCGAAACCGGGCTCAGCAACGAACCCTATGGCGTCATTCAGGCAACCCACGAATTCATGGTGAAATATGGCTGGGAGATGGGCTATTTCGCCCTCGCCTATGTGATGTATTGCGATGTCGGCCTGCGCCGCGCCGGCCGGCCGATCACCCTGCCGCCATATCTCGATGCCATGACGGCGCGGCTTGCAACCGAGCTCGAAGATAGCGGCATCACCCACCGGCGCCGTTCTGAAGACCGCGCCAAAATCCAAGCCCTCGAGGCCCACATCGCCGAACTCGAAGCCGCACTCACCACGATGCGCCGTTCCACCTCCTGGCGCGCCACCGCC